>CADCTC010000009.1 GCA_902805635.1 uncultured Chloroflexota bacterium
AACCCGACGGACTCCTGGATGCTGGTCGAAGCGTTCAGCGACGGCGTCAACGTCGTCGTGACGATCTACGGCGAGGACATGGGCGTCACCGTCGAGCTGAGCGACGCCGAATGGCACCTGAGGCTGACCCCGGAGCAGTACTACGTGCTGCGCCAGAAGGGGACCGAGCGGGCGTTCACGGGGGAGTACGCTCACACCAAGGACGAGGGGACCTACCGGTGCGCCGGGTGCGGACAGGCGCTGTTCCGCTCGGATCAAAAGTACGACTCCGGCACCGGCTGGCCCAGCTTCTGGGCGCCGCTGGAAGGCAGTATCGGCACCGAAGTTGATGGCATGCTGTGGATGAAGCGCACGGAGGTGCACTGCAGCGCCTGTGGCGGCCACCTCGGCCACGTGTTCCCGGACGGCCCCCGCCCCACCGGCCAGCGCTACTGCATCAACTCCGCGGCGCTCACGCTCCGCCGTGAGCCGTCGTGAGGCATCGACGCCACAGCAGGTATGGCCCTGGAGCGCTGCCGGCCGGTGCCCCGGCAGCGTACAGCCCGTGACCGCTGCGCCGGAGGCGCCGCGCCCTGCGGGTTCGCGTGAGCGCCCGGACTCGCCTGGAACGGTGGGCGGGAACAAGCACGTCGTGCGCCGACTGATGGAGGAGCTGTTCAGCGCGGGGCGGATCGAGGTCGCCGACGAGCTCATCGCCGAAGGGTATGTCGAGCGCGCCCCTCTGCCCGGCCAGGCGCCGGGCCTGCGCGGGCTGAAGGAGGCCCTGCCACGCTTTTGGGCCGCCTTTCCGGACTTCCGCCTTTCTATCGACGACCTGATCGCCGAGGGGGACCGGGTGGTCGTCCGCTCCACCGCCACCGCCACCCACCGCGGCGCCTTCTGCGGTATTCCCCCCACGGGGCTGCGGGTGCGCTGGACGGCCATCGACATCATCCGCCTCGCGGACGGCAAGCAGGTGGAGCACTGGGGTAACCAGGAGACGCTGGAGGTGCTCCACCAGCTCAATCACGCCGGCGCCCTCACCATCGGGCCGGCCGACGCCGCCGGGCCGGCCGACGCCGCCGGGCCGGCCGTGGATAACAGCGGCCTCAACGGTGACAGCGGCGGCAGAGTGCCTCCCGTGTGCCGTGGGGCAGGGCCGCCCGCGTGATGGCCACCCCGCCGTCCAGGAGCGTGGTATACGTGGTGGCCAAGGCGCCGCTCGCGGGCCAGGCCAAGACGCGCCTCTGCCCGCCGCTGACGTCCGGCCAGGCCGCGCACCTCGCCGGCGCCTTCCTGCGAGACACCATCGCCCTCACGCGCGGCGCCGCAGTGGACGTGCGCCTGCTCTGTCGCGACGAGGACGAGCGCGCCGCGCTGCTCCCGTACGCCGGCGCAGCTTCGGTCCACGTCCAGCGCGGCACGGGATTGGGCGCAGCGCTCGAATCGGCATTCGAGCAGGGCTTACGAGACGGCTACGCCGCGGTGGCGGTGCTCGGCGCGGACACCCCTACGCTGCCGCCTGCGGTCGTCGCCCAGGCATTCGCCGCCCTGGAAGGGAACGACGATATGGCTCTGGGACCGAGCGACGACGGTGGCTACTACCTGCTGGCGGCGCGCCGGCTGCACCCGGAGCTGTTCCGAGACATGACCTGGAGCACGAACGACGTTACCGCCGAGACGCTGCGCCGCTGCGCCGCGCGCGCCCTGCGCACGCATCTCCTCCCCGAATGGGGCGACGTGGACGACGCCGCGGCACTGACCCGGCTGCGTGCGTCCCTGGCCGACGCGGGCCCGGACGTGGCGCCACACACGCGCGCGGCGTTGCACACGCTGGACGCGCCGATGGCCGGCTCCCACGCCAGCGCCCAGGCCGGCACCGACGCCACCGCCCAGGCCACCGCACACGCTGGCACCTCCCTCGCGCCCGCAGGAAAGGACAGGCAATGAGCCGGCTCCGCTCCGCCGTCTGGCCGCTGGCGTGGGGCGTGCTTGCCGCGGTGGCCGCCATGGGGCTGACGTTCGCGCTGCGGGCCGCCTTCCAGGTGCGCACCCTGCCCGAGCGCATGATGGAGTGGCTGCTCCTCTACGTGCCAATCGACGCCTTCGCCAGCGGCATCCAAACGCTTGGGCCGCAGGCCAAAGTGCTGGCGCTGTACGGCAGCGGCGCCGTCATGACCGCCTCCCTGGTCGGCTTGGGCGCCCTCGCCCTCTGGCGCCGCTGGTCCCCGCTGGCCGTCCTGGGCCTGGCCGCGGCGCTCTACATCGTCGCCATGGGGATCCTCATGCCGCTCACCGGCGGTGGCTTCTTCGGCGCCGCGCTGCCCCAGCATCCGCTGCTCGCCAACGCGGCCTACGCCTGCATCGCCCTGGGCTACGGCACGGTACTGCTCGCCGGGCGGGCGTTCGGCAGCCCCGCGCATGCCTCCAGCGGTTCCCCGCCGATCTCCGGCCGCTCCCGCGCTCCCGGTTCGCGTCGGGCGCTGGCGCTCAGCGCCGCCGGCACCGGCGTCGCGTACGCCACCGCGTGGCGCCAGGCCTCCATCGGCGGGGGTGCTGCAGGCAGCAGCCTTCCGCTCGCGCAGCTGCCGCCCGACGTCGGGGGTGCCTCGGCGCCGGCACCGGCCCCCCCGGTCCATCCCGGGCTGCGCGACGCGCCCACCGTGCTCACCCCCGAGCTCATTGCACGGGCGACGAGCGCACCCACAGAATCGGCGCCGCTGCCGGCCCCCGGCCCGGCGGCCGTGCCTGCAGAGCCCGCCCCCGACGCACCAGCAGCGACGCAGGACACGTCACCGCCGCCCGCCGCGCCTGCTACCCGGCAGCTGACGCGCGACCAGGATGGCGCGCTCACGGCGGCGGTGCGCCAGAAGGGCGAGCTGGCGGCGCTCGTCACACCGACGGCGGCGCACTACGTCGTGGCCAAGAACGCCGTCGCCGACCCGGTGCTGGAAGCGGAGGCGTGGCGCCTCGTGCTCGACGGCGAGGTCAACCGCCCGGTGCAGCTGGACTTCCGCACGCTTCGAGGCCTGCCGGCGGTAGAGGTGCACAAGACGCTCGAGTGCATCTCCAACTTCACCGCCGCGTGCGAGCTCACCTACTTCGGCTGCGACCTGATCAGCACCGCCCAGTGGACGGGCGCCCGCCTGCGCGACGTACTGGAGCTGGCCGGCGGCCTCAAGCCCGGCACCGTCAGCCTGCAGGTCACGGGCGCGGACGAGTACTCCAGCGCCATCCCGCCCGCGCTGGCGACCAACCCCGACACGCTGCTGGTCTACGAGATGAACGGCCAGCCACTGCCGCGCCAGCACGGCCATCCGGTGCGCCTGCTCTCGCCGGGCCGCTACGGCTACAAGAGCGCCAAATGGGTGGTGGGCATCCGCGCCCTGCGCACCGAGCACGTGGACTGGTACGGGCAGCGCAACTGGAGCCGCACCGGCATCGTCAAGACCATGTCGCGCATCGACGTGCCGGCCAACGGCGCCCGCCTCGCCCCCGGGCGCCACGCCATCGCCGGCATCGCTTACGCCGGCGACCGGGGCGTGGGCGCCGTGCAGTTCAGCGCGAACGCCGGACGCACGTGGAACCCCACGGCCTTCCTTGAGCCACCACTCGGCAAGGACACGTGGGTCCGCTGGACGGCGGAGTTCGACATCGCGCCGGGGCAGACGCTCTCGCTGCAGTGCCGCGCCATCGACGGCACGGGGCAGGTGCAGACGGCCACTTTCAGCCTCCCCCAGCCGAACGGCGGCAGCGGCCAGCACACCATCGAGGTCTCCGCCGCCGCGTGACCGTCCCCCACCGAATGGCGCCGCGACTCGCGGCGCTCTGCCTGGCGCTGATGGTCTCGGCCTACGGGCTCGCTGCGGGGCGCCTCGCGCTGTACCGCCACTGGAACCTGGAGTCGCAGGCGCTGGACATGGGCTACGCCGACCAGATCACCTGGAACATGGCCCAGGGGAGGCCCTTCCGCTTCACGGTCTTCCGCGGGCAGGTGGGGGCCGAGTTCGGGCGGCCCCTCCAGCTCGGCCCCGGCGCCGACCGCGACTCGCTGCTCGCGTACCACGTGGAGCTGCTCTTCGCCCCCCTGGCGCTGCTCTACCTGGTGCGGCCGGGACCCGAAACGCTGATCGTCGTGCTCACCGCCGTGCTCGCACTGGGCGCCGTCCCCACCTACCTCCTGGCGCGGCGGCACCTCGGCAGCCGCGCCGCCGGCCTCGCCTTCGCGGCCGTGTACCTGCTCTATCCCTCCGTCCAGGGCGCCAACCTGTCGGACTTCCATCTTGTCTCGATGGCCCCCACCTTCCTCCTGTGGGGGCTGTGGCTCCTGGAGGAGCGCCGCTATCGCTCCTTTGCCGCCGTCGCCATCCTGAGCGCCTTTCTCAAAGAAGAGGTGGGCCTGCTCGTCGCCATGATGGGTCTCTACGTCTGGCTGCGGCGGGGCCAGCGTCGCCTCGGGCTGGGCATCGTCGGCGCGTCGTGTGCGTGGGTCGCGCTCTGTTTCCTGGTCATCATCCCGCGTTTCAGCGGCGGCGCGCCGTCGCTCTTCGCGGCGCGCTACGCGGGCGCCATCGCCCACCTGCGTGGCTGGCCCGCGGCGCTGGCCGCCGGGCGCTTGGACTGGCCGGTGCCTGGCTTTACCGTGGGCTACGTGCTGGAGCTGGCGGCCAGCACTGGCTTCCTCGCACTGCTGGCACCGTTCGAGCTGGCGCTGGCTGCCCCTGCCGTGGCGATCAACGGGCTCTCCTCATCCGCGTGGCAGCACGGCGGCGGCGCGCACTACTCGGCGGAAGCCGTGCCGGGCTTCCTCTTCGCCGCCATCCTGGCGGTCCGGCGTGTCAGCGACTGGACAGCCGGCCGCCTGAGATTGGACGCACGCGGCGTCGTCTTCGTCCTCTCCCTCGTTGCCGTCACCGGAGCCCTGGTGCAGTCCCGGCAGCACGGCATCCTGCCCCCCGCGCGGCGCTACGTCTGGCCCGAGGCCAGCGGCCGGCTGGAGCGGCTCCGTCCCCTCCTGGCCCGCATCCCCGCAGGCGCTCCGGTCTCTGCCCAGTCGAACGTCTTCCCGCATCTCTCCAACCGGGAGCGGGTCTACGTCTTTCCCGCCATCGAAGACGCGCGGTTCGTGCTGGTGGACGTGGCCGGCACGTCGGACCCGCTGTACCCCGACGAGCTGTACACGGAGGCAAGCGTGCTGCTGGCGAGCGGACGCTACGTCCTGCTTGACGCCAACGACGGCTTCGTGCTCTTCGAGCGTCTCGACCACGCGCGGCCGCTCGTCGGGTCACCGGCCTCGCCGCCGCCGCCGTTCTTCACCTTCACCCGCCCGGCAGACGAGGGGCCCGGGGCCGCCAGAGCCGCCGGGAGCGCCGGGGCCCCACTGGCGCAGTTCGATGATTTGTTCGAGGTGATCGGTTTCCACGCCGAACCGGTGCCCGAGGTGAGTTTTGTCGTCCGTCGTGCCATTCCCACGCTGTACGTGCGCGCGCGCCGGCCCGCGGCCGCGGCCTTTCGATTCACCACCTTTCGGCTCGGACAGGATGGCCTCGCTCGCATCCACGATGACGGCAACCCCACACAGCTCTGGCGTCCGACCTACCGCTGGGAGGCCGGCGACACACTTCGCCTGCGCTATCCACCCCTTACCTACAGCCCCGGCGAGCAATTCGGCGTCGGCGTCCAGCGCGGCGTCGAGACGGAAGGCGTCCGCCTGCGCATCAGCGGCGGTACCGTGCCAGTGACTGATGGCGACCGCGTGGCCATCCTCGGCCGCCTCCCGTAAGGCTCCGTCACGCACCCGCACCGATCGCCGGACCCTTCATGCGCTCGTCAGCACTCAGCTGTTCCCGAACGGCCCCTGGTGGTGCAGGAGGTCCACGCCCCGCAGCAGCTCGTCCAGCCTGTGGGAGGGCAAAACCCGGTCTGTCTGCGAAACACGTCTATCGCCCCGGCGACTTAGGCCCCAACTGAGCCGGCGCCGTTCGATTGCGGTGCTCGACCGGACACGGGCTGCACAGACGGAGGTTGCCTCCCACCGGGAATGGTGCAGACAAGCCACGGTTCCTGCCGCTGCACGGCGGGTGCGACCCTCGGGCCACTCCGTGCCGCCCTGTTGGCGCCCCCGTCCTGGGGATACTGTTACGTCGAGCAGCGTGCTCCCGGGCCGCGTTTAAAGTTTTGCCCTTGTATCTTCAGGAGGAGCGCGCGAGCGCTCTGGGAGGGTGCAGGGAGCCTGCTTTTGCCCGTAGGGCGGCACTCGTGCCGACCCTGTGTTGGGAGAGGAGGCCCTGCACCCGTCGCCCACCGCCGGGGCCGAACGGTATCCGAGGCGCATGAGCCTGCATGGACAAGGGTGGCCGGTGCGGTGCGGCTCGGCCCGGAGCGGAAATCGGGCGCGCCCTGGAGGAACTCTGTGAGCACCATGGACTGCGCTCCATTCGGAATCGACGTCTCTGCGCGGTGGTTTGATGTCGCCGCGGGGCCCGCGGCGACGGACGTGCAGCGCTTCGCGAACACGCCCGATGGGATACGCGCCTGCGTGAGCTGGTTGGCAGGTGTGGCGGGGGCGGGTCGTCCCGTGCGGGTGGGGATGGAGGCGACCGGCACCTACTCGCTGCCCCTGGCGACGGCGCTGCACGCCGCCGGGCACACGGTGTACGTCTGCAACCCCCTGAGCCTCGCGCGGTATGGCCAGGCGATGCTGGCGCGCACCAAGACCGATGCCCTCGACGCGCGCCGCATCGCCCGCTTCTGTGCGGCGCACGAATTGGCACCGTGGAGTCCGAGCTCCGCGGCCCACCAGCAGCTGCACGCGCTCGTGTCGACGCGCGAGGTCCTGGTCGGCCAGGCGCAGCGGCTCCGCAATCGCCAGCACGCGGCCGACTACACGTCGTGTCCGGCGCTCGTGGCGGACCTGCAGGCGCCGGTCCTCGCGGCCATCACTGCCCAGATCGCGGCCATCGAGCGGGAGCTTGCCACGCTCGCGAAGGCGGACACGCCCCTCGGGGCGCAGCTCCGCGTCGTGCAGAGCGTGCCCGGCCTGGGGCTCACGACCGCTGCCACCCTGGTGTCCGGTCTGCCGCTCCACCGTTTGGCCGGTCCACGGCAGGTGGCCTCCTACGTAGGACTCTGCCCCCGCGAACGGTCCTCCGGCTCGTCCGTCCGCGGGCGGAGCAGTATCGGCTCGCTGGGCCCGGCTCACCTGCGCCGGGCCCTCTACCTGCCGGCCGTCGTTGCCATGCGAGCCAACCCGGAGCTCCGGACCTTCGCCGAGCGCCTGCGGACACGGGGGAAACCGCCCAAGGTCATAGTCGTCGCAGTCATGCGCAAGCTGCTGCTGCTCGCCTGGGCGCTGCTGCAGTCGGGCCAGCCATACGCACCGGCCCACCGACCCGCAGCAGCAGTGCGCCAGGGAGACGGCCACGCGCACACGGTGCCGCGGCCACTCTCGGCCTGACGCCAGCGGCCTTCCTCTCGTTCCGTGCGTCGTTCCGTTTGTGGTTGTGGCCCGGCCTCTCGAGGGCCGAGTGCAGCGCGCATCGCTCACTCCCGCCCCCTTGCGCCCGCCTTGCCTTGACACCGCAAGACGGTATCTCCCACAGCGGATGCCGCGCCGGTAGCTCGTTGAGCGGGCGGTTGCTTGCCGCCCGTGATTCTGCTGGACCTACACCTGGCGCCATAAGCCGCCGGGGTGGGGCACGGGACGGGTGGGCCGAAGTGGCGAGGTGAGTGGTGGCGCACCCCGCCCGCCTCGGGGCGGGGCAGCGCTACCGGCTCAGGAGGCATCGAGCAGCTGCTCGATGGTCAGGGTGATGGCCGCGAGCTCCAGGGCGAGCTGCTGCTCGGGCGGCGTGCGCGGGTTGTTGTTCTGGACTTCCACGAGTAGCTCTGGGGTCCGCTGCTGCGAGTCGCCCCAGCTGTCCCGGAACCAGCGCACGCTGTCCGAGTCCGCGTAGTACGGGAACGGTCGCGGCTGCGGCACGGGGTCCGCGCCCATCGCGCGCCAGCGGTCGATGGTAGCGCTCGCCCAGACCACGTTGGCGTCCTGGATCGCCGGGGGCAGCTCAGGCTGCAGCACCGGCAGGTTGACCATGCAGTTGTGCGGGGCGCGCTCGAACTCGGTCTGGTGCAGGTGCACCGAGCGGACGAAACCGTAGCGCGCATCGAGCGACCGGAAGAGGCGCACCAGGGAGGAGCCACGGTCCCGGTTGGGCTCCACGAACTCGTGCTCGTTCAGCTGCTCGTACACGATACCGCGCCGCAGCGGGTGCTCGTCGCGCAGGCTCCAGCGGGCGACGCGCTTCCACATGCCACCGGTCTCTGGGTCGAGACCGCGCATCCACTGCCATAAGTCCTCGTTGGTGTAGCGCGACCCGTCCCACCAGACCACGGGAGACCACGTGCGGCCTCCGGGGTTAGCGTCCGGGTTGAAGCTGAGGACGAGGCGGCGACGGGCGGCCGTGTGATCGAACGACGCTGGCCGGCCGGCCAGGTCTCGGCCGGCCAGCAGCTGGTGAATCATGTCCATGATGGCGGCGGTCCCGGCCGGCTCGTGGGCGTGGGGCACGCAGAACCAGGCGGCGGGCTTCCGCCCACGTCCCGGGCCTTCGCCCACGTCGCCCGCGTCACCCACGGTGAGGGCCAGGCAGCGGTGCCCCGTGTGCTGGGGCACCGCGTCCACCGTCAGCAGGCGGGGGAACTCCCGTTCCCAGCGGGCGACCTGCGCCTCCACCTGCTGTGGCATGGAGAGCCACCGGGACAGATCCATCGGCTAGCCCACGCTCCGGCCGAACTGGTCCAGGATGGTGTTGAACTCCTGCGTCAGGCCGCCCAGTGCGTCCTTGGCGGTCGTGGTGGCGTCCGCCGCCAGGAAGGCGCCCGCGGTGCGGTTCACCGCGCCGTCGAGCTCGCCGGTGGCCCGGTGCCGCCAGAAGCGCCACTGGGCGTAACTGAAGGTGTCCAGGGAGGCCTTAGCCGGGGGCTGGGCGGGGTTGAGGAACGCCCTGCTCTCCCCAAGGCGCTTGATCGACCGGATGCCGAACCCGTTCTCGCTGGACCAGGAGACGTTCTCCCTGCCCGTGAGGGACTTAGCAACGACCCACGCCTGGTCCGGGGACTTGGCGCCGCCGGTGAGCGCGAAGAACTCCATCTCCATGCCGGCCGCGTGCCAGGCCACGTCCCTAATGCTGGAGCCCGGCGTCATGACCCTTGACATACCTCAACCGTTTGCGCAAACCGTTGAGGCCCACCATACACGCGCCGTCAATACCGGTGGGGCCCGTCCCATCAGGCGCACCATGAGGTGTGCTGAGCCCGGCGACTGATGGGACGAGGCGGGTCCGCCGCAGCCGACCGGCCGCCATACGACGGTAAGGCTGAAACCGAACCCAGCTTGGTGCGGTCCCTTCTGTATCCTGTTGAGCTGCGGGCGACGGTCGCCTGATGGACGACGAGAGACGACGCACCGATGACGGCGAACGAGGTGGCACCACTCAGATTGGGGATGATGGGGCTGGGGTTCAGTCACCCGACCGCGTTCGCGAGGCTGCTGCGCGACGGGGCGCTGCTGCCGGCGGAGGCCAAGCCGGAGGGGTGGCGGAGCGCGAAGATCGAGTGCCTGTGGGACTACCTGCCCGAGCGGGCGCAGGCGTTCGCCGCCGAGTATGGGGTGCGGGTGGTGGGGAGTCCGCGGGAGCTGCTCGGCGCGGGGCTCGACGCGGTGCTGGTGGAGGCGTACAACGGCGACCGTGCGAAGTACGCGCTGCCCTTCCTGGAGGCGGGCGTCCCGACGTTCATCGACAAGCCGATTTGCACGACGCCGGAGGACCTGCGCACCATCCTCTCTGCGGCGGAGAAGCGGGGGACGAAGCTGATGTCGTGCTCGTCGCTGCGGTTCCATCCGGCCGTGGGAGCGCTGCGGGGGATGATCGACGGAGGGGAGCTGGGAACGCTGCTGGCTGCGCGGGCCACCACCTCCCACTCAGTGGCCGGCTACTTGAAGGAGCCGAACACCTGGCAGGATGACGTGCGCATGGGCGGCGGGACGATCGTGAATATGGGCATCCACGGCATGGAGCCACTGGTGGCGCTGCTGGGTCCGGACCTGCACTCCGTGACGTGCGTCTCCAACAGGCGACACTTCACTACGTCTCGCTCGGAGGACACGGCGCTGGCCACCCTGCGCTGGGGGAACGGGGTGATGGCGACGCTGGAGATCTACTCCGGAGCGCCCACGGGCGGCGTGGAGTTCGCGGCGTACGGCAGCCGCGGGATCGCGGAAGTCGCGGGAAGCGAACTGCGGCACTGGGGCAGCAAGGAGCCGCCGCAGACGCTCCCGCCGGGGCGAAGCTACGCGCCCATGCTGGAAGCATTCTTCGACCTGGTGCGCGGCGGCGGGGAGACGGTGCTCCTGGCGGAGACGGAGGCGGTGGCGCTGGGGCTCTTTGCGGCCCGCCGAGCGGCGGATGAGCGCCGCGAGGTGGCGCTGGCGGAGCTGCGATGGACGGATCGGTGAGGGCACCGGAGGAACAACCGGGACAGCTGTGGGAGATCAGGGAATGAGGAGGAACCGCTGTGGCGAAGATACGTGTGGCATTCATTGGGGCCGGGGCGCTGGCGAGCCGGTACCACTACCCGTCCGTGGCCAGCCTGCCGGATGTGGAGATCGCGGGAATCGCGGAGCTGAATCCGGAGCGCGCGAAGGCGGCTGCCGCGAAGTACGGCGTCGGCAGGACGTTCGGCGATTACAAGCAGATGCTGGCGGAGGTGGATCCCCAAGCGGTGTACGTGATCATGCCGCCGCAGTATCTGTTCGAGCCGGTGAACTTCGCGCTGAAGCAGGGGCGCAACGTGTTCATCGAGAAGCCGTTCGGGATGACCACGGACCAGGCGAAGCACCTGGCGTATGTGGCCGAGACGCACGGCTGCACCACCCAGGTGGGCTTCCAGCGGCGGTTCATCCCGGCCATGACCGCGCTGAAGCGGCGCGTGGAGGAGCGCGGCCCCATCCATACCGTCTCGGTGAGTTTCCTGAAGCACACGCCGGACCTGAGCCGGCCGGCGGGTCTGTACGACGGGGTCATCGACCCGCTGCGGTGCGACGGCATCCACGCGGTGGACAACCTGCGCTGGCTGGCCGGTGGTGAGGTGGAGCGCGTGGCGAGCGATGCCAGGATCCGCTACGTGCCGGGCACCATGGCCAATGCCGTAACGGCGCACGTCGCCTTTTCCAGCGGGGCGGTGGGCCTCCTGCACTTCAGCTATGTCACCGGCCGGCGCATCTTCCGGGCGGAGCTGCACGGCCAGAATGCCACAGCGTATGTGGATGCGGACCGGGAGAGCCACTTCGTGGCCGACGGGAACGAGCCGGAGGTCTTCGCGTCCAACGCGTTCGGAGAGGATCTGGGCGGGCAGGAACACCACTGGCTTGGGTTCTGGCACGAGCACCGCAGCTTCATCGACTGCATCCAGGAGGGCCGGCGGCCCTCCTGTGATTTCCATGATGCGGTGAAGACGATGGAGCTGGTGGACCGCATCTACCAGAGTCGCTGACCGCCGCGTACGCGCAGCTGGGTCTGGGCCAATCGCTGCCTTCCCCTATCGCCACTCGCACCCCTCGAGACAGCCGATCCACCCGGCAGCGGCACGATAGGGGCTTCCTTTCTCACGTTCAGCGTGGGAGATGCCGGGTGCCGCCCCGATGTCGGGTCACGGCGCTCCGGCACGCCGTGTCGCACCACACGCTCCATCGTGTTCGGCGCGGCGGCCCGATCCTGTGAGACGTAGAAGGAGTAGACTGTGGACAGGCGGGACGCGCGTGTGGCGTGTGGGGAACTCGGCGGCTGGGCGGAGCCACCCAAGCAAGGAAGAAGGAGCAGAAGGAGACATGCTGGACGTGATTGGGCGAGCGGGCGAGAGCGAGCGAACGGCAGAGGCGCCGGGGACATGGTGCTCGCGCCGGGGAGTGTTAGCGGGCCTCATGGCCGGCACGGCGGGGGCGCTGGCGGGTGCGTGCGGCGTCTCCGGGTCGGGCGGGGGCGACCGGCCGGCGACCACGGCGAAGGCGTTGTCCGGCACGCTCCAGGCGTGGTGGCCGACCACCACGTTCGACCCGGCGGCGAGCGTAGGCGGCGACATCATCAAGACGTTTGGTCAGCAGCACCCCGGACTAACCGTGGAAAACACGGTGGAGGCGAGCGCCGATAAGCTGAAGACGCAGGTGGCAGCCGGAACGCCGCCGGACTTCTATCACACGCAGTCCTATTGGCAGACCACCTGGGGCGTGTCCGGCCTCAACGTGCAGCTGGACGACTACGTCAAGCGCTCGAAGGCCATCAAGACGGAGGACATCTGGCCGCTCAAGCTGAAGGAGGTGCAACACCAGGGGAAGACCTGGGCGCTGCCGTACAGCATTGATACCCGCTTGATCTACATCAATGCGGACCACTATTCTCGGGCGGGGCTGGATCTGAACAAACCACCGCAGACGTGGGACGAGCTGGAGAAGACCTTCCCCGCCATGACGAAGCAGGTGGGGCCGGACGAGGTTTCGCAGTTCGCGTTCGACCCCTTCCTAGGCAGCGGCGGCACGCAGCGATGGCTGGTGCCCTTCTGGCAGCTGGGCGGCGAGGTGCACAACGCGGAGGGGACGAAGATCACGATCTTCAACGACCGCGGGATCCGCGCGCTGGAGTGGATCCAGAAGGTGCTCAAGGCGCAGGGCGGCTGGCCGGCGCTGGAGAAGGCGCAGGCGGGCGTGACGCCCCAGGAACGGCTCTTCCTCCAGAACAAAGTGACCTACCTGTATGCCACGGTGGCCCAGAAGGCAAGCACCTTCACCAAGGAGGCGCCGGACTTCAAGTTCGGCTTCATGGACTACCCCAAGCCCGCGGGCGGGAAGGTGGCCAATTACGCGGGCGGCTGGGCGATCAACATCCCGAAAGGAGCGAAGAACCCTGACGCGGCGTTCGCGCTCATCGAGCACCTGTACCTGCCGGAGAACGACCTCAAGTGGCACACGTTCCACCTGCGGGTGCCCGTGCACATGGGCGTGGCGAAGAGCGCCGAGTACACGCGTAACGACCCGTTCCTCAAGGTGACGGTGGACGGCATGGGCGGCGGGCGGTTCGTCCCCAGCATCCCGGGCGGCGAGGGAATCCTGCCCATCATGGACCGGATGGTGAAGAAGGTGCGCAGCGGCGAGGCGTCTGTGCGCGACGCGCTCAAGGAGGCGGAAGACCTGAGCCAGCAAGAGGTAGACAAGCTGAAGACAAGCTGAAGAGCTAGCTTCCGGGAGCTGTTACACACTCGGTGGCGGCGTGGCGGGTGCATGCCTGAGGCCTCGGTAGTGCATCTGCCACGCTGCCCTTCCCTGGTGGGGTGATCAGCCGCCGTTCTATACGGCCTGTTGGGGGCTCCTCTTCGCTGTCAAGCAGACGAATAGCCGTACTTCAGCCAGAGGGCGATGACGAACACCGGCATCATCGGCGTTGATGCGTAGGAGATGGGCTGACCGCGGCGTCTGCCCCATGCCCACGACCAGCCGGGGAGTCCGCGCTGCCACCCGCGCGCTTGCTGGGGCCACCGCCTTGGTGGGAGCCGCCCGAGCACGGCCACACGCGGTGCTGCGCAACGGTAGCATAGCTGTGCCAATGCGATCTGTGAACCGCGTGGCACGAGGAGGCGACCCATGACCACACCACGTATTCGTCCCGTGCGTCCGGTGCGCGACCAGGCGACGCGCCGGCGCGTCCTCGCCTCAGGGACGCTCGGCACCGGCGCGCTTCTGGCAGCGGCCTGCAGCACCGGTGGCACCGGTGGCGGCGACGGCGAGAAGGCCACGCAGGCGTCCGCGGTGAAGGGGACCGTCCGCTTCTCGCATCTGGGACAGAAACCGCACCCGGACGTCTTCACCAAGCTGGGCGCGCAGTTCCAGCAGCAGAACCCGGGAGTGACCGTACTGGCTGAGCCCACCTGGAACTGGGACAACGCGAAGTTCATCGCCGAGGCAGTGGGCGGCGACACCTCCGACCTCGTCTGGACCAGCGAGAACTTCGTCACCCCGCTGTTCGCCAAGGGCGTCGTGAAGGAAGTGGACGGCTACCTCAGCCGGGACAAGTCCTTCAAGCCGGCGGACTACTACGACACCGTCATCAACGCCTACAAGTTCCGCGGCAAGCAGGCCGGGTTGCCCGTGAACTTCGGCGCCTACGTCATGCACTACAACAAGACGCTTTTCGAGCGCGCTGGCCGCAAGCTCCCGGACGACACCTGGACCTGGGATACCTTCCTGGACGCCGCCAAGGCGCTGACGCGTCCCGCCACCGACGGCACCTTCGGGCAGTACGGCTTCGAGACGCGCCTGCACGAGAACGTCTACTCCTCCTGGCTCTGGAACGCCGGCGGCGACCTGTTCAACGCCGAGGGCACCAAGGCGCTCTTCGACAGGCCCGAGTCGATCGAGGGCATGCAGTACCTGGTGGACCTGCTCCACCGGCACAAGGTGGCGGCCGCGCCCGAGGTGATTCAGAAGCAGACCGGCAGCAACCCCTACGGGAACAACACGTTCGGCCTCACCGGGAAGGTGGCCATGGTCTTCAACGCCATCTACTACCTGCCGACCTACCGCCAGTCCGAGGGGCTGCAGCAGATGGAGTGGGACATCGCGCCCATTCCCAAGGGACCCAAGGGCCGCACCACCACCAACCCCACCGCGGGCGTCACCATGTGGAGCGGCAGCAAGGCTCCGGACGCCGCGTGGGCCTTCATGCGCTACCTCATCTCGGAGGAGGCCTCCAAGACCTACGTGGAAATGCAGATCGATGGGCTGCCGGTCCACAAGGGCGCCGCGGACCTGGTGCTCAAGGACACGCGCCCGCCCAAGAGCAAGCCGATCTACATCGATGCCTACAAATACGCCAAGCCGGCCTTCACCACCCCGTACGGCCAGCGCGCCAAGACCGAGTACAACAACGCCATCCGCCCCCTGTTCCTCGAAGGCGGCCAGATCAAGACGGCCGTCGCCGAAGCCATGCCCAAGATCACCGCGGCCCTGGAAGAAGAGATGGCGGCGGACACCAAGAAATAGGCCGCCGCAGATCTCCCACGCTTGCCGGACGCCTGGTCCTGTGTCTCATCGCATCGCAAGGCAGGACCCAGGAGGCCTCCCAAAAGGAATGCGCAACGACGTCGTGGATATTGCGGGCGATGCGGCGCCGCTCGTCGGCGGCGACTCGCCTTCCAGGCGATGGCCATCTGGGGATCCGTTGGTCGGTCGTAGGTGTTCCGGGGTTGCGCTGCGCTCCGCAGGTAGCGTCTAAGGCCCGAAGGCGTGGCGGAAGTGGTCGCTGATCGGGCCGAAGGGAGCGTCGGAGTGCTGGACGTGCTCGGGCGACTTGAACCGCTGCAGCACCCGCTGTCGTCGCCGAGCGGGCTAGTGGGAGTTCTCCGTCCTAGTATTCAAGCTCTTGTGGCGGCGGTGCTCCACCCCCGGAAGCACGTGCCGCAGCACACATTGCCTCAGCCCGCTATCAAGAGAACCAGAAACCAGGCCAAGACCGGCGGCGAGTGAAGGTGCGGGTATGTTGCCTTGGGCAGCGGGCCTGAGGCAGCCCGCAGACCAACCGCCTGTACCTCCACCTCTTCAGCTGGCCGTTCCGCCACGTGCACCTGCCCGGCATGGCTGACGTTGTGAGGGTTCGACTGTTCGGGCTGCAGGGGCTGCGCACCGTGGAAATCGAGTGCGCCAACCGGGACGACGTGCAGCACCGCGGCGAGGGGATGGCGCTGCTCGTGCGGGGCAAGACCCGCGACCGGCTGGTGCACCTGCGCCCCAACATCTCCAACGCGATCGCGGCATACTTCGCGGTCCGCGGGGCCGTAGCGCCCGACGCGCACGGCACGCCGCTCTTCACCGCCGTGGGCAACTTCGTCGGCGGGGAGCGTCTGGGCCGGCGGGGCATCCGCAAGACGGTCGACGGCTACCTGCGGGCGATCCGAAACCGCCGCCGCTGCCAACGGCCCGCCGACAGCGTAGACTGTCGGCAGGGTGGCCACGGTGGCCGCCGAGACGGCAGGAGGATAGGCAGCATGCGCACCGACCTGTGTGTACTCCTTGGCATCGCGCAGCCCATCATTCAGGCGGCGATCTGGCCGGCCACGAGCCCCGAGCTGGTGGCGGCGGTGTCCAACGCCAGCGGGTTGGGCGAAACCGTGCGAGTCGCCACCGCCGGACCATGGGATCCGACCGCGCCGAGGCTCCGCTGGCGGACGTGCGCCACGAGGTGCAGCGCAGTGGCTGCCCGAGCACACGCGAGCACACGCGGCGTAGCCCCGTAGCTCACGCACAAAACGCACACCAGAGAGGAAGAAGGCCAATGGAACACGAGAGCTCAGGCGCCGAGCACGGGCCCGACGCGCGGGGAGGCAGCGCCCATGGGGGATCCGAGCACGCCGGAGTGGCCGTGGCGGGCACGGGCCGGCGCTGGTCGCGCCGCGCGATGGTTCGGCGCGCAGGTATAGGCATGTCTGCGGCGGGAACGGGGGTTGTGGCGGCCTGCGGCCTGGGCGCACCGCAGGGCGGACGTGCACCGGCGCCGAGCACGCAGACCGGCGAGGTGACCTGGTACATCGCGGACCACAACCAGGACACGCGCACCTGGCTGGAGCAGACCCTCAATCCGTCGTTCGTCGCCGGGCGGCCCAAGGTGCAGGTGAGCATGATCTACACGGCCTTCGGCGCGGAGTTCGACGAGAAGCGCGACGCCCTCTACGCCGCCGGCAATGGTCCCGACATCCTGCAGTCCGGCGCCTCGTACGCGGCCGTGTACGCGCTCAAGAAAATGGCCGTCCCGATGGACGACCGTCTCAAGCAGTGGAAGGACTGGTCGGACTTCTACCCCAACGTGACCGCCACGGCCAAGTTCGCCGACAAACAGTACGGCATCCCGTCGCGCATCGACGCGCGGACCATGGTCTACCGCAAAGACCTCTTCGACCAACGGGGCCTCGCCCTGCCGAACACCTGGGACGAGATGCGCACAGCCGCGCTGGCCCTGAGCAGGCGCGAGGGCGATGAGGTCAAGCTGATCGGCTACGACACCGCCGCCTTCAACTACCAGAGCATGGTCTGGCAGGTCTGGCAGAACGGCGGCGAATGGCTCTCCCCCGACGGGCGCAAGGCCGTCTTCAACTCGCCCGAGGCGATCGACGCCGTGCAGTTCTGGGCGGACCTGATCGACGCCACGGCGCCGGCAGGCACCACCGTTCCGCCCGCGCCGACCGGGCTCTCCCGGCTCGCCGCCGGCGGCGCCGCTGCCCACCTGACGAACCAGGGGGTTATCGTGGGTGCGATGAGGTCCGCGCCGGACGTCGTGCCCAAGCTCGTCAGCCGCCCGCCCCTCACCAGGCGCAAGCAGATCGTCAACGGATTCAACAATTGGTTCGGGATCGGCTCGCAGGGCAAGGTGCCCGACCTGGCCTGGGAGCTCCTGCAGCACTTCGGCAAGCCGGAGCACATCCTGAGGTTCAGCGAGACGCACAGCGCCGTGGTGCCGCGCCGGTCGCTGCGCGAGACGGGCTACATGGCCGACCCGCGGTACCAGATGCCGGTGTGGATCGAGGTCATTGAGAAGTACGCCCGTCCCCAGCCGGTCATCCCGCTGCCCGCGCAGTCACTGCGCATCGGCGACGAAGTGGCGGCCAGCGTGCTCACGCGCAAGATGACCGCCAAGCAGGCGCTGGACGACGGCGTGCAGCGCTGGCAGGCGCTGCTCGACGAAGGCTACCGCGGCCTCTAGCTCCCGCCAGGAGTAGTGGCCGGAACCATCAGTAGAAGGTGAACGCCATCCTCAAGCAGATCGACGTCTCCGACCGGCGAGGAGCTGCGGCCATCGACCAGGAGAGAGTGGCGCCCGCAGCGGGGCTGAAAGCGGCCGCTGACCGCATCCAGGTCGTCGTGGACGCCTACTGGGCGCGGGCCGGCAAGTAGCCGCTCACCGGACCCAACCGGCGGGCTCGTGAGTCTCGCCGGCTCCGACTGCTCCAGTGGCCATGCCTAAAGGGAATAGAGATGGTCGTGACAGGTACCAGTGGCAAGCAGGACGCTGGCGCGGCGAGAGCGGCGCCGCGGCTGTCGGCGGCAAGACCCAGTGGTCGGGCGGAAAACGCTGGGGCGCTACAGTGGCTCCATCGCGGCGGGCGGACTAGTAGCGGGCTACCACACCAAGGTGCAGCGGGCGGGATGGTGCAGTCGACGGAAGAGGCCTTGGTGCTGGGGGCGGTGCGCCCGGGGGACGAGGCGGCGTTTGGGGCGCTGACGGAGCGGTACCGGCGGCAGCTCCAGGTGCGCTGCTACCGGATGGTGGGCTCGGCGTGTTGGTGGGTGCGGCCGCGGTTGCGGCAGCCAGTGCCGAGGCGCAGGCGGTCGTCAACAAATCGGGCATCCACCACCACCTCCCTGACACACCGGAGCGTGCACGCCCCTGGCGCTCCGATCGGTGGCACTAACCAGCCTTGCCGCCACGGCTTGCCTCGCGCCGTTCATTGCGCGGCGAGACGAGGCAGACCTCCCTATGAAATCGCATGGGGCACGACACCGATGATGAACCCGCTCGCCGTACTGGCTGCAAGCGTGGCACTGTCGCCAGCGTGCGCGGCGCGCCGTCGAACGGCCTCGGATCGTGTCCGCCGCGCGCTCCCACTGCTCTGGGCAGGGATCGCCGTAGCGTTGCTGCTCGCCGACCTGCTGCGCGCTGGCGCGCAGCAGGTCGGCGACGCAGCCCGGTGACGCCCACGCCTCCCATTGCGTGCTCACGTCGTTTGCCCTCTGCCCCGGTGCGGACCTCAACGGGCGCAACCTGGCCGACCTGGATCTCCACGCCGCCGACCTACGTGGCGCGGACCTCAGCTACGCCAGCCTCAGCCGGGCCGACCTGACCGATGCCAACCTGAGGCAGGGCAACCTGGCCTATGCGCACCTCCAGGAAGCCATCCTCGCCGGCGCCAAACCGGGTGGGGGCGAGCTTGAGCGGCGCGATCTTGCGGGGGGCAAATCTGCGCGGCGCCAACCTGGTGGGGGTGGACCCGCGCAGCGCAGTGCTGGACGGGGCAGACCTCACGGGGGCTGACCTGCGCGCCGCGCTCCTCACGAGCGGCAGCCTGCAGCACGCCCGCGTCGGCGAGGCGATGCTGGTCGGGGGGGATTAACGAGGTGAGTGGCGATGGGAGGGCTTCCGGGCCAGTCGGTGAAGCGCGGTCAGTGCTCTCCAGATGTGCCTGGTGCGGAGCGAGCGGCGCCCGGCATCCCCGCGCGTGGGGTGGTACGCCGCCACTGTCCCGGCCGTCAAGGTACCGCGGCCGGCGGCCGCGGCAGAGCCCAGGGTGCGAGGGCGGCGCCACGGCGCTCCTTGTCCGGTGGCGCGAGCGCGCCGCTACCCCTGCTTCAGGTGGGGCGCCGCCTGGCGGTTGGCCTCGGTGAAGGCGTCGCGCGCGGTGAGCTTGCCCGACTCGACCGCCGCCCAGGCCTCGTTGTAGAGGCGGGTGGCGTCGTTGGTCAGCAGGTGGACCTTCTCCGCCTTGGGAACGATGTCCAGCCACAGCTTGTTGTTCGCCGGCGCCATCTTCGGGTCCTTGAAGAGCTTCCCGGAAACGAAGTCGTTGAGCACGCTCTTGCGCCCCGGGAGATCGGTGCCCAGGCCGGACCAGATGCGCTGGCCCTCCTTGCCTTCCATGAAGGCCACCCACTTGTAGGCGGCCTCGGGCACCTTGCTGCCCTTCCACACGGCCTCGCCGCCGGCGTTCATCTGCGGCCGGCCGTTCCGCTGGAGCGGCGGGGGCGCGATGTCCCACGGATCGCTCAGGCGGCCGTGGATGCGCGCCATCTGCCAGGGGCCACTGATGAACATGGAGATGTGCCCGTCGGCGAAGCCCTGCCAGCTCTTGTGGGTGGACGGGTCGTCGGGCCGCACGGCCACGCTGCGCCGGAGCAGCAGGTCCGCGCGGAACTGCGCCGGATCGAAGTTCTCCGGCCTGTCCATATACCCCTCGGTGTAGTCCGCGTTGAACGGCTTGCCGCCGCCCATGGCCACCCAGGACCAGAAGGACGTGTACGGCCCGTACGCGATCTGGCGGGGCGGGGTGTCGCGCCGGTTGGTCAGCCGCTCCGCCGCCTGCACGAAGGACTCAAAGGTCCAGGTGCCCTTGTCCGCCTGCTCGTTGGGCAGGGGGATTCCCGCCTCCTGGAACCGACGCACGTTGTAGAAGAGGATCTGGGGCCCCAGCTTGCCCACCAGGACGTACGTCTTGTTCTTCCACTTGCCGGTGTCCAGTACGCCGGGCAGGTTGTCGGCCATGTCGAACGACCTGTCTTTTTGGACGTAGGGGTCCAGCTCGAGCAGTGCGCCCTCCGCGGCAAACGCGCGCACGGCGACGCGCACCGTGTCCGGGGCGGTGTTCCCCGCCATCATGGCGCGCAGGCGCTCGTCGTAGTTGAAGGTGGGATCGTTGATGGGGGCGTAGCTGATCTCCAGCTTGAGGTTGGGGGGT
>CADCTC010000010.1 GCA_902805635.1 uncultured Chloroflexota bacterium
CCGGCGGCCAGGCCATGACCCACGACCGCTACTGGCAGTCCTGCCCGCTGCGCACGCAGATGAAGCCCAACGGCGAGGACTTCGACGTGATGCCGCTGCCCACCTTCCCCAACCGGCCACGCCTGACCGTCGGCTGGGGATCGGGCAACGCCATGGTGGCCAGCTCTAGGAAGAAGGCGATCTCTTGGGAGTTCGTAAAACACCTCAGCGACAAGGAGGTGTACGAGGTGCTGCTGGACAAGGGCGTCATGCAGCCCGTGCGCAAGAGCCAGCAGAACAGCCCGGCCTTCCGCAAGAACAGCCCGCCATATGCCTTCGACGTGCCACTGGACGACACCAAGACCGCACGCACACCCCCGTTCCACCCGGCCATGGCAGAGCTGCCGGGCATGATCCTGACGGCGCTGAACGACGCCTTCGCCGGCAAGAGCGCGGTGAAGCCGATCGTGGAGCAGCTGGTGCCCCTGGTGAACCAAAAGCTGGCCGAATACAACAGCCGGTTCCCGGCGAAGTAGATGAGATGACAGAAGCAACACTAGAACGACGCGTTCCTACCATCCCACCACCCGGCAGGCTAGAGCGGCCGATGAAGGTGGTGATTGACACGGACACGGCGAACGAGGTGGATGATCAGTACGCCATCGCGCTGGCGCTGCTGTCGCCGGAGCGGATCGAGGTGCGCGGGCTGGTGGCGGCGCACTATGGTGACCGCGGCGGATCGGAGGGGATCGAGCGGTCGTATGAAGAGATCCATCGCGTGCTGGAGCACGCCGGACGGGCGGCGGGACCGGGCGGCGGGGGAAGTGTGCCGGTGCTTCGAGGGAGCCACCCGCTGAGGTATGGCGGCGAGTCGTCACCGTCTGAGGGGGTGGACTTCATCATCGAGGAGGCGCGCCACGCAACGCCTGAGGACCCGCTGTGGGTGATTGGGCTGGGGCCGGCGACGGGCATCGCGTCGGCGTTCCTGGCCGACCCAAGCATCGCGGACCGGGTGGTGGCGCTCTACCACGGACGGACGCGCTGGCCGGAGAAGTGCTGGAACTTCAACGTGCACAACGACGTACGCGCGGCCCGCACGCTGTTCCACTCGCGCCTGCCGTTCGTACTGTTCGACACGGGGACGTACCTTCGCCAGAGCATGGCGGAGGCGGAAGCACGCGTGGCGCCGCACGGACCGCTGGGGCGCTTCTTGACCCAGATCCGGCGCCGTGAGCCGCGCTGGATAGCGCCGGAGAAAGGGTTGTTCGACCTGGGCGACATTGCGCTGCTGGTGGAACCGGAGCTGTGCGAGTGGGAGGAGGTGCCGGTCCCGACGGTCGGCTGGGACCTGGCCTATGACCACACCCACACCCACGGCCGTATGGTGCGCGTCTACCACGTGGACCGCAAGGGCACCTTCGACCTCCTGGAGCTCAAGCTGACGGAGCACGCGCGGAGTGGGTGACGCCACATCAAGACGAACTTACGGCTCGTCGGAGAACTGGCGGATCTTGCGGGTGGGGAACTGGCGGTAGGGGTGCTGCTGGAGGGCGGCTTCGTCGGGGTTGACGCCCAAGCCGGGGGCGGTGGGCAGGATGATGTAACCGTCCTTTGGTGTGAGCGCGTCGGGACAGGCGGCGCGGCCGATCTCGGCCCAATTGACGAAGTATTCCAGGATCAGGAAGTTGGGCAGCGTGGCGCTAACGTGGACGCTGGCGGCCAGGCCAAGCGTGGTGGAGTTGTAGTTGTGCGGCGACACCGAGACCGAGTACGGCTCGGCCATGGCCGCGATCTCCTTCAGCTCTAGTATTCCGCCGGTGTTGCACACGTCCGGGTTAATCGTGTCCGCGGCGTGCTGCTCGAAGACGGCGCGGAAGTCGGCTTTGGTGTAGAGCTCCTCGCCGGTGACCACGCGGATGCCCAGCGCCGTCAGATGGCGGCGTACTTCCGCCAGGGCCTCCACGTTGCGGGAGGAAACGGGCTCCTCGTACCAGTAGGGGTTGTACTGCGCCATTTCCCTGGCCACGCGCACCGCGTGCAGCGGCGAGAGGCGACGGTGGACCTCGATCAGCAGGTCGATGTCCGGCCCGACGGCTTCCCGCACCTGGCGCACCGTCTCGATGGCCTTGCGCTCCTGCTCGGTATCGATGTGCTCGCGCCAAGGGCCGGGGAAGGGATCGAACTTCATCGCGGTGAAGCCCTCGTCCACCAGCTGGCGGGCGCGGTCGGCGCGCGCCTGGGGCGTGGCGCCGCCCCACCCGTTAGCGTAGACACGCACCTTGCCGCGGCACGGGCCGCCAAGCAGGTTGTAGACCGGTTGGTTGGTGGCCTTGCCGCAGATGTCCCACAGCGCGTGCTCGATGCCGGAGAGCGCGCAGTAGAACTCCATCGCGCCACGCTTGCCGGCGTAGTCGGTGTACATCACGTGCGAGAAGTGCTTGATGGCGAATGGATCGCGGCCCACCAGGTAGCGCTTCATGTGGTGGATGTGGACCTCGATGGTCTGGTCGCGGTCCGCCTGGGTGTATGCCTCGCCCCAGCCGTGGATGCCGGCATCGGTCTCCACCTTGACCAGCAGCCAGCTCTTGCCGCCGCCGGGGTACACCAGGAACGTCTTGACGTCGGTGACTTTCATACGCTGTCCTCCTTCCAGGTTGTGCGCTCCCGCGCTCCCGTGCTACGTGGCGCCCGCCGTCCCGCCTGTCGTCCCGCCTGTCGTCCCGCCTGTCGTCCCTCTTGTTGTGGCGCCCGCGAACGCCCGCTGCCAGAAGCCGAAGTGGTCCAGCCCAAGGCGGTTGACTTTGTCGTCGTAGCCATGGCCGGCGCCGGGCACCACGATCCACTCGTGCTCAATCTCGAATTCCTCCAGCAGCCGGTGAAAGGACTCGTTGGCCGGCAGGAGGCGGTCCTGGTCCCCGCACGTGATGCGCACCAGGGTGCGCCCGCGGATGCCGTCCGCGTTGCGCCGCAGCAGCGTGCGCGGGTCGGTTTCCTCGAAGTACGCAGCGTCACCACCCCACACGGAGCGGAAGCGCAGGCTCGGCCGCTCGCGGTCGAGCGCAATGAGGGCACCGGCCGAGATGGAGACGGCGCAGAACAGACCAGGGTGGCCGAAACCAAGGCGCGCGGCGCCGAACCCGCCCATCGACTGCCCCTCGATGGCGCGGCCCTCGCGCGACGCGACGGTCCGGTAGCTGGCGTCCACGTGCGGGACCAGCTCGCGGACCAGCGCGGTCTCCACCGGCCACGTGCCGTCCCTGGCGTCCACGTACATGCTGCGCGGGCCGCCGTTGGGCAGGATGGCAATAACCGGCGGCGCGATGCCGGCGCGGATCGCTTCGTCCAGCAGGGCGATGAAGCGCGCGCCGCGGCGCGGGTCACCGCCCATGCCATGCAGCCAGTAGACCACCGGGTAGCGCCGGGCGGCGTTTGCCGCCTCGTCATATCCTGGTGGCAAGTAGAGCGCGTAACCCACCGGCGTGCCGGCCGCGGCGCTTTCGAACGTGCGGTACTCGGTCAGCGGCGGCACGGCCCCGGGCTTGTCCCAGGAGCGCGATGAGACGACCTGCATCGCCGGCGTCGGTCCGGGGTCGCGGCCGGGGACCGACTCCGGCGGCTCGTACGGCAGCAGCGAC
Source organism: uncultured Chloroflexota bacterium (assembly GCA_902805635.1). Classification (GTDB taxonomy): domain Bacteria; phylum Chloroflexota; class UBA11872; order UBA12225; family UBA12225; genus CADCTC01. The sequence continues at coordinate 3,615 of CADCTC010000010.1, forward strand.
TTGCCGGAACCGAGGTGACGGTCGAAGAAGTCATGGATCAGGCGCTGCGTGGCCGGATGCTCGAACTCCGGGCCGCCGTGCTTCGCGCCCGGCAGTGAGACGAACGTGACCTCGGTCCCCGCGAGCGTGTCGTAGAGGGCCACCGACTGCTGGTGCGGGATCAGCGGGTCATCCGCGCCGTGCATCACCAGGAACGGCGGCTCACCCCCGACCACGTACGAGACGGGGCTGGCGGCGCGGGCTACGTCCGCCAGCTCCAACACGGGGCCGCCGAGTAGCTGCCCTTCGGGCGAGTCGGGACCGGCATGGTCCATGGTGGAGGGCTGCTCGATCATGCGCAGGAAGTCAACCGGACCGAACCAGTCGCACACCGCCTGCACTGCGCTTGACACGCCTTCCCAGCCGCCGTCGCCCTCCAAATCGAGGGTCGCCTGGCCGTGTCCGGCCGGCTGGGGCGCGCCCTGGCGAGCGGGACCAGCGAGGCGGCCGGGGCCAGCGAC
>CADCTC010000011.1 GCA_902805635.1 uncultured Chloroflexota bacterium
GGCTTCGACGTGAATGACTTCGTGAGCGGGATCTATAAGGCGATGAACATTGGGGGCCAGCAGGTGGGTATCCCGCAGTACATCAACACCAACACGGTGTACCTCAACCGGGACGCGTTCAAGAAGCTGGGGGTGGGGCTCCCGGCGGAGACGTGGACGCACGACCAGTTCCTGGACATGGCGCAGAAGCTGTCCCGGGGGCCATCCACTCAGCGGGAGGTGTGGGGGGTGGACTTCCCAATGGATTCGATCACAACGCGGGTGATCTCCATGGTGTGGGGGGCGGGGGCGCTGTTCAACGACCCGAAGAACCCAGACGTGTTCACGCTGAACACGCCGCAGAACAGCCGGGCGCTGCAGTGGGCGCACGACCTGTTCTGGAAGCACCGTGTGGCGGCGAAGACGAACGCGGACCGCGGCGGCGTGGGGCGCAACGATGCGTTCTTCGTGAACGGGAACGTGGCGATGATGGTGGAGGGCACGCACCTGATAGGGGAGTGGAAGAGCAAGGCGCAGGCGGACTGGGACGTGGCGCCGCTACCCAAGGGGCCGGGCGGCAAGGGGGAGCGGCTCTCCATGGACGGGTACATGATCCCAGTGGGGGTGAAGATCCCCGACGCGTCGTGGACGGTGATGCAGGAGATCACCAACAAGGACGCCAACAAGATGCGTGCGGAGATCCTGGGCTACGTGCCGGCGCGCAAGTCGCAGTTCGACGGGTGGGTGAAGTCGATCCCGGGCAAGAACTTGAAGAACGCGCAGGCGACGGACGAGGCGCGGGTGGACCCGGGATCGACGTGGCCGAAGGCGCGCGACGTGACGGCGGCGGTGAACCCGGTCTGGCGCAAGCTGTTCGTGGACAACGAGCTGAACGTCGCGGACGCGCTTAAGCAGATGCAGGACGCGGTGGTGGGAGTGCTGGGGCCGCAAAGCGTGCGCTAGGCGCCCGCCGAGGTTGGAGGGCCGCGCCGGCTGCGCCGGTCAGGCGCGGCCGTAGCGGTCGGAGAGGCGCTCGATGTCGTCTTCGTCGAAGTGGCCATAGGCGACTTCGAGGATGCGGCCGCCGCGCTCGCCGGGGGCGGAGAGGCGGTGGGTGGCGCCGGCGGGGATCCAGACCTGCTCCTCGACGGCGGGGGTCCAGGCGCGGCCGTCCACTTCCACCTGCAGGCCGGCGTCGAGGGCGACCCACAGCTCGGCGCGGTGGCTGTGGCGCTGGAGGCTGAGCTCGGCGCCGGGCTTGACCTCGATGATCTTGACGGTGGTGGGCTGGTTAAGGCTGAACTGGGTGAAGCCGCCCCAGGGGCGCTGGCTGGTGATGGGCGAGGGCTGCGTGGCAGGGGGGGTCGCGGTGGTGCTCATGTGGGGGTGGAAGAGGGTAGCGCCCGCTCGGGTTTAGCCCCCGCCCTCAGGAGCAGCGTCGGGGGCGGAGCCGATGGCGGGGGCTTTGGGGGTCTCGAGGCCGGCGAGGACGCCGTCGACGACGACGCGCAGCTCGCGGCAGGCGTAACTGGCCTTGTGCTCGCCGCGGAAGACGGGGGCCAGGTAGAAGTCGAGCAGCGACTGGACCTGCTCCCAGGCATCGTGCTGGGGACGGTGGGCGATGGGCTGCTGGGCGGCCTGGATGGCGGCGGCCTTGTTCTTACTGGAGGCGCCGGAGCCGACCAGGTAGCTCGGCTCGCTGCCCTTTTGGATCGGGCCGGCGACGCCCTCGCGCAGCGCCATCGAGTCACCGTCAGGGGACTGCAAGAAGTTGAGCAGCTCCCAGGCACGATCCACGTCGGCGGTGCTGGCGGAGATGGAAAGGTAGCCCCAGTCGGCGTACGTCGCTGCGCGCTTGTTCATGGGCAGGGGGTAGACGTCCCAGTCGAAGTTGAGCACGCGCTGGTTCACCACAGGGATGGAGTGCTGGTACCATGGCCACAGCGCGACGTTGCCCGAATCGAAGAGCCAGTTAGCGCCGCGGGGGTTCTCGCGCTCGGTGGGGGCCACGCGGTGGCGGTTGACCAGGTCGGCGGCGAACTGAATGGCTTCGATCGTCTCCGGGGAGTCGAAGAAGGAGCGCGAGGTGTCGCGGTTGAACTCCTGGCCGCCGTTCTGGCGAATGAAGGAGGCCCACATGGGACGGCCGGTGAACAGGGTGCCGTACTGGCGCGCGCCGCCGCCGATGCCGCGTTGCGTGAGGGCGGCGGCCTTCTCTAAGAAGTGCTGCCAGGTCCAGTTGGGGTTGGCCCATTCCGCGGGCGGGAGCGACAGGCCACCGAAGAGCGTCTTGTTGACGTAGAGCACGAGCTGGCGAGCCTGGTAGGGGACACCGTAGAGCTTGCCGCGGTATGCGCTGCCGTCCAGGTAACCCGGCTGGAAGCTCTGGAGGAACTGGCGCACCTTGCCGCCCTGCAGGCGACCCAGGTTGTAAAGCGTGTTCGAGCGAATGAGGGTCAGGGCTTGCGAGCCGTCATAGGTCACGAGGTCCGGGAGCTGGCCGGCGGCGGTGAATGCCTTGAGCTTGTCGTGGTACTTGTCGAAGCGCTCAGTGACGATCTTGATGGTGAGGTCCTCGCGCTCGGCGACGAACGGTGCGATCTGCTGCTCCAGCACTTTCTCCGGCGGGACGGGGGTGGGCTGGCCGGGCCCGCCGCCGGCGCCGCCAGCGCCGAACGCGCGCTGGTTCTGGTTGAGGCCGGGGCCGATGGTCCACTGCGAAGGGTACTGCGGGCCCCAGGAGAACCACGAGAGCGTGACGGGGACCTTGGCGGTCTGCTGGGCGCACGCCGACGCGCCGAGCGCGCCGAGCCCGGCGGCGCCCGCTGTCCCGGCGAGCATGGCGCGCCGCGTCTCGCGCGGCTGGACCTTCACGTTCACGTCAGCCTCCGGCCATTCTACCGCAGTTGCTCGGATACGATTTGGTGTAGATGACTTTCGAGTACGTTCGGCGCTTGCGTGCCCTTCCGGCGTCGGTGGCGCTTGCCGTCACCGTGGCCTTGGTGCCCGTTTTCTCGGCTGCCCCCGTGTGGGCAGCGCCGGACACTGGCGCTGTGGCGGAGGCGCCGGCCGTCCCGGCGCTGGCCGTGAGCGAGGGGGAGCTGCTGCAAGTGGCGGGGGACGACAAGATCCATCTCGTCCAGGAGGGGCGGCGGCGCTGGATCGCGGACACCACCTCGTTGCGCACGCTGAGCCCGGACTTCGCGCGGCTGCGCAAGGTGAGTTTCGAGGAACTGGACAGCGTGCCGGCGGGCAAGCCGTACCGCCAGCTGCCCCTGATCCGGGATGCCGTCAGCGGGCGGGTATACCTGCTGACGCGGGAGACCGGGCAGCGGATGCCGCGCAAGCACTGGATCAACGACCTGGACTCGTTCACCCGCCTGGGGTTCGAGTGGAACGACGTGGCTGCAGTCGCGCCGGCACCGCCGGATCGTTTTCCGGACGCCCCGGCGCTGACCTACCGGCCGGTGGTGAAAACGACGCAGGCGTGGGACCGGGAGGGTGAGGCGCTGAGCGTGGTGCCGGCATGGCGGCTGCAGGCGGAGGACGAGCGGCTCTACCTGGCGCTGGCGCTGAGCAACACCTACAACCAGGAGTGGCGGGAGCAGGTGGCCCCGAAGCTGGCGGCGCAGGGGACGTGGATCGAGTGGGGAGACCTGCCCGAGGGGGTGGGGGGCAAGTACGCCACCGGACTGAACCGGGTGACGCTTAACCGGATGCTGCAGCCGGAGACGACGGGCGTGATCGCGACTGTGCTGAGCCACGAGGTGCTGCACGCGGTGAGCGAGCACGGCACCGGAGCAGTGTGCATCGCAGAGGAGGTGGAGGCGTTCGGCGTGGGGGCGCGCACTTGGTCGGGGCTGCCGGCCAAGTGGAAGTCGACGACGGCGTGGGGGCGTTCCTTGGACCAACTGGTGCGCGTCTGGCGCGCCGGGACGCTGGAGCGGTACGTGGCTAACGAGCCGGCGTACCAGGAGCAGTGCAACCGCTAGAACAGCGGGAGCGGAACGGCGCGGGGGCGTAGCTCGGGAGTGGCGATGGGGGCGCCGAGGTGGGCCAGCCAGGTGCGCAGCCGGGTGTCGATCTGCTCCAGCCAGTCGTCACCGGTGTCGGACTCAAGCGCGCCCTGGA
>CADCTC010000012.1 GCA_902805635.1 uncultured Chloroflexota bacterium
CGAAATTCCCAGCGCCACGCGCGGCGCGCTTTCTCCTGGGGAGACCCGCCAGGGTAGCTCAGTGGCAGAGCAGGGGACTCATAAGCCCTTGGTCGGGAGTTCAACTCTCCCCCCTGGCACCGCAATTCACAGATAGGGAGCCCCCTCTGCCGATATGGCGAGGGGGTTTCTTCATATACTGTGGACACGGGGCGGCACGGCACGCCTGGTGGGTGGCGAAGGCAGTGATGCGTCAGGCGCGCGGCTGAGTAGGGCGGCGGTCGTTAGCCGTGGGCGCGCCCGCTAAGTGCCACTGAGAGGGCGCGCCGGCGGGGGGTGCCGGGCGCCAGACCGGCGCACTGCGGGTGGACGTACTGCTCAGAGGGGCGGTGCCACGCCACGGCTGCGCCGGGCTCGATGCGTCCCTGGCAGACCAGACACGCGTCACGCCGGTGGGCTGATTTCAGTAACCACAGAAGGGGTGGCTGCGCAGCGGTGGTGGCCGGCACGGTCTTCACAGACTCGTACGTGCAGAGGGACGCTGGCGGTTCTTTGAATACTGGAAGCGTGCCGTCTGGCGTGGCGCCACTAGGTCAGGCGGGTGATCCTGACTGGCATGGCGGCCTGCGCCAGACGAGAGTTCGCCAAGGCGGCGCCTTGGCGAACTCCGGCTACTTCTGGCTAGAAGTTGCTGCTTGGGCCGGCATTCGCGGCCAAGGCCAAAGCAGCGTCGAGCTGCGCCTTGGTCATGCCCCGCGCCTTCAGCCACTTGTCGGTGGGCGTGTCCTTGTCGGCCTCGTATTCCTTGCGGAGCTGGATCGCATCAAGGGTGGCGCGGTCGTACTGCGGCTGCTGAGGTTGCTGCCATTGCTGGGACTGAGGCTGGGACGGCTGCTGCTGCTGGGGCTGTTGCTGCGGCTGCTGCCATTGCTGGGACTGCGGCTGCTGTCCGGCAGAGCTCCCGCTTGACGCGGCGCTCGCTGACCCGCCTCCCATGGCGGGGGCCGACTGCGCGAATTCCGGCGGCGCGTCCTGGCCGGGGTCCGGCGCCCCTATGCCGCGCGCATGTTGGCGGAAGGCCTCCCAGTCCACCGGGTTCTCGCCGTTGCCTGCGCGCAAGCCCTGCCATTGCTGGATCTGGCTGCGGATGTTCGGGTTCTGCTGTTCGAGGTCGCTGAGAGTTGCTGCCATGTTGAGCCTCCTTGGGGCCTGCGGGAGATGCGCTCCACTTCAGAGGCTCCTCCGGTAACGTGACCAGGAGCGGCCAGGAAGTGAGCGCCGGCTAGCGTGGAGTGTCCACGCTAGCCGGCGGTAGCAGACCCACTACCTAGAAAGTGGGCAAGATAGGTGCCAGGTGCAAGAACCTGCCCGCCACGGCAGCACCGGGCCGTCACGTCTGGGGCTGCGGTGGCGTTGTCAGGAGCATGTCACTTGCACCGCTGGTCGCCACGCTCGTCACTGCCATCGGCATGATTAGCTTCACGCTCACACTGACGGCGTCGCTGCCCGTCCTCTAGTCCATGCGCCTCTCGCTGCTTACGTCGCTCCTCACCGGCCTGGTGGCCGCCGCATCGGCCGCGGCGGGGCTCGCGGTCCGCAGCTCACTGCTGGTGAAGTAGCGCTTACTCGCCCGCACAGCCCTATGCCCGGCACGGCTCGGCGACAAAACGCACAACCGCCATCCCGGTGGGGGATGGCGGTTGTGGCGCGTTAGGAGGAAGCCCCGCCGGGCTGACATGGGGGTTAGTCCCAGCGGAGCACCACCATTGTCGCCCCGCTGCGTTAACGCGCGGGTATCCGGGCGTAAACACCGTGCTAACGCCACTAGCGCCAAGCCGGCGGAAAGACCGTGGGGACCGGCGCTAGCGTCCGGGTCGCGGCTTGTCCAGCACCACCTGCAGCCGACGGTCGATCTCGGCGAGCGTGGACTGGTTCAGCGGGACCTCGCCCTTGAAGATGGGGTTCAGTCCCTCGTTGAGCACCTTCTGGTGCTCCTCGCCCAGGAAGTTGAACGGCACCAGCAGCGGCTGCGCGGTCTCGGCGGCCTCGATCCAGATCTTGTGCAGCGGGTTGGCCAGCAGGCGCTCGCTCTGGAAGACGTCCTTGCGCGCGCCGCTGGTGCCGGAGCCTGTACTGGCGCCGCCCTCGCCGAGCCGGATGCCGGTCTCTTTATCGCACAGGTGTTTCACGAGCGCCCACCCCTCGGTGGCGTTCTTGCTGCTGCGCGTGATCGACAAGAAGTCGGTCACGCCCATCGAGCCGCGCTTGCCGGTGGGGCCCTTGGGCATCAGCACGTCCATGACGGTGAAGTCCTTGACGCGCACGTTGAGGTTCTTGGAGGACGACGTGCTCTGCAGCATTGCCACCTGCCCCTGCTCGAAGGAAGCATCTTTAGGCGGCCAGGTGGGGGCCGCGCGGTGGCGGTACATCATGTCGTGTACCCACTGAAGGCCCTGGATCACTTGCGGCTGCGCCAGCTGAGACTTCTTTCCGTCGGCTGAGATGATGTCGGTGCCCCAGGTGCGGGCGTAGTTCACCGCCCACTGGTAGCCGGGGTTGTTGTCGCCGGTGCGGAAGCCCCAACGGATCCCCGGCTGAGTCATCTTGCGGGCCAGCTCCGCCACCTGGTCGAACGTGAGGTTGCCGTCAGGCGCCTTCTGCCCTTCCTTGGTGAAGGCATCGACGTTGTAGTAGATCGCCATGGGCCCTGGGTGGAACTTGAAGGGCAGTCCAAACGCCTTGCCCTCGAACTTGACGCCCTCTACCGCCGACGGGTAGTAGGCGCTCAGGTCGAACTTCTCCGCCTTGATCAGGTCGTCAGCGTACCGGAAGGTGTTGGAAAACGCCCACAACGCTCCCTGGCCGGTGGAGTTGGAGCCCCACACCACGTCGCCGATGCTGTCGCCGGCCAAGAGCACCTGGATCTTCTCGTAGTACTCGTTCTGGCCGAACGCCTCGATCTCAGTTTTCACGCCCTGCTCGGCCTCAAGAACCGGGAGCCGCTCCTTCAGTGTGTCCGCTTCGTTCCCCGTGCGCACGTGCAGCCGTACCGTCGTGCCAGGCCGCACCTTGGGCACCGCCACGGTCTCGCCACTCGTAGCGCTACCTGCTCCGCCGGCACCACACGCCGCCAGGCCCAGCACGGACGTTGTCGCCGCGCCGCCTGCGGCAAACAGCGTTGCCCGCCGCCCGAAGGCGCGCCGCGTCAGCCCTGTTGCGATTGTTCCGCCTGTCTGCTGCCAGTCCGCACTCATAGTCTCTACTCCCTCGCGTGTGGCCAAACCGTGGCTATTGAACGTCCCGCCCAATTGGCGACCGCCGACACGCGTCACGATTTTACGCGCAGACTCATGAGGACCGCTGCACGGTGCAGCCTTGCGGGCTAGGTGGCGTCCGGACGCCCGCGTAAGAACGCCTGTGCTACATCCGCCGTGGACGACTGGGCGTCCACGGCAGGCGGTGCTCCGGCCGCGCCGGCAGCAGCATCCATCATCAATGCCAGCGCGCTTGGATAGCCCAGCGCTTCGGCCACCCGACCGAGCGGCTCGACGCCAGGCGGTCCGGTCCCCAGTTCGAGCGTCACGATGGTGTCTTCACTCACATCGCACCACTCGGCCAGCTGCGCGACGGTCAGCCCTCGCTCTATGCGTCGCCTACGCACCGTCTCCCCAAGTCGCATCGGTTCCACTAACTCTTGCTCAGCATCGCTCATGCCGCGTAGAGGCTGAGCCAGAGAAAGGCCAGTTGCTACTCGCGCGCCGCTGGGCCTCCAACGCCGGCGTGGAGATGAACCCGCTCGGCATCTGACAGTGGCCGGCCGGTCGGGGCGCGACCGCCTTCGCCGGGACTCCCGGTCGCCATCACGTCTCCGGAGCTGCGTGCGTCTTCATCCGACGGCCCGTCCGTATTTGACGCTACCGCGACGGCGCCGCCCAGCGCCGCGGCGGCGGCGGCGGCAGCGCCGCCCACGACGGCACCAACCGGGCCGGCCACGACCGCGCCCATGGCGGCGCCGACACCTGCGCCAACGCCACCACCGGCAACAGCGCCGCCCTTTTCGTCAAGCTCCGGCACAATTTCTTCGCGGACAATGCGAGTCTCACCGGTGTGCTCGTCATCGGTCTGGGCACCTTGTTCAAGGCTCTGTGTACGGCCGGTCCGCTCGTGGTTGTTCATACTATTTCTCCTTTCTCATCGCTCCACATACACGCAGCGTGGCCCGCGGCGTGACAGCGCCGCGGGCCACGCGCTTGCCTGATCGAGTCCGTGAGACCGCGATGACTCTGCGCTAGGCTACGCGCCGCATGCGCGGCTCGGCTACATCGTGCTCGACGTGCTGCACGTCGTGCCGGCGGCGCATGAAGAGCGGGGCGAGGCCAGCCAAGCCGGCCAGGCCAAGCAGGCTCCAGTTGCCTGCTCCGTTATTGGAAGCATCACCGGCAAACGCAGTGCCCGAGCCCGTAGTCGAGCCGGTTCCCGTAGTCGAGCTCGTGCCGCCCGCACCAGTACCGGTTGTGCCGCTGGTGCTGCCCATTCCGGTGCTTCCTGTGGCTCCGGTGGCGCCGCCTGTCGTCCCGGAGCTGGTGGTGGAGCCGGTGGTGCCAGCCGCACCAGTCGTTCCCGTGGAACCGGTGCCCCCAATCGACGTGCCGCCGGCACCGGTACCGGTGCTTCCGGTGCCCGTAGTCTGGGCGAAGGCCGCCACACTGGAGCCGGCGATCAGTGAGCCAGCAAGGGTCAATGCTGCGAGTTCCTTTTTCATGCGAAGACCTCCTTCAAACAGAGTGATCGTGAAACCCGGTGCACACTGCGACGCGCATCGCCGGTCCCGGCGCGACCCACGCAGCCCGTGTGCCACTGGCGACGTAGTTGCTCGAAATAAAGCGCATCGTAAGCGGCCGGCACATGCGGAGCAGACTACATCCCGTAGGTCACGGCACCGGTCGTGCATACCCACAATCACGGTATTGGGGTGGGCATCTCACTGAAAGCGGAACATCTCAAGCGGTACAAGGACCTGGCCTGGCTGCTGGTCAAGTACGGCCGCTCTGATCTAGTCAAGCAGATCGGGTTGGACCAGGTCGGCGCGCCCGCGCCGCAGTCTTCCGCGCCCGGAGTGGTAGGCGAGCATCCGGCGGACCCACTGGCGCTAGAGCTGGCGGATGACTTGGAAGCGCTTGGCCCTACCTTTATCAAGCTAGGGCAGCTGCTCTCCACGCGGCCCGACATGCTGCCGCCCGACTACATGCAGGCGCTCAGTCGCCTGCAAGACGACGTGGCGCCGTTCCCGTACTCGGAGGTCCAGCAGATCGTCACGTCCGAGCTGGGCATGCGCCTTTCCAAGGCGTTCTCAGAGTTCAGAGAGGAACCCATCGCCGCCGCGTCCCTCGGCCAGGTGCACTTTGCCCGGCTGCGCGACGGCCGCCCAGTGGCCGTGAAGGTGCAGCGACCCGGCATCCGCGAGCGAGTGGCGGATGACCTGGACGCGCTCGACGAGATCGCATCTTTCCTGGACGCCCACACCGAAACCGGACGCCACTACCAATTCGGGCGCCTGCTGCAAGAGTTCCGGCGCACGCTGCAGCGCGAGCTCGACTACCGGCTGGAAGCGAGCAATCTGACCACCCTACGGACCAACCTGGCCGAGTTCGACCGGCTGGTGATCCCGCTACCAATCGACGACTACACCACGTCGCGCGTGCTGACCATGGAGTACGTGGAGGGGTCGAAGATCACCAGCCTGAGCCCCATCGCGCGGCTGGACCTGGATGGCGCCGAGCTGGCGGCGCAGCTGTTCCGCGCCTACCTCAAGCAGGTGCTGGTGGACGGGTTCTTCCATGCCGACCCACACCCCGGCAACGTGCTGTTCATGCGCGACGGTCGCCTGGCCCTGGTGGACCTGGGCATGGTCGCCCGCCTCACACCAACGCTTCAGGAGCAGCTGCTGCAGTTCATCCTTGCCATCGTCGAGGGGCGCAGCGAGGAGGCCGCCTACTTTGCGCTGAAGCTTGGCGAGCGCACCGAGGCGTATGACGAGCGCGCGTTCAAGCTCCGCGTGGCGGACATCGTGGCGCAGCAGCAGGGCGCTACCGCCGGCTCGATCGAAGTGGGGCGGCTGATGCTGGAGGTGACCCAGGCGTCCACGCAGTGCGGCGTGCGCGTGCCGGCCGAGCTGGCGATGCTGGGCAAGACGCTGCTCAACCTGGACCACGTGGGGCGGGCGCTGGACCCCGGCTTCGACCCCAACGCGGCGATCCAGCGCGAGGCCGCCCGCATCTTCCAGGAGCGCATGCGGCGCAGCCTGTCGCCCGGCAACCTGCTCAGCGGCCTGATCGACATGCGCGACATCGTGGAGACGCTCCCGCGCCGCGTCAACCGAATCATGGAGCTGTTGGCCGACAACGAGCTGGCGATCAAGGTAGACGCCATCGACGAGGACGCCCTGATCGCGGGGCTGCAGAAGATTGCGAACCGCATCACCGTCGGCGTCATCCTAGCGGCGCTTATCCTGGGGGCGTCGCTCTTGATGGACATTCCCACCGACTTCCGCATCCTCGGCTACCCAGGCATCGCCATGCTGTTCTTCCTGATGGCTGCGGGCGGAGGCATCGTCCTGATGTTCAACATCCTGTTCACCGACATCCGGGAGTCACGGCGCCGCCGCACGTGAGCCGGGCTGGAGCGGCGGCCGAATCAGATACACTGAGGCCATACTCGACACCGAGACTCCACCTACTGTGAGGGAGACCACGCCATGACGACGGCGGAGAAACCGGCCACCGTTAAGGCCAGTGCCGGAGGCGACGCAGGCATCAACGCCGGGCTGATCTGGTTCAACGGCACGATCGTGCCGCAAGAAGAAGCCAGGGTTTCGGTCCTGACCCACGCGCTGCACTACGGCACCAGCGTCTTCGAGGGCGCGCGCGCCTACCCCACGCAGCGCGGACCGGCCATCTTCCGGCTGCAGGAGCACACCCAGCGCCTGTTTGATTCGGCGCTGATCTTGCGCATGCCGGTCCCCTACAGCCAGGAGGAGATCAACCAGGCGATCATCGAAACGGTGCGGGCGAACAACTGGACGGGGTGTTACATCCGCCCCCTGATCTGGCGCGGCGGCCAGACGTTGGGGGTCAACCCCATGCCGTGCCCGGTAAACGCCATGGTGGCGACCTGGGAGTGGGGGGCGTATCTGGGCGAAGAGGCGATCAACAAGGGCGCCCGCCTGGTCACCTCCGCGTGGGTGCGCCTGCCCGCCAACGCCATGCCCGGCAAGGCCAAGGCCGGCGGCAACTACGTGAACTCGGTGCTGGCGCGCATGGATGCCGTGTCGGCCGGCTTCGATGAGGCGCTGCTGCTGGACCAGAACGGGTTCGTCGGGGAGGGCACCGGCGAGAACATCTTCTTCCTCAAGAACAGCACGCTGTACGTCATCTCGCATTCGGTGAACCTGATGGGCATCACGCGTGACAGCGTGATCCAGATCGCGCGCGCCATGGGGCTGACCGTGCAAGACACGATGGCCACGCGCGAGCAGCTCTATACTGCCGACGAGGTCTTCATGACCGGCACCGCGGCCGAGGTTACGCCAGTCTCCGAGATCGACCACCGGCCGATCGGCTCTGGTAAGTCCGGGCCAGTGGCCCTGGAGCTGCGGCAGCGCTACCTGCGCGCCGTTACTGGCCAGGATCCCGACTTCGACCACTGGCTGACCTACGTCAACCGGTGACGACACGAGCGAGCACAGGCATTCTCACCACATATCCGTTCACCCTGAGCCTGTCGAAGGGCATGGTTCGACAAGCCCACCACGAACGGGGTTGGTGTTAGACACTCTCAGGGTGAGGGCCGCGTCTGTCCAAGAACTATCCTGCGCTCCAGCAGCCGCCTGAGCCGGCGCCGGAGCCGGTATCTGCGCCGCGCGTTGCCGTCCGGCCTGCCCGGCCGGTCCCAGTCCCGCGCCGCCGCCCCATCTGGACCGACCGGTGGGCGATTGGCCTGGCCGTGGTCGGGCTGCTGGTGGACGGCGCCTTCGCATTGTATCTGTGGCGCCAGTTCGAGACGTTCCCTGAGCTGATCACGCTCCACTACAACGCCTTTGGCGAGGCGGACCTGATCGCCGCCAAGACGGAGATCTACAAGCTGCCGCTGATCGGCGCCGTGATCTGGGGGGCCAACACGGCGATTGCCGTCGTCGCGAGCCCGTTGGATCGCGTGCTCGCCCGTGCCTCGCTTGGCGTCGCGCTGGTCGTCCAGCTCCTCATCTGCGCTGGCGCCTGGCGCATCTTGACGTAACTACTTCCCGAACACTTCCTGCACCACGCGCTTGACGGCGGCGGGGTCGGCGCGCTCCACCTGGGCGCCGGCGGGGGTGACCCAGTGACTGGTCATCGTCTCGTCTATCACGCGGTTGACCACGCGCGAGCTGTCCAGGTCCTTCGCCACGCGCGCCAGACCGAGGATCTCGGTCGGGCGCAGGTCGGTCTTGATGGTGTCCGAAAGCGCCGCGAGGATCGAGGGCGCCTTGGGGAGCAGATTGAGCTGCAGCGCCTGGCGCCGCAACCCTAGCAGGAACTGCTGCTGGCGCCGCGCACGGCCGAAGTCGCTGTCGGCGTGGCGGGTGCGCACGTACCAGAGCGACGACTCGCCGTCCAGGCGCTGCAGGCCGGGCTGGAAGAAGATCCGGCGCACGCCGTAGTCCTGGTCCGGGTACTCGTTGTCCTTAATCGGCCGCTCCACGTCCACCACCACGCCGCCCACCTGGTCCACCAGCTTTTCAAAGCCCGCGAACCCGACGAGCGCGTAGTGGTGCACCGGCACGCCCAGCAACTGTTCCACCGTCTTCCGCGCCAACTCCGGGCCGCCGCCCTTCTTGGCCCCCTCACCCAACTCGTAGGCGCTATTGATGCGCTCGCTGCCGTAACCCGGCACAGTCACCCATAGGTCGCGCGGCAGCGAGATGACGCCCGCGCTCTTCGAGGCGGGGTCAAGCGTCACCACGATGATCGTGTCGGTGCGCGGCGGCGCCGTCTCGCGTTCGCGCTGGTCGGTGCCCATCAGCAGCAGCGTGACGCGCGACTTGCTGCTCCACTCCGGCGTCTCGACCTGGCTCTCCTCCAGCCGCGGCGCCGAGGCCACGCCGGACACGTCCAGGCTACTGAACGCGCCAGACAGCATCAGATACAGGCCGGCGCCCACGCCGACCGGGACGCACAGCATCCCCGCCACGAAGATGGCCAGCAGCGCGCGCAGCGCCACGGGTTTCTTGCGCGGCAGGCGCTCCAGCTCACCCGGCCTGAATCGGCGCTCTTCGAGACTCACTACAGCTTGACGACCTCGGCGCGTGGCGCGGCCACGCTGCGCAAAGCGTTACGCGTGTCCACGATCAAACGGGCGCGGCTAGCCAGTGTTTCCCAGTCGTACGCGGTGTGGTCGGTGCAGATGACCAGACAGTCAGCCTGCTCGGCGAGCGGGTACAGCTCCACGCGCTCCAGGCGCTGCACCGGCTCCTTGTCGGCGGCGCCGCCAGCCTGCACCAGGGCGCGCTCGCTGAGCTTCACCGTCACCTCCGGCACGTGCGGGTCGTGGTAGCTCACTTCGGCGCCGTGTTCGATGAGAAGGGAGAGCACGTCAAGGCTGGGCGATTCGCGCGTGTCCGCCACGTCGCGCTTGTACGCAACGCCGAGCACGAGCACTCGCGAGCCGCGCAATGGCCGGCCGCGGCGCTCCAGCGCCGTCTGGACCTTGGAGACGACGAAGGCCGGCATAGTGCGGTTGACCTCGCCGGCCAGCTCGATGAAGCGCGCCGGCACGTCCAGCGTCTTGAGCTTCCACACTAGGTAGTAGGGGTCCACCGGGATGCAGTGGCCACCCAGGCCGGGGCCAGGGTAATGCGCCATGAACCCGAACGGCTTTGTTGCAGCCGCGTCGATCACCTCCCACGCATCCAGCCCCAGCTCGTGGCACCACAGCGCCACCTCGTTGGCAAAGCCCACATTCACCATGCGGAAGGCGTTCTCGACCAGCTTGGCCATCTCGGCGGTCTTCAAGGAGGAGACCGGCACGACGCGGCGCACGATCGTCTCGTACAGCGCCGCCACGCACTCCAGGCAGCGCGGCGTTGCGCCGGCCACCAGCTTGGGCACGTCGGCAAACGTGAGGCCACCACTGGTCGTCCCGCCTGGATCGATACGCTCCGGGCCGAAGCCGAGGAAGAAATCGTGCCCGGCGCGCCGGCCGCCCGCTTCCAGCCGCGGCTGGATCAGCTCTTCGGTGGTGCCCGGGTAGGTGGTGCTCTCCAACACCACCAGCTGGCCCTGGCGCAGCACCGGGACCAGCCCATCCACGGCGCGCTCGATGAACGAGAGGTCGGGCAGGTGGCCGGGCCCCAGCGGCGTGGGCACCGAGATGGTGATGGTGTCCGCCTCGGCCAGCGCCGCGTAGTCGCCGCTGGCGCGGAAGCGACCCGCCTCCAGGTGGCCGCGTAGCCGCTCCTCGGTCACGTCCTCAACGGGTGATTCACCGCGATTCAGCTCGTCCACGCGGCGGGGGTTCACGTCGACGCCGAGCACACTGAACCCGGCGTCGGCGAACGCCATCGCCAGCGGCAGCCCGGCGTAACCAAGCCCGATCACCGACACCACTGCGGTGCGGTCGCGCAGCTTCTTAAGGAGATCCATTCAGAGAGAAAACGGTCTGCCCCCGCTGCCAGCTGCAACGCGCACCGGGGAGGCTAGAGTCTTACCCCGCATGGACATCCTGGGGGTGCGCGTGGACGACGTGACGCACGACGAGGCGGTGACGCGCTGTGTCGCGCTTGTCGAGGATCCGCAGCCGCGCTACGTCGTCACGCCGAACCCAGAGTTTGTCGTCCTGGCGCGGCGCGACGGCCGGTTCCGAAGCATCCTCAACGCGTCGGATCTGTCCACTCCCGACGGTGGCGGACTGCTGCTCGCCGCCCGGCTGTGGGGCACTCCGCTGCGGGAGCAGGTGCGCGGCACCGACCTGGCCTACCTGCTGGTGGAAGAAGCGGTGCGCCGCGGGTGGCGCCTGTTCTTGCTCGGCGCGGCGCCGGGAGTGGCGGAGGAAGCCGCCCGGCGGCTCCAGCAGCGCTACCCCGGCCTGGAGATCGCCGGAACGTTTGCAGGCCGTGCCGGTCCTGAGGGAGACGCGGAGACGCGTGAGGCCGTGCGCCGTGCCGGACGCTGCGACGTGCTGTTCGTCGCCTACGGAGTCAAACGGCAGGAGGAGTGGATCGCGCGCAACGTGCCGCAGCTTGACGTGGGGCTCGCCATGGGCGTCGGTGGCGTGCTGGACTTCATGTCGGGCCGGGTCCGGCGCGCGCCCTACGTTGTCCGGCGCCTAGGAATTGACTGGCTCTTCAGGCTGCTGATGCAGCCCAGCCGCATCAAGCGCCAGGGCAGCACGATTCCGGTCTTTCTGTTCCTGGCGCTCAGAGAAGCGCTGCGCCGCCGGACAGGTCGTAGTCCCGCTTGATCCTCACCGCGCTGCGACCTGTGGATTGCGCAGGCGGACGAAGACCACCAGCGCCACGAGCACGATGCCGAGCGCGCCAAAGGCGTAGAACTTCTCAGTGCGGATCAGCGACGTGGCCAGCCAGCCGAACAGGCCGCAGATGGCGTAGACCAGGAGCGCGATGGAGCGCTGACTCATGCCGACGCCGAGCAGGCGGTGCACCAGGTGCGCGTTGTCCCCCCCGCGCCAGGGGCTGCGGCCGGCCAGGCTGCGCTGGAGGATCACGAAGATGGCGTCCAGCACTGGCACCCCAAGCACCAGTACGGTACTGGCGATCTTGGCCCCGCCGATGAGCGAGATGACTCCCAACGCATAGCCGATGAACATGGAGCCGGTGGTGCCCATGAAGACGCGCGCGGGATTGAAGTTGTAGGGCATGAACGCCAGGCATGCTCCGGCCAGCGCGAGCGGAAGTAGCGCGATGGTGCTCTGACGCAGGCTGAGGCAGACCAGGAATAGGATGACCGCGGCGATGGTCCCCACACCGCCGGCGAGCCCGTCCATGGTGTCCAACCAGTTCATGGAGTTCATCATCAGCACCAGCCAGGCGATGGTGGCCGGGATCGCGACCCACTCCGGCAGGAGGATCTGCCCGCCAAACGGTGGTGGCGCGAACGGGTTGGAGATGCTGTTGATGGTGATTCCGAAGAGCACCGGCACAGTGGCCACCAGCAGCTGTGCCACCAGCTGCGGGAGTGGCCCCAGGCGCTTGAAGTCGTCCCACACCGCGAAGGGCACCAGCAGCGCCACCCCCACCAGCAGCCCCAAGATGCGGTGCAGCTCTGCGGACTCACGGGGCGCGAGGGCTAAGCTCAGCAGCACCGCCGCGACGAACGGCAGGTAGATGGCGTGCCCACCAGCGCGCGGAATGGCCGCACGCTGGATCTCGCCGGGTCGGGGCCTGTCCACGAGGCCGACGGTATGGCTCAACCGCGCCGCCAGCGGGGTCAGCGCCAGTCCCAGCACCAGCGCCACGCCGAAGGTGGCCAGCATCTGCCAGGTAGGACCGAAGGTTTGGGGCATTGGCAGGTCGCGCGCCGCAACGTAAGGCGTCAGGCGCCTTGGTGGGCCCGAGCTTCGGTGCGCCCTATTGTATCTCGCGCACCGCGTCGAACACGGCGGCGCGCAACGCAGCGCCCGGCGAGTCTGCGTCCACCAGCCGTGCCAGCCGGACTACCTGCGCGTCTACAATGGGGGCATTCGCCGGAGCGCGGCCCCTCACGGCTAGCAGTCCGGGCAGCGGCAGCGGCTCCACGCGCTCATCGGGGGCAACGATTGGCTCGGCCAGCCGCTCGCCGGGCCGTGTGCCGGTGATGGCAATCTCCGGCTCCCCGCCGGCAGGAGCGACCTGCCGCACAATGCGCCGGGCGATGTCCAGCACGGTGATTTCCGGACCGGCGTCGGGGACGACCAGCACGGCGCGCTCGTCGAGGCAGGCGGCGTGCAGCAGGAGCAGCTTCGCGTGGTCAGGGGTGATCCAGTAGCGGCGCATGGCGCGGTTGGTCACGGTCAGCGGCCGGCCGAGCGACAACTGCCGGATGAACGTTTCCGTGGTCGAGCCGCGGCTGCCCAGCACGTTCACGAAGCGCACCACGGCGCAGCGTGGCCCGCCCTGTGCGGCGGCGCACTCCAGCATGGCCTCCACCACGCGCTTGGTGGCGCCATACAGACTCGGCGGGTCGATCGCCTTGTCGGTAGAGGGGTAGACCACCTGCTGTGTGCTGTGGGCGCGCGCGGCCGCAAGCAGGGCGCGTGCGCCAAGCACGTTCCCCTCGACGAACGCCTCCGGGTCTTCTTCCCCCCACGGCACGTGCTTGTACGCGGCGAGGTGGAAGACGAGGTCGGGGCGCTCCTCGCGGAAGAGCCGCGTCAACCGCCGTTCAGAGCGCACGTCGCCCAGTGCTGCGCCGAGCGGGAGTCCGGGGAAGCCAGCGGAGAGCGACTCGCGCAGCTGAAACAGGCTTCCTTCGTGGTGGTCGTAGAGCACCAATCGCGCCGGTCGTGCGGCGGCTAGCGCGTGGGCCAGTGGCACGCCGAGCGACCCGGCGGCGCCGGTCACCAGGACGACCCGCCCTTCCACGCGGCGCAAAACGGCCGCATCGTCCACGACAAAGGGTGGGCGCCCGGCGATTGCGTCCCAGTCAATAGCAGGAGCGCCGGGCACGGCAGTACCGGAGGCCGGTGCTCCGGCGCCGGTGCTCACACGGCACTCCCAGCCGGGAGGCCGGACGCGCGCAGCACGCGTGTCAGGTGCGCTTGCACGTCCCGCTTGAGCACCGCGCGGTCGTCGTCGGGGTCAAGCGGTTCGGTGACGAAGTACTGTGCCGAGCGCGCCAGGAGACGGACAGCCGAGTCGAGGTCCGCATCGCCTTGGGTGTAAGGGAGCCCTTCGTCAAGCAGCCCGGCCGCGTTCGAAATGTGCGCGCTCACGATCCACGGTAGCAACGGCTCTATGTACGCGTTCAGCGTCGCCGGACCGCCGCACTCACGATAGAAGCGCGCCGCTGTCTCCACCGTCGAGTCGGCTGCCGCGTCGGGCGCCACGCCACGGAACGCGTTCACCGCCAGCTGCGCGTGCGAGGTATCCAGCGTGATGCCCAGTCCAGGGACGGCGCGGCAGCACTCGGCTAGGTCGCGCGCCTCAACGCCAATAGGCGTGTAGATGAAGGCCGAGCGGCGCATGCGGCAGATGGGGGGCACGTTCTCGATGAGGGGATGGATGCCGGCATCAAGGCACAGTCCGGCGTACCAGTGCAAGAAGGGCAGCGCCCGTTCCAGCGCTGCCGCTCGCTGCGACTCGCCCAGCACGCCGGGATCTGCGGCGCCGTCTACGCAGTGGACGTTCAGAGCGGGTGCGCCGATGCGCGCAGCCAGCTGCACCAGGCGGCGCGTCAGCTCCCGATCCACCTCGGCGTTGCGGCACAGCCCGAAGAGCTCGCCATCCAGCGACCAGACCGGACCTTCCACAATCCAGGTAAAGCCGTCAGGCGCCGCGAGCCGCTCGAAGCGCGCCAGAAGCATCTCGAGCCAGCCATCGCCGGACACGTCAGCTTCATGGATGTACAACTCAACACCGTCAGGCTGCGGCTGACACAGCCGGTCCGCTAGCTGCACGTCGGTCGGGCGCGCCTTGAGCAGGACGAGCGGACGGTTGCGCGCACTTGTCAGAGATGTCACGGCTGTGCTTCTGCCTCCGGCGTGGCGGCGTAGTGGTCAAGGAGGGCGCCAACCTCGTCGTCCAGCCGGCGGGTGGGACTCCAGCCCGTGTCTGCCAGTCGCGTCGCCACGGTGAATGGCGCACCCTCCGTAGCGAGCTCGGCAGTCTCCGGCAGCTCGATCTCCGCGGCCAGGCCCCGCGCGCGCGCCGCGGCAGCCACCGCGCGCGCCACCGCCACGACGGTCGCCACTTCGCCGACCGCGTTGGCCGGCACGTACCGCTCGCCAGCTTGGCTCAGCAGGTGAGGCGCCGCAACAATGGCGGCGACGGCGTCGTGCAGGTGGATGAAGCCCATGGGCGCCAGGCCGGATGTGGTCACGCGCAGCGTCTCTTGTCGAAGCAGACGGAGCGCAAACGCGTGCGGCACCGTCACGAATCGCAGGTCGCGCTTGACGAGCGGCCCGATGCCATACACCACGCCGAGGCGCAGGGCGGCAAACGCCACGCCGTGCTGGCGCGCGTGCAGCTCGCCCAGCTTTTCGGCGTAGACCTTGGAGAGATGCGAGAGGTCGCGGAAGGCGCCATAGCTGTGCTTCTCGTCTATCACGCCCGTCAGCCCCGCACCGTACACGTGGAACGAGCTGCCGTAGACCACCGGCGGGCAGCCGTGCTGCGCTGCCGCCTCCAGCACGTGGCGTGGGCCGCGCAGGTTCGTCTCTTCGGTGTATTCAGCGGGAGCGGCGCCGGCGTGCGCGCTGGCTTGTGCAGCCAGCAGGTAGACGGACTCTACCGGCGCCGCCGCTTGGAAAGCGGCATCCACCGCGGCGGCATCTCGGATGTCGCAGAGCTCCAATCGCAGGAGATGCGGCCACCGGCCTCGCAGCCGTTCCAGGACTGCCCAGTCGGTGGCAAAGCCGTTATCGGCGGCTACCACCGGCTGCCCAGCGGCGCACAGGTGATCCGCCAGGGCCGCGCCGAGGTAGCCGGCGCCAAGGATCAGCGACGTCACGCTACAGACCGGCCAGCGCGATAACGCTCTGTACGAGCGATGGGAGCGAGTGACCCATCGTGCTCAGCGCGCACCCGCGGAGGCCGGGACCATCTCCGCCCGGTACGCGGCGACGACGCTGGCCAGCCCTTCCCGCATTGAGAGCCGCGCCTGCCAGCCGAGCTCCTGCCGGATGCGCGTTGGATCCTGGCAGTTCAGCAGCACCTCGCCCGGCTTGCGGTCCAGGTACTCAGGCGCATCTTGATACCCAGTTTGTTCCCGGAGCAAGCGGTACAGCTGGTTGAGCGATGTCTCGACCCCATGCGCCACGTTGTAGACCGCCCACGGCGCAGACGCGTGGTCCGCGGCTGCCAGGTTGCCGCTCACGACGTCATCCACATGTACGAAGTCGCGCGTCTGCTCGCCATTGCCGAACACGGTTGGCCGCGTGCCGGCCAGCATGCGCTTAACAAAGATCGTGATGACGCCTGCTTCGCTCTCCTCGGCTGCCGCCGGTCCATAGACGGTGCCGTAGCGCAGCGCCACGGCGGGTAGCCCGCGGTTATGCGCGAAGAACGAGAGGTAGTGCTCGCACGCCGTCTTTGAGATGCCGTACGGAGAGATCGGCGCCATGGGGGCGCCTTCGGGTGTGGGACGCTCGGCGGCGTCGCCGTAGACCGCCGCGGAAGACGCGAAGATGACGCGACCCGTCTTGTGAGCCGCCGCGCAGCGCAGCAGGTTGAGCGTGCCCAGGATGTTCGCTTCGGCGTCCGGGCCGGGATCGATGAGCGCGCGGCGCACGTCTTTGAGCGCGGCGTGGTGGCTGACCACGTCGAACGGGCCGTCCGACTCGAAGACGCGCTCCAGCTCCGGGTCACCCACCGATACCTGGTGGAAGGATGCGCCGGCCGGCGCCCAGTCGCGCCGGCCGGTGACGAGGCTGTCCACCACCGTCACGCGATCGCCGCGCTCTAGGTGCGCCCGCGCCAGCGTGGACCCGATGAACCCGGCGCCGCCGGTGATGAGTACCCGCATGTCTTCCCATCCAGAACGCACGGCGCGCGGCGCGTGTGGCGTCGCGTGGCACGGAAGTTGTTGACGATCACACTTTAGGTGTATAGCTGTCCACCGCGCACGGCGCGTGTCGCGCGGCGCTTCGTGTCGCGCTCTCCCGCCGGAGCAGTGGTCCCAAGCAATGATTAGCCCGAGCAAGCTAAATATCACCGCGATTCAGGAACAGGTGCTGCAGGGTCTGCTCAAGACCGGCGGCGCGTGTTCGTACAAGCAGCTGTTCAGGGTGTGTTATGGCTTGCGCTGGGAGGACATGCCCAGCGTGGAACGCAGCCGGCTGGGCGTATCGGTGCGGGGGCTGGAGAAGAAGGGGCTGGTGGAGATTGCCCGCCGCTGGGGCAACCTGGGCTACGGCCAGCCGGAGACGGTGAGCATCACCGACACGGGACGTGAAGTGGCGCAGGCGCTCTAGGGCCTGCAGACACCCGGTAGGAGCGGACTCCGCACTATACTTTCCCGGAGTTCTCCGGCCAATATATGAGCACGCCCAACAGCCCGTGGGCTCGTCTGGAGCGTGCCCTCGGGGTAACGTTCCGCGATCCCTGCCTCCTCCAGGAGGCGCTCACCCACCGCTCGTACGCGCACGAGCACCCCGAGGAGGCGGTGGTGACCAATGAGCGCCTCGAATTCCTGGGCGACGCCATCTTCCAGTTCCTGGTTGCGGACGCGTTGTTTCGCCATTTCCCCGATGCGCCGGAGGGACGCTTGACAGCGCTGCGCGCCGCCCTGGTGAGCACGGAGAGCTTCGCAGAGCTGGGTGAAGAGCTGGACCTGGCGCAGGACGTGCGCAGCAGCCGCGGGGAGGCGACACTGGGCGGACGTGGACGCGCCAGCATCCTCGCCGGCTGTGTCGAGGCCATCGTGGCGGCGGTCTATCACGATATAGGCCTTGACGCGGCGCGCCGTCTGGTTGAGCGGCTGCTGGCGCAGCGACTGGAGCGCACGCTCAACGAGGACGTGGGCGTGAACGTGAAGGGCAGGCTGCAGGAGGTAATCCAGGCCGAGCGTGGCGTCACGCCGCGCTACCGGGTGGTCGACCGCAGTGGGCCGGTCCACGCCGAGCGCTTCGCGATCGAAGTCGTGGCAGGCGACGCGGTGCTCGGCCGGGGCGAAGGCGTGGGCAAGCGCGAGGCGGAGCAGTCGGCTGCGCGCGCCGCACTGGAGGAGCTCGGCCTGGCCGATCGCGACCAAGAGGTGCGAAGCAACCCGGAGCAGACGCGCGCTGAGCGAAGCCACCCAGCGCGGGGTGAAGAGGGGCAGCCGTAGCCGTGCGCCTGCGAAAGATCGAGCTGCACGGCTTCAAAACCTTCGCCACGCGGGCGACGCTTGAGTTCGCTCCGGGGATCACCGCTATCGTCGGGCCGAACGGGTCGGGGAAGTCCAACGTGGCCGACGGCATCCGCTGGGTATTGGGCGAGCAGAGCTTGAAACTGCTGCGGGGCCGTAAGTCGGAGGACGTGATCTTCGGCGGCGGCGCCGGGCGCGCACCGCTTGGAATGGCCGATGTCTCGCTGACGCTGGACAACAGCGACGGCGCACTGCCGCCCGAGTACGCCGAGGTGGCGGTTGGCCGGCGCTCCTACCGCTCTGGCGAGAACGAGTACTACATCAACCGCTCGCGCGTGCGGCTGCGCGACGTGGGCGACCTGCTCTCACGCGCCGGGATCGGGCAGAACGGCCACAGCGTGATCGGGCAGGGCCTGGTGGACCTGGCGCTGTCGCTGCGGCCGGAAGAGCGGCGGTCGCTCTTCGAGGACGCCGCCGGGATGCGGCGCTACCACGCGAAGAAGTCGGAGGCGGAGAGCAAGCTCTCTGAAGTCGCGTCAAACGCCACGCGGGTGGCCGACCTGATCGCCGAGCTGGAGCCGCGCGTGGCGCAGCTGCAGCGACAGGCCCGCCGGGCACAGGACGAGTCGCGCCTGCGCGACCAGTGGCGGGGAGCCGCGACAGCGCTGTTTGCCCACCAGCGCTGGGAGATCGAGGCCGGACTGGCGGTGCTGGCGCCGCAGGCCGAGCGGCTGGCGGGCACGCTGGCGGCTGCGACCGCCGCCGCCGGGGCAGCAGCCGCGGCAGTCGCTGCCGCCGCTGCACAGCTGGAGGCTGACCGCGCAACGCTTGCCGGGGCCGACCGCGTACGGGAGCAGGCACGCGAGCGTGTCTCGGTGGCGCGGCGTGAAGCAGCGGTGGCGCGTGAGCGCCATGACGCTGCCGCGCGTGCGGCACGTGACCTGGCTATGGCGCTGGAGCGGCTGGAGCAGCGCGCCGCCGCTGCGCGTGAGGCGCTGCCAGGCGCTCAGCGCGCCCGGGATGCCGCAGCGGGGGCGCTGGACGCCGCGTGGCGCGCGGAGCACGAGTCGGCGGCGGCTGCCAGCGCCGGTCCGGCCGACGGCAACGCAGACGAGCTGCGCCAGGCCCGCACCGCGCTGCTGGAGCGCGCGCGCGAGCTGACGCAGGCGACGACGCAGCTACGCGAGGCCGAGCGCCAGCTGCTGGAGCTGGACCGCCAGGCGCGAGAGAGCGCCGCCGGCCGGGCGCGCGCCGACGAAGCACTGGCGACGCACCTGGCGGGGGCGCAGCGTGTCGAGGCAGCACTGCATGTCAACGCCGAGGCACTTGGGACTATCCAGGCGCAGACCGCGGCCGCGCAGGCGGCGCGCGGCGCAGCGGAGGCGGGCGTGCGCGCGGCAACCGAAGAGCTGAGCCTGAACGAGCGTGAGAACCAGGCGCTGCGCGTCCGCCTGGGCGTGCTGCGTGACGTCGTGCGTGGACCCTTACCGGACAGCATCCTACCGGCGGGGAGCGCGCGGCTGGCGGAGCGACTGCACGTGCCGCCCGAGATGGAGGCAGCGGTAGCGGCGGCGGCGGGGGATGCGCTGGACTGGGTGCTGGTCGATTCGGCGGATGAGGCGCGGCGGCTGGCGCTGCAACACGCCGCGGCGGGCGGACGACGCATGACGTTCATCGCCCGCGACGCGCTGGCCGCGGCGGGGAGAGCGACCCTGCCAGCGCTGCCGGACCACGACGGTGGCCTGGGCTACCTGGCGGACGCGATGACCCGTCCGACCGACGACGACCACCCGGATGGGGCACGCTGCGCGCGCGTGCTGTCGGAGTCCTACCTGGTTCAAGACCTGGCGGCGGCGCTGCGCCTGGAGGGGCAGCTCAACGGTGGCCCGCGCCCCCTAATCGTGACGCTGGCCGGCGAGCGCGTGAACCAGCTGGGCGCGGTGACCGCCGGTGCGCCGCCCGACGAAGCCGCGATGCTGCAGCGGATGCGCGAGCTGCGGGAGGTGGAGACGGCGCTGACAGAGCTCGCCAAGGCGCACCCGCCGCTGGTAGCGGCGTTGGCCACGGCGCGCGAGGCGCAGCGCCGCGCGGTAGACGAGGAGCGCCGCCTGGACTCGCGCGCTCGCGCGCTGCGCGAGGAGCAGTCTCGGCTACGCGGGGAGCAGCGCGCGCTGGCGCAGCAGCAGCAGCGCCTGGAGAAGGACGCGCGCTGGTGGAGCGAGTTCGCGGAGCGCGCGAGCAAGCAGCACGCCGAGCTGCGGGACCGGCTGGGGTGGCTGGAGGCGCAGCGGCGCCAGGCGGAGACGGCGCACCAAACGGCCGAGGAGCGAGCGGGGACGCTGGCCGCCGCCGTGGAGGCGCGCTAGGCGCAGCTGGCGGCGCTTCGGGACCGCGCGGCCGCCGCGCGGACCGCGGCGGCCGCCGCCGAGCAGCGCCTGGGCCAGGCC
>CADCTC010000013.1 GCA_902805635.1 uncultured Chloroflexota bacterium
GCAGCGCCGAGATTGCCCGGCGCGAGGGCGTCTAGCGGGTCGCCAGTGCTGCGCGTCCGCGCGCCGTGAGGCGAACCTGGTGCGATGTGGATGCGTCGGAGGTGCTTGCAAGCTCGATGAGCTCGGCCGCGAGCGCATCCTCCCACGCCGTGAAGCGCGGGCAGTGGCTCTGCCACGCTTCCATGGCGTCGGCACGGGTGCGAGGGCGGAAGTCCACCCACGCCAGGAACTGCCGCATTGGCGCGGAGATCGGCTCAGCAGGCGGCATCGTTGTCGTCGCGTCACCCTCGACGCAGCCGTCGTGTCCAGGCTTTCGGTTGGTGGGCACTTTGCCGTGAACCTCAACGCGCGTTGCCATGGACAACTCCTTCCCGCCCGCAGCAGTGATAGTGATGCGCGCCCGGCAGGATAGCACCGCAGCGGGTGGGAAGTGGGAGCCGTCTGACGTGGACGTGTTGAGCGCGGCCGTGCGTGACCTGTCGAATGTTGCCTAGCTGTGACTGTGCCGCGTAGAGTGGGGATGATGGACACGAAGGCACGGGTGCTGGTGGTGGAGGACAGCGCAGAGGTGGCGCAGATGCTCACGGAGGTGCTCACGGAGGACGGGTACGCGGTGGAGCTGGCGCTCGACGGCTCGGGGGCCATCAACGCGGTCAAGCAGCGGCGGCCTGACCTGATCCTGCTGGACTTGATGATGCCGGGCTACAGCGGCTGGGACTTCCTGACGATGTACCGGCTGACCGCGCCCCCCTACGCGCCGATCCTCGTCATCACGGCCGCGCCGGAGTCGACGCTCCTGGGAGTGGACTCGTCGCTTGGTGTGCAGGAGGTCGTGCGCAAGCCCTACAGTGTGGACCACGTGCTCGCGCTGGTGCGCGCGCACACCGGCCACCGGCCATCGGCCTAGGCGGCGTACCGGCGCTGAGTCGGGGCTGCACGAGGGCGTCAAGGCCTGCGAGTGGAGTGCGTGACCTGTGGTGCGCCCGCCGCGGCGCTCTCTACCATGGCACCCAAGGCACTCCCGGCTGTGGTGGTAACGGGTGAGCTGCGCGATGACTTGGACGCCTTCGCCCCGGTGGAGCAGGTGGAGATGCCGTTCGACCTGGACGTGTTTGTGGCGGCCGTGCGCCGCGCCGTTGCCACCTCAGAGGCGTCCCCTCACGAGGCGCCGCGGGACTGATCGGTACCGCCGCCGGGCACCCGCTGCTTGCAGGTAACGGCCCCTGTTGGTACTGCGGCTGGACCTGGTGGCAGGTGTCTTGCTTGCGGTGCCTCCCTCGGGGGAGAAAGAAACGGGCACGGCAGATGAGCCAGATGAACGAGCAGCGGGAGCGCGGGCCAAAGGACATGGAGACGGGCGAGCGCATGGCGGCGCTGACCGGCGCGAAGATGGACGCCCTGGGCCACAAGGCACGGGGCGAACGCGAGACGGCGGAGGCGGCGCGCTGGACCATCGGCCCAAGCGAGGTAGAGGCGCTGATCCACGACTGGCCGGAGGCGCCCAAGACCGCCGCGAAGCAGATTCTGGAGCAGTACGGGCCGCCGAACGAGGCGACGCCGACCAAGCTGTTCTGGTATGGGAACGGCCCCTGGAAGCGCACCCTCGTCACGCGCGACATCGTCACCCACAACTTCCCCACGTCGCACAGCGACTTCATCACAAACTCCATCGACTACCAGGTCCCCGTCGAGCTGTTCGACGAGATCGCGGCCTTCGACGGCAGCTGCCTGGTCGATCGGACCTCGGGTGTGGTAGCGGCCCGGTGCGACACCGAGGCGGCCAACATCATCACGCTCAACCTGATGCACGAGATCGTCACCGGCCAGGTCACGGTCGAGCAGGCACGGCAGAAATACGTGGACGAGACGGCGGCGTTCGCCATGGGGCGCTCCGCCCCGTACGCCGAGCGGCTGCTGTTCGAGGTGCCCCGCGGCGACACGGCCGATCCTGACCACGGCATGCTCGCCGGGGCCATGGCCAAACAGGCGGCTGGCAAGGTCAGGGACCTGGTGACCGGGGGCGACCGCGTCACGCGCGACACAGATGGCGCGGGAGGCGCGGGAGGCGCGGCGGCCGGTTAGTCTGCTTCCCAGCGGGTAATCATGCTCCGTCCGGGCCTGGCGGCGTGCGCCGCTAGGCCCGGACGGAGCTGTACGAGGGAGGGGAGAGCATGAGCAGCATGAGCGGCACGGACAACGCAGGAATAGTGGACTCCGCGGACCGGGCGAGCATCGACACCGATCGTCTGGGCCGCGACGGCGAGGGCGGCGCGGTCTACCTGCCGCGCGGGGAGGCACGGTGGCGGTACGCCCCGGAGCGGACGGCCCTGCTGGTGATCGACCCGGTGAACGACTTCCTCTCGGAGGGCGGGGCCGGTTGGGACCTGGTCAAGAACACGGTGCGGCTGCACGATGTGGTCCGCCACCTCAGGCAGGCGATCGAGGGGGCGAGGGAGCGGGGCATCCCCGTCTTCTACGGTCCCATGGCCTACACCGAGGAGGACTACGCCGGGCGCAACCTGCAGCAGCGGTCCGGCATCAACCGGCTGATGTTCGAGCGCAAGATGTTCCTCGCCGGCAGCTGGGGCGCCGACTTCCACCCCGATCTGCGCCCGCTGCCCCAGGAGACGGTGCTGCTGCCCCACAAGGGGAACGACGTGTTCGAGACCGACCTGCCCGAGCACCTGCGGCGGCTGGGCACCACGCACCTGGTGCTCGCGGGCATGACCGCCTCCCTGTGCGTCGAGGCCACCGGCCGCCACGCGATGGAGGAGGGCTACGACGTCACCTTCCTCGCCGACGCCATCGGCTCGGACGGCATCCCCTCCTACGAGGCTGCCGTGCACCTCGCCTACCCGCTGATCGGCAACGCCGTGCTCGACGTGGACGAGTTCCTCACAGCGGTGGACACCTCGCTGCGGGGCGAGGTGCGGCCGCAGCCGGGGGACACCGTGCGGGGCTCCGACCGGGGCGAGCTCGGCACCATCGAGGAGGTGGTGGACGCGACGGACGAGACCGAGGCGTATCTGCTCGTACCCCGCGGGCTGCTCTTCAAGCGGGACACCTACGTCCCGCTGGATGCCGTTGCGCGGCGGGCCGGCACTGACGTGTTCGTCAACGTGCCCAAGCTGGTGGCGGGTTACATGCCGTGGGACGCCCCGCCGGCACGGGCGGCGCAGTGGGACAAGCGCGGCCCCCGCGCCGCGGATGTGCGCGCGCTGTACGGCTCACGCTCACCCTCCACCCACGACCGCACGACGGATCAGGAGTAGCCGCCGCATTGGTGCGGGCAGCACATTGTTCGATAGCGTACTATTGACGCTTGCAAGCAACAGTTGGGGCCCAGCGCATCCTGTGGTCAGACGAAGTGGCTTCCGTTCCCCACGGGGACGATGCGCTGGTGGCCGCCGTGGCGCGTGCGGGGCCCGATGCGGAGTGGGCACTGTCGCTGCTTTATGACCGCTACCGCGGCGCGGTATACGGCCTGGCGCTGCGGGTGACCGGCAGCGTGCCCGACGCGGAGGAGGTCTTGCAGGACACCTTCTGGAACCTGTGGCGGCACGCCGGGGGCTACGAGCCGGGGCGCGTGCGCTTCGCCACCTGGCTGCTGCGGATCGCGCACAACCGAGCCATCAGCGAGCTGCGCCGCCGCGGAACACGGCCGCCGGCAGATCGCATCGGCAGTGGCGGCAGTGGCGGCAGTGGCGGTAGTGGGAGTGAGGACGTGCCCGCCGTCGAGGAGGCTGACACTGCTCCCTCTGCTTTCGAGCAGACGTGGCAGGCGCACCTGCGCCAGGTGCTCCGGCAGGCGCTGCTGACGCTGCCACCCGAACAGGCACACGCCCTCGAACTCGCCTACTTTGGCGGCCTCTCGCACACGCAGATTGCGGCCGCACAGGGTGCCCCGCCCTCCACGGTCAAGACCAGGCTAGCGATGGCTCTCAAGAAGCTGGCAGTCCACCTGGAGCGCAGTGGGCTCGGCGCTGCTACTCCGGCGACCGCGGCGACCGCGGCGACCAGGCCCCACGGACAGCTGGCCTCGTAGCCTTTGCTGTCGGGACAGTTATGGCGCCCGGCCAGTTGTTCAA
>CADCTC010000014.1 GCA_902805635.1 uncultured Chloroflexota bacterium
GGCGTCATCGCGGCTCCCGTCAGGGAGCACTCCCGCAAGCCGGACGAGCAGTACGCCTGGATCGACCGCCTGTTCGGCGTCGTCACCCCGCGTATCGAGCTCTTCGCCCGCACGCGCCACGACAGCTCCTGGGAGGTCTGGGGCGACGAGACCGACCGCTTCGCTCCTCCGGTGGGGACGCCGACACCATGACCGCAGCGCGAGACCGATAGTGTTGCAGCGTGCTGCGGCCACCATCCGCGGGGTACCCGCGCCACACCTGAGGCGGCGCGATGCTCTTCTCGTCGCCGGGGCATTGCGCCGTGCAGGAGCGGACACCAGCAACCACGAACCGTACCGGCGCCCGTTCGAGCGGCGCACGTGGAAGGGAGCAACACAACGGATGGCCTGGGAAAGGCGGAGACGGGGCACGCGCTACTACAGCCGCAGCCGGAGGATCGGCGGCGGCAGGCGAGTGGGAGGGCCGCTTGATGGACGGGTCCAACACGGTCTGGGCTGCGGGATGGCGCGCACCCAACGCTATCAGTGTCGAAGACTCGGTGCCTGGAGGAACGTCTGATGGCTAGTGCCCGCTGTTCTCACGCGCATGCGGATGGTCGCCCGTGCGGCGGCTACGCGGTCGCGGGTTCTCGTTTCTGCTTTACTCACGAGCCAGATCTCGCGAGCGACCGCGACGAGGCGCGCCGGCGCGGCGGCCAGGCGGGGCGGGTGGCCACCCTGCCGGAGTCGGACGTGCGGGTGCGCTCGCTTAGCGACGTGCTGGTGCTGGTGGAGGAGACGATCAACGACGTGCGCACCGGCCGGGTGGACGTACGGGTCGCCAACGCCGTCGGTTATCTCGCCAACATCGGCATCCGGGCCATTGAGCAGGGCGACCTGGCGGACCGGCTGGAGGCGCTCGAGGCCGTGCTCGCGCCCGAGCGCCAGCGCCGCGTGGCCGCCCGCCGGAGCGCGGCGTGAGCGCCGCGGCCGACCGGAAGGTGGCCGGCATGTACGGCAGCCTGGCGGCCGACGAGCGGGTGCGTCTGCTGGCCCGGCTGCGGCGGGAGGGCCACGACGCCGAGGTGGGCCGGCTACTGGCCGCCACACCACCAGAGCACGGGGGCGTCTACAACCATGCGATAGACATCCTGCGCCGCCTCGACCTGCCGCTCGGGCCCATCATTCAGAGCGCGCTGCACGCCGCCGAGCGCGACGTGCTGGCCCTCCAGGCGCTGCTGATCGTGCGCTCCAGCCAGCGCAATCGCCGCGTCTACGCCTCCGTCGCGTGGCGCCTGGTGGGCTACCCCGTCACTGAGAGCGAGTACCGGGCGCTGGTCGAGCAGCAGCGCGGCGAGCCCTGGACGCTAGACCGAATCGCGGGTTACCTCGCCGACTTCTCCACCGAAGACGCAGGAGACTTGCACCCCACCGTCGCCGCGTGGCTCCGAGAGGCGCCGGATGACTTGGACGACGACGAGGCCCTCCGGCAGCTCCGCGCCTTACTCGAGGCAGCCATCGCCCGCGGCGAGCTGCCGCGGGCCCAGCGCAGCGCGGACGGCCCTACGCTGTGCTGGGGCGCCCTGGCCGACTGGCTGTACGCCCCGAACCCCGGTGCTTACCAGCCGCCGCTGCCGGTTGCGTCCATCCCTGCGCTGGGCGTGCTGGGTGGCGAGTGGGCCGACTGGGACGTGCGCCCCGATGGCGAGGCCGAGGCCGTGCGTGCCCGGCGCGAGGACATCATCGGCGCGCTGGCCGCACTGGCCCACCTGTCCGAGGAGGAGTCCCGGCCGCTGGACCCGCACCCGCCTACGAGCCTGGCCGCGCGGCAAGCAGCGGAGACCCGCCTGAAAGGGCTGAACCCGTGGTTGCCCCTGCCCGCGCTGCGCCAAGCTGCTGTGCACATCGGCGAGCGCCACGCCGACTTCCGCGCCCTGCTGCGCGCGATCACAGCGGCGCTGGAGACGGTCCAAGGCGAGGACTTCGGCGGCGAGGACCCCGTGCTGCCGCATGCCCGGGAGGCACTGGAGGAGGCGTGGCAGCAAGAGCGCGCCCTAGAGCGATCGTGGGCGGACGTTGGAAAGGACCTGGGAGCCGGTCTGCTGGACGATCACCCGTGGCCACCGCTGCCGGACAAGCCGCCGGAGCGCGAGGAGTTCTACCGCACGCGGCTGCTCGAGGTGCTCCGGGAGGACGAGTAGCCGACACCCCACCCGGTAAGCCGCTTACCCAGCCGCCGTCGGGCCACCGTAGAAGTGTGCCAGCGGTACCGGAACCATGTGCGATCCGCTCTGTTTCTCGCTCCACCGCATCAGGCGGTGGTCGGTTCGACCGCTACGTGGGGGACCGACGCACGCTGCCGCCGCCCACGTTGCGTTCTCGAGCAGCGATAGCAGTTCCTCCCAGCTGTCGCCGAACAGCCAACCCAGGCCGACATACCCAGCATGGGCACTGGCAGCGGGTCCAGGTTGATGACGTAGATGAGGTTTCCCTCGTGCGTCTGGGCGGTGAACTCGTGGTACGCCTGCTGCTCCACCGACTCCAGCGAGGTTTCTACGGTGGTACGCAGGTAAGCGGCCAGGGACGAGTTCAGCAGCCGTACGAGCTGCTCGTGGATGCCACGGATGGTGCGCAGCTGATCCCGCGAGAACTTCTCCGGGCGCCGGAAGTCGTACGCCTTGACCTGCTTGCGGCGCAGCGAGGCCCCTGGCGCCGCGCCTGCCTGGTCCAGGCCAGGGATGCTGCCAGAGCGCAGCCCGTCCATCAGGGCGGCGTGCTCTTCCTGGGAGAGTGGCGTCCGGGGAGCAGGTGGCAGTGCGCTGCGCCGCGGCGCCTCTAGCCTTTAGTCCTGGTACCGACCATTTGTGTCCCTTACCTCCATACGATAGTCGTAGGGAGGCCCATTGGGGACTGGCCTTTCCTGCGGCCGGGTAAGGAAAACAGATGGTGATCGGGGTTGCTGCGCGTCGTTCAGCCGGGGATACGTCCGCACACCTGCGGTCGAGTAGCGTCGCGGCAGACGCCGCGAAGGTGGGGTTCTCTGCCTCTCCTGCTTCCCCTACGTTCGCTACCACGCCGGGGGACGCACTGCGCGTGCTGCTGGTCGAGGACGAGGACCAGATCGCCTCGGCGGTGGCTGACCTGCTCGACGGCTCCACGCGGGCGCGTTACGTCATCGAGCGGGTGGCGACCGCGACCGCGGCGACCGCGCGGCTCGCGGCGGAGTCGTATGACGTGCTGGTGCTGGACGTGCGCCTGCCGGACGGCGACGGGATCGCCGTGTTGGCGCGGGCCCGCGCCGCTGGGGTGGTCACCCCAGCGGTCGTGCTCACGAGCGCGGGCAGCGAGGACGTGGCGGCCCGCGCGGTGCGCGCCGGGGCACAAGACTACTTGGCCACGAGCGCTGCATTCTTGGAGGACGTCCTTGACCGCGTGCTCGCCGGGCTGGTGGCGCGCGCCCGTGGAGAGACCGCCCCGGGTGAGGCCGAGGCGCGCCTGGTCGCCAGGGACGAAACGGCACGACACAGCAAGGAGGCCGAGGACCAGCTGCTGCGGCACACCCGGCGCCTGCGGCTGCTGCTGGACGTGGCGTCCACCGTCGGGCCCGCTCTGACGCTGGGCACCTCCCTGGACGACGCGCTCCGCACGCTGGTAGAGGCCCTTCCCGAGACCGACACGGCGGCTCTGCTCCTGCACGATGTGGAGGCGGACGAGCTGGTCCCGCGCGCCTTCGTGGGCGTCGGCGACGCCTATGGCCACATCCGGCTCAGGCCCGGCGAGGGCATCTCCGGGCTGGCGTTCCAGCAGGGGCAGCCGATCCGAGCCGGCGGGGGCGCCGAGGCGCTGGCACTGCACACGCGGCTGCGGCCCGAGAACGCCCGCCTGCTCCAGGAAGCGACCGGCGGCCGCCGATTCGCGCGCAGCGTGTCGGTGCCCCTGCGCACGCCCACGGGCGACGCGGTGGGCGTGCTGACGCTGGGCTCCAACCGCGCCGACTTCACCGACGACGACCTGCGCGTGCTGGAGGGGACGGCCGGGCAGCTCGCGGTGGCGCTGGATAACGCCCGCCTCTACGCCGAGGTGCATAAGCAGGCGGACGAGCTCCGCGCCTCGCTTGCGTCGGGACTGGAGCGGGAGGCGATTATCGCGCGTCAGGCCGAGGAGCGACGGCTGCTCAACGAGTTCGCCCGCGTCGCGGGCAGCTCGCTCGACCTGCCCGCGCTGCTCGACCGCGTCACGACGGAGGTGCTCGCCCTCGCGGGCGGGATGCGCTGCCGCGTGGTGCGCCACGACCCGGACGCCGACACGATGACGGTGGTCGTCGGGCGCCGGACCGGCGGCGAGCCGGACGACCTGGTGGGGCAGGTATGGCCGCTCGACCGCGCCGGCGTCCACAGTGACGCGATCAGGAGCGGGCGGACCGCCACCATCGTGGACATGCGCGCGGCGTCACCGGCGCAGGCGCGCGGCCGCGTTGCCAGGGGCGTCCGCTCGCTGGCGTGCGTGCCCATCAGCATCGGGGGCACGGTCTGGGGCACCCTCAACGTGGCGTTCGCCGAGCCGGGCAGGACCACGCCCGAGTGCGTGGCGCTGCTGGAGGGGGTGGCCGCGCACCTGGCGCTGGCCATCCACAACGCGCAGCTGTACGAGGACGCGCAGCGCGAGATCGCCGAGCGCACCGCCGCCGAGCAGCGGCTGCGGGAGAGCAGCGGGCAGCGGGTTGAGGCCGCCGAGCGGCTGGCCAGTACGCTGGGCGCGGTGGCCGCTGCGGAAACGCTGGAGGACGCGCTGCGCGCGCTGCTCGCCGGTGCGCACGCCCTGGTGGGCGGGTACAAGTGCGTGGCGCGGTTGCTCGATCCCGAGACGGGCACCTGCGCCCTGCACCTGCGGATCGACGAGGGTGGGCGCGTGCACCGCTGGGAGCTCCCGGTTTCGCCCGGCCCCGGCAGCTTTACGGCGCTCCTCGACAGCGGCGGCGCGGCGGTGCTGGTGGAGGACTACTGGGCGCTGGCGAGCGAGACGTACCCGCATTTGGAGGACCAGGTGCGGCAGGGGAGCCGGTCGGCGCTCCACGTGCCGGTCGATGCCGGTGGGCAGCGGATCGGGACACTCCAGTTCGACCACCGAGAGCCGGGCTTCTATTCGCGCGAGCACCTGGCGCTGGCGGTGGCGCTCGCGTCGCAGGCGGGGAGCGTCATTGCCCGGACGCGGGCGACGGCGCAGCTGCGCGCCGCACGCGACGCGGAGCTCGCCGCCTCCACCGCCAAGAGCGAATTCCTCCATGTTGAGCGTCGCCGCGCCGATCAGGCCGAGCGACTCGTCGCCACGCTCGGCGACGTCGGCGCGGCCACCAGCCCCGAGCACGCCTCTCACGCCCTCCTGCGCGGCGCGGTCAGCCTCCTTGGCGGGTTCGAAGCCATCGTGCAGCTCTTCGCCACGATCCGCACCGACACCAACCTCGTCATTCGCGTAGATGAGCGCGGTGAGTTCGCCGCCGAAGAGCGGAATGCGTCGCTCACTCCCGGCGGTTTCGCCGCTGACATCGCCGCCGGTGGGCCCGCCGTTCTCATTGACGACTTTGGCGCACTCGACGCCTCCTACCCGCTGCGCGAGAAGATGCTTGCCCGAGGCGCCCGAGGCGCCGTCGTCGTACCGATCGTCGCCGACGACCGTCCCATCGGCTCCCTCCACGTCCACCACCGGGATCCCGGCTACTTCGGCCCAATGGACCTTGCCCTGGCGGAGGCTCTCGCCGTGCGGGCCGGAGCCGGCATCGAGCGCATCCGCCTGGAGCACGAGCTGCGCCGCGAGCGGGAAGAGCTGCGCCGCCGCGAGCAGCAGCTCGCCGAAGCCCAGCGCCTCGCCCATGTCGGAAGCTGGGAGTGGCAATTCGGCTCCCCCACCGACCATTCCGCAATGCCGGTCCCTGGTCAGCCCGTTGCCGCGCTGCCCGCGAGCGTCGTCTGGTCGGACGAGCTGTACCGCGTCTTCGGACTTGAGCCCCAGCAGGTCGCCGCGTCCTACGAGGCCTTCATCTCTCGGGTCCACCCGTCGGACCGCGCCCAGATGCGCCGCTCCATCCTCCGCTCCCTCAGAGACGGCTCGCCCATCGATAGCCGGTTCCGCATCGTACGTCCCGACGGGGAGGAGCGCTTCGTCCACGCCCGCGCCACCGCCGAGCGTCAGCCCGACGGGCGGGTGGCGGTCTCCGGCTGCCTTTTAGACGTGACCGAGCACACGCGTGATGAAGCGCAGTTGCGCGTCGCGCGCGACGCGGCGCTCGCCGCCTCCACCGCCAAGAGCGACTTCCTCGCCAACATGAGTCACGAGATCCGCACCCCGATGAACGCCATCATCGGCATGGCCGAGCTCCTCGCCGAATCGCCCCTTACCCCCGAGCAAGACGAGTACGTGCGCATCTTCCGCCGCAACGGCGAGAACCTCCTCACCCTCATAAATGACATCCTGGACCTTTCCAAGGTCGAATCGGGCCAGTTCGAGCTCGAGCACGCCGAGGTCGACCTCGCTGAATTGACGGAGGGCACCGCGGGCGTGCTCGCCGTGCGGGCGCACGCCAAGGGGCTCGAGCTGCTCTGCGATGTGCGACCAGATGTGCCGCTCCACCTGGTCGGTGACGCCCATCGACTGCGCCAGGTCCTTATCAACCTGCTGGGAAACGCCATTAAGTTCACCGAGCGCGGCGAGGTGGGTCTGCGCGTCGAACGCGTCGCAGCCGAACCGGCCGAGCCGGACGATAAGGCTGCACCTGGCGGAGCGGGTGAGACAAGCGCGCTCCGCTTCTCGGTGTGGGACACCGGCATCGGCATCCCCGCCGAAAAGCAGGGTGCCGTCTTCGAGAACTTCACCCAGGCCGACAGCAGCACCACCCGCAATTACGGCGGCACCGGCCTCGGCCTGGCCATCAGCAAGCGACTGGTGGAGATGATGGGCGGCACCCTGACCGTGGTCAGCGAGGCGGGAACGGGCTCGATATTCAGCTTCACCGCGCGCTTCGGCGTGCTCGCCCCCGCCGGTGTCGCCGCGAGGCGCGTCTCGGCGGGCGCCGAGCTGCGCGGCGAGCGCGTCCTCGTGGTCGACGACAACGCCGCCTACCGCCTCATCCTCCGCGAGACGCTGCTGGGGCTGGGCGCGCTCCTGACCGAAGTCGAGGACGGCGAGTCCGCGCTCGCGGCCCTGGCCAGCGCTCGAGAGGGCGGCGCCCCCTTTCGCCTCGTGCTGCTCGACCGGAAGATGCCAGGCATGGACGGGTTTGAGGTCGCCCAGCGCCTCAAGCAAGACTCCGGCACGCTCGGCACCGCCATCATCATGCTCACCTCGGACCGCCGCGCGGCCGACATCACCCGCGCCCGGCGCCTGGGCATGTCGGGCTATCTCGTCAAGCCCATTCGCCGCGGTGACCTGCTCGCCTCGATCGCCGCCGCCATGCACCACGTGCCGCCTCCCCAGCCACTGCCGGCGCCCGAAGCCGCCGCTCTTCCGCTGCCCGCCGGAGACGCTCATCCGCTGAGGCTGCTGCTCGCCGAGGATTCCGAAGACAATCGCACCATCGTGCAGCTCTATCTCAAGCGTGTGCCCTGTCAGCTGGACACCGTCGAGGATGGACAGTCGGCCGTGGAGCGCGTGCAGACCGGCGCCTACGATCTCGTGCTCATGGACGTGCAGATGCCCGTGATGGACGGCATCGCGGCCACCAGAGCCATCCGCGCGTGGGAGCAGCACCACGGCCTACCCCCCACCCCCATCGTCGCGCTGACGGCAAACGCCATGGAGAACGACGTACGGGACTGCTTGGAGGCCGGTTGCACCGGCCACGTCGCCAAGCCCGTGAAAAAGCAAGTGCTGCTCGATGCCATCGAGCGCTTCGCCACCCGCGCGGCGCTGCCCGCGGGGGCGGCATGATGAACGAAGGGACAACGCGAATGCAGGTGCTCGACGAGGCGATCGTGGTGTGGATCGACGACCTAGATCTGGAGGAGCTGGTTCCACTCTTCCTGGAGAACCGGCAGAAGGACCTCGCCGCGCTCACGACGGCGATTGGCGAAGGCGACTATGCCGTCGTCAAGCGACTCGGCCACAACATGAAGGGCGCCGGGAGCGCGTACGGCTTCGACCACATCACCGAGATTGGTGCCGACCTCGAGCGCGCGGCCCACGTGGGAGACCGCGGTGGCTCGGCGCGAGCCACCGCCTCGCTCGCCCGGTACCTCGCGCGCGTCGAGGTCCACATGGGGCGCCCCGCGGTCGCGCTTTCAAGTGCCTCCTCGTGAGACAGGCGCCGCCAGAGGTCGGGATGTGACCACCGTCTCCCGCGTGCTGCTCGTCGACGACGACCCGGACATCCGCCGCCTCGTGCAGCTCAGACTCGCCGCGCGCGGCTTCGACATCGCGACCGCCGAGAACGGTCTCGAAGCCCTGGGGGTGCTCGAGCGTGGGCCCGCCGACCTCATCTTCACCGACGTCTCGATGCCCGTGATGGGGGGGCTCGAGCTGCTCGCCCGCGTCAAGGACATGAAGCTCGATGCGGCCGTGATCGTCATGACCGGGCTCGGATCGGAGAGCGTCGCCGTCGAGGCCCTCCGGCACGGCGCCGATGATTACCTGCGCAAGCCGTTCTCGCGCGAGGAGCTGGAAGCCGTCCTCGAGCGGACCATCTCCCGCCTGGAGCTGCGCCGCCAGAACGCGGTGCTCAGGCGCCAGCTCGACGAGCGCCGGCGCGACCTCGAAGCCGAACTCGCGCGCGCGGCACAGGTCCAGCTCGATCTCCTGCCAGGAGACGCGCCGTTCGTCGAAGGGTTCGAGGTGGCCGGCCGCTGCGTCCCGGCGCGCGAGGTGGGCGGTGACTTCTACGACTGGCAGCTACGACCCGACGGAACGCTCCTCTTCACGCTCGGCGACGTGATGGGCAAGGGCATGCCCGCTGCCCTGCTCATGGCCACCGCTCGCGCCGCCCTGCGCGCCGTCGCCGAGGAGCCCGTTCCCGAGCGCACGGTTGATCGCGCAGCGGCGGCGCTCGAGGCCGACTTCGAGCGGTCCGGGAGCTACGTGACTCTGTTCCGCGGGCACGTGGACCCAGCCAGGCGTAGCGTGCGCTTCGTCGACGCCGGCCACGGACACGTCTTCGTGCGCCGCGTCGGAGGCGCAGTCGAGACACTGGCACCACGCGGCCTGCCGCTCGGCGTCATGCCGGGCACACCGTCGGCCGGTGGCACGGTAACCCTTGGGCCGGGTGATTGTCTCGTTCTCTACAGCGATGGCTTGCCCGACAGCAGCCCTGACCGGCTGCTGGATGCCTGCACCCTCGCCTCGGCGCTCGACGACACCCAGGACGCCGCCTCCGTGGTGGAAAAGCTCCTCGCCCTTGTCGACCTCTCCGCCCCACCACCCGACGACCTGACCGTCGTTGCGCTCCGCTGCTCGTGAAGTCTACCGCGGCGCTTGAGCCGGTCGCGCTCGACAATGGCCCCACCCGCTGGCTGGACCGCTTCGTGCCCGCCGACACCGAGCTCCGCGAGCGGCTCCGCCTCCGCGTGCTGCGCGTGCTGATCGCAGCAAACCTCGCTCTTGGCTTCTACTACATCACCTGGCGCTTCGCCTACATCAACTGGGCGGTCTGGCCGCTCTCGCTCGCGCTGCTCGCCGCGGAGACGTACGGCTACGTGGACGCTTGGCTCTTCGGGCTCGGCATCTGGAGGCAGAAGCGCCGTGCTGGCGGTGGCCCGCCGCCGCCGGGCGCCACCGTCGACGTGTTTATCACCTGCTACAACGAGCCCGTTGACCTGGTGCGGCGCACCGCGCGCGCGGCGCGCAGCATGCGTTACCCCCACAACACGTACATCCTCGACGACGGCAACAGCTCCGAGATGCGGGCGATGGCCGCGGAAGAGGGCGTCAAGTACGTCGTGCGGTCGGAAGAGTGGGCGGGACGCAACCGCCACGCCAAGGCCGGCAACATCAGCAACGCGCTCCTGCAATCGGACGGCGAGTTCATCCTCTTCCTCGACGCCGATCAGGTGCCTTACCGCCAGACGCTCGACCAGATTGTGGGCTACTTCCGCGATCCCCAGATGGCGCTCGTGCAGACGCCGCAGGTGTTCTATAACGTGCCCAAGGGGGACCCGTTCAACAGCCAAGCCCCCTTCTTCTACGGGCCCATTCAGCAGGGCAAGGACGGGTGGAACGCGGCGTTCTTCTGCGGGTCGAACGCCATGATCCGGCGCGAGGCGCTGATGCACGTCGGCATCAGGCGCTACGTCTGGGAGCTCGAGCGTCGCGTGAAGCGTGCCCTCGACACCGCCGGCACCGTGCTCCGCCGCACCGAGCGGCAGCTCACGCGCGAGCACCCGAACCACGTGCGCCAGGTACTCAATGTCCTGCGCGTCACCGTCGCCGATGCGCGCCGCGCGCTGCGCAGTGGCCACCCCATTCAGGAGGTGACGTGGCGCTTCCAGCAGGACGCGCAGCAGGTCGCCGAGCTCCTCGTCCGTGATGACCTGGCGCGCATCCGCGCCGAGCTGAAAGACATCCCCGGCCTCGACGCCGACGTCGACTTTCAAGCGAGTCTGTCGCTCGCGCTCGACGACGACGCGACGCTCGCCCTGCTCGCCGGCAGGCAGTCGTCGCCACTCGCGGCCATCGAGACCGTGCGCAGCCTGCTGCTCGCGGTTGACGTGGACCGCGATGACGAAGCGCAGCCCGTGATGCCGATGTCCACCATCTCGGTCACCGAAGACATGGCCACGGCCATGCGCCTCCACGCCGCTGGGTGGACGTCGGCGTACCACCACGAGGTCCTGGTCGTTGGGCTCGCACCTGAAGACCTGCGCACCGCTTTGCAGCAGCGCTTGCGGTGGGCCCAGGGCACCATCCAGGTGATGCTCCGCGAGAACCCGCTGTGCGTGAAGGGCCTCTCGTGGGGGCAGAGGGTGATGTATTTCTCCACCGGATGGATCTATCTCTCAGGCTTCTTCGCGGTCGTCTTCCTGGTGTCTCCGGTGCTCTACCTGCTCTTTGGCGTGCTGCCGGTCCGCGCGCTATCGGCCGACTTCTTCTGGCACCTCGCGCCGTATCTGGTAGCCAATCAGCTCCTCTTCACGGTCGCGGGATGGGGCAAGAGTACGTGGCGCGGGCAGCAGTACAGCCTGGCGCTCTTCCCCCTCTGGATCGAGGCCGTGATCAGCGCGTGCCAGAACGTGTGGTTCGGCAAAAAGCTTGGCTTCGTCGTCACTCCCAAGACCCGGCCTGGCGCCGGCGCCACCTACTTCGGACTGGTGCGCATCCAGCTGGGCACCATGGCCGTCCTGCTCGCGGCGGCGGCGTGGGGCCTTGGCCGGCTCGCGCTCGGACTCACCGCGGATGCCTGGCCGATCCTGATCAACGTCGCGTGGATCGCCTATGATCTTCTGATGCTGAGTGCTGTGGTCAAGGCGGCCACCTTCCAGCCCGCCCCCCGCCTGGATCCGCAGCCGCCCACCGCACACGTCGCAGCCCGAATGCGAGCGCTCGCGTAGGAGGCCGACCCTGTGGACATCACCGTCACCCCCGGACCCATCGGCGCCGGCATCGCTGTGGTCTCACTCTGCGGTCGGCTCGATCTACTGTCCGCCGCCGCCGTGAAGCAGCGCCTCGCCACCGAGGTGGCGGCCGGGCACAAGAAGCTCATCGTCGACCTCGGCGACGTCGCGTTCATCGACAGCTCAGGACTCGGGGCGCTCATCAGCGGCCTTAAGGCAGCGCGCCAGGCCGGGGGCGACCTGCGCATCGCGCGGCCCTGCGACCAGGCCCGGCTCGTGATGAAGCTCACTACGCTGGACCGGGTGCTCCGGCCCTACCTCACAGTGGACGAGGCGATCGCTGGCTACTAAACCGGAGCAGCGGAAGGCGCCACGCGTGGTGGTAGCGCAAGAGACCGTGGAGCTCCCGGCGAGCGCGGACGGTCTCGCCGCCGTGCACGCTGCGCTCGACCGCTTCTGGACCACCCTGGACCGCGTCAAGCCACACGGCCCTGACCCCGAGTGGCGCGCACGCTTCGCCACCGCGGTGGGGGAGATCGCCGCCAACATCGTGCGCCACGCCCATCCCGCGGGCGCGCCACCCGGCTCGCTCCGGTTGCGGCTGCGCGGCTACGCCACGTGCGTCGAGGCACACTTCGCCGATCGCGGTCTGGCCTATCTCGGAGATCTGTCCACGCCGCCAGCGCTGCCCGTGGCGCCTGGGGCCGCACCGGATGTGCTGGCAGTGCCGGAGGGAGGCTACGGCCTGGCGCTGGTACTTGCGGCGGTCGATCGGATGCAGTACGAGCGCACGCCGACAGGCGAGAACCAGTGGCGCCTCGTGAAGCGCTTCTCCGCCTGAGACCCGCGCCACCGCTGCCCGGCCGCGCCCGGTGCAGGT
The DNA here is from genome assembly GCA_902805635.1 of uncultured Chloroflexota bacterium. Classification (GTDB taxonomy): domain Bacteria; phylum Chloroflexota; class UBA11872; order UBA12225; family UBA12225; genus CADCTC01. The sequence goes on from CADCTC010000014.1 coordinate 12,391, forward strand.
GCAGGCGTTCCCGCACGTCCCGCCGCGCAGGCGACTCCGGCCGTTCCCGCCACAGCCGGACCGCATCTTCGGCGAGTGCGACCTACGAACGCGCGTAGCTGGGTGGTCGGTACGGGCTAATCGGCTACGTCGTAGCTGTCTGGCGGCGTGGGGTAGGCCGCTTGCGTTTGCCTCCGCATGTAGGAGTCATGCTTGCGCCACGCGGTGCGACCTCACGCTCACGGCGAGGGACCGGCCCGACCTGGCGCGCACCCTGTACCTGGCTATTGTCGCCACCGCAGAGCAACGCGGGTGGAAGATCGCCGAGGGGCATCAAAGGCTAGCCGGATGTCGTCCGCGCCTGCTGACTCGCTAAAGGAGGGAGTGGGTAAGGGGGGGAGGTTTTGCTCATGCGGGGGCGGATGGTCACTGCATCTGGTTGACCAGTGCCGCGGTGGCCGCCGTAGCGGTGACGGTAAGGAGATACAGCCCACCGACTCGCCACCAGAGGCCTGGCCGACTGACGGCCGCTGCCGTCAGCGCCACGGCACCGACAAAGAGGCCGAAGGCAATGAGAGGTAGGAGTCAGAGCAACACAAGCACTGGGACACAGAAATGCCCCGGCCGGCACAGGGGTACCGGACGGGGCAGAGTCAGGATAGCACCGCAGTAGCGGTTCCCAGGACAGCGGGTGTGGTGGAGAAACGGAGTCGCGGCACGGGTCCGGCCTCCGCACTCTGACACCGCACCCCGTGGCTCGGCGCACGTTCGCACGTTCAGCATAATCGCTCCGTCGTGACATTGTTATGTCGTGAGGCTACCGAGGGTCACTCGATTGTGATGGTGCGCTTCTCGCTGGCGGAGCGGTAGGCGGCCTCTGCCAGCTGCACGGCACGGCGTCCGTCTTCAGAGGTCACCACGGGCGCTTCGCCGTGCAGCACCCAGCCGGCGAAGCTGGAGAGCTCGTGCTGCACCGAGCGGCCGGCGTCCTTCTCCACCGGCACGTCCACCGTCTCGCCTTCAAGGCGGCGGTACCTGACGGTGTTTTTGCCCCAGTCGTAGTGGATACTGCCCTCGGTGCCGGTGATGAGCCCTTCGGTGGCGCCGACCACGGTGGCGACGCTCGATTCCAGGACGCCCAGCCCGCCGTCGCGGAAGCGGACGGTGACGATGACGTGGTCTTCGTAGTCGTAGTCGGGTCGGGTGAAGTTGTCCGCCATAGCCGTCACCTCGGCGGCTTCGCCCATGACGGAGCGCATGAAGTCGAACTCGTGCACGTTGACCTCGAACAACAGGCCGCCGGTGTTTGCCCGTTTCGAGCGCCACGCGGCGCTCCACGGTCCCTCGTTGGTGCGGCGCTGGGCGCAGCGCAGGATGCGCACCGCGAACGGCTTTCCGATCACCCCCTCCGCCACCAGCCGCCGCACCTCCGAGAAGACGGTGATCAGGCGCAGCACCTGGCCGACCATGAGCTTGCGTCCGTGCCGCGCCGCGGCCTCGATCATCTCGTCGCAGTCAGCGAGGGTGAGCGCCATCGGCTTCTCGCAGAACACGTCCTTGCCCGCAGCCAGCGCGGTCAGGACGATCTGCCGGTGTGTATGGTTGGGGGTTGCCACAAGGACCGCAGGGATCGAAGGATCTGTGAGGAGATCTTCGACAGCCGTGTAGACCCGCACCGTTCCTCCTGCAGCCTCGGCAGTGGCGCGTGCCTTGGTCTCGTCCACATCGCACGCCGCAGCCAGTCGGATCTCTTGTAGCGCCGCCATCTGCTTGGCGTGCGAACTCCCCATCGTGCCGCATCCGATCAAACCTACAGCCAGCACTGCGTCGCTGCGCTCTTCGCTTTTCTCCATGATCAATGCTCCGTACGCATTTGCACGTTAGACGTGGCGACGATGACAGCGGGGACGTCAGACTGCGCGAGCAACTCGTCCACGGAGGTGTATGCCAGTGCGTGCGATCCCGCTGCCTCGGCGGTGGCGCGGGCCTTAGCCTCGTCCACGTCGCAGGCGGCCGCGACCCGGATCTCGCGCAGCGCCGCCATCTGCCGCGCGTGCGAGCTGCCCATCGTCCCGCAGCCGATTAGGCCAACGGACAGCGTGCTTGTGTCACCCATCAACGCTCAGTCTCCTCTCGACGCGTGCCTGCGTGCCTCCGTAACTTTGGAGGAGAATAGGTGTTGGGGGCGGTCGGGCGCTACTCCAGGAGGCGGCCGGCCACGGATACGGCTCTTGTCTCGGTGATCCGCTTGTGGAGGTAGGCGGGTGTTTCCGGGGCGGGGCGGGACTCCACCACAAGGGTTCCGCCGGTAGACCGGCTGATGCGGAGATTCACTCGCAGGTCAGGGTCGAGCTCTGGGTAGTCGGCGCGCTGGTGCGCACCCCGACTCTCAGTACGGGAGAGGGCGCCAATCACGGTTGCCTCGGCTGCCACGAGCGAAGCGCGCAAGTCGAGCGCATGGGCGAGGTCGCCAAAGCCTTCCGACGAAGGTCGCACGTCTAGACGCCGCGCGCTGTCCTGGAGCTCGCGGATGCGGGAGAGGGCGCTCCGTAGCCGAGTCTCGGTGCGCACGACGCCGCAGTCCGCCCACATGGTGTTGCGCAGCGCCCGCTGGAGAGGGCGGGCCAGCTCCGTGCCCTCCTTGAGGAGCGAGTCCAGGTCCTGGTGGGCGGCTCCGATGGCACGCTGCGAGCGGGGCTGCGCGCCCAGCGAGTGGGAGTGCGCCGCCGCGTGCTCGCCGGCGCGCCGGCCGAACACCACGGTCTCGGCGAGCGAGTTGCCACCCAACCGGTTGGCGCCGTGCAGCCCGGCCGCGACCTCGCCGGCGGCGTAGAGGCCGCGTACCGCGGTACCGTGGCTGTCGGGATCCACCACGATGCCGCCCATGGAATAGTGCGCCGTGGGAGCGACTTCCATCGGCTGGGTGGAGATGTCCAGCATCTGCCACTCCAGGAACTGGCGGTACATGCGCGGCAGCTTCTGGATGATGGCATCTCTGCCGATGTGGGTCACATCAAGGAAGACGCCACCGTGCGGCCCTCCGCGGCCCTCCAGGATCTCGGTGTAGTTGGCCAGGGCGACGCGATCGCGCGTGGAGAGCTCCATGCGCTCCGGGTCGTAGCGCGCCATGAAGCGCTCACCCATGGCGTTGAAGAGGCGACCGCCCTCGCCGCGCACGGCTTCGGTGACAAGGGTGCCGGCGATCTCTTCCGGAACGAGCATGCCGGTGGGATGGAACTGGACCAACTCCATGTCGGTGAGCGCCGCGCCGGCCTGGAGGGCCAGGTACAGCCCATCGCCGGTGTTCTCGTCTCGGCGCGACGACGAGCGGCGCCAGAGGCGCGTGTGGCCACCGGTGCACAGCACGACGGCGTCTGCCTGGTAGACCGTGCGCTCTCCCGTGTGCAGGTCGAACGCGGCAGCGCCGAAGCACTGGCCGTCGTGCACCAAGAGGCGCCAGACGTACTGGTGCTCGTGGATGGGGATGCGCAGCGCCGCTGCTCTGTCCACGAGCGCGTGTAGGACGGCGCGGCCGGTGAAGTCGCCCGCGTAGCACGTGCGCCGGTACGTGTGGGCGCCGAAGAAGCGCTGGTCGAGTGTCCCCTGGGGCGTGCGGGCAAACGGCGCTCCCCACTCGGCCAGCTCCAGCACGGCCGCAGGCGCCTCGCGGGCCATCAGCTCGACGGTGCGCGGATCAGAGAGGAAGTAGCCCTCGCGCACCGTATCGGCAAAGTGCTGCTCCCACGAGTCCGCCCGGTCCACCGTCGCCAGCGCAGCGTTGATGCCGCCGGCGGCGAGCACGGTGTGCGCGTCCTTCGCCTGCCGCTTGCCGATCACGACCACGTCGCAGCCGGCCTCGTGCGCGGCGATGGCGGCCCGCAGGCCGGCGGCGCCGGACCCAATAACGAGAACATTGGTTGCGACCGTCCGGTGCAGTGCCTTGTCTGACGGGCGTGTGCTCATGTCCATATCTCCCGGACACAACTCTCCCACTGCCAACTCAATTCGTCCAAGACATGGATACGCTCATTGTCATAGGATATGCCTATGGAACTCCATCAGTTGGTGTACTGTGAGGCGGTGGCTCGGCACCTCCACTTCACGCGGGCGGCCGAGGAGCTGCACGTGGCGCAGCCGAGCGTGAGCCAGCAGATCCAGAAGCTGGAAGCTGAGCTAGGCGCGCCGCTCTTCCACCGGATGAAGCGTGGCGTGGCCCTCACGGAGGCCGGGCAGGCGCTGGTGCCGCGCGCGCGCAGCGTGCTGGCGCAGCTGGAGGAGATGAAGGCGGCCGTGCATGAGGTCGCAACGCTCCTGAGCGGGACACTGACTGTCGGCGCGCCGCCCAGTGCCGGGACCCACCTCCTGCCGGGCGTGCTGGCGTCGTTCAACCAGCGGTATCCGGGCGTGACGCTGGTCTACCGAGAAGGCGGTTCGCGAACGCTGGTGCAGCAACTGCTCGACGGCGAGGTTGATCTCGCGGTGGTGATTGAGCCGGAAGGCGGCTGGAAGCACCCCGCGCTGCGGACAGATCCGCTGCTGGAGGAAAGACTGCTCGCGGCGATCCCGCCAGGGCACCGGCTGGCGAACGCCTCAACCGTGTCGCTGGCCGACCTCCGCGGCGAGCCATGGGTACTACTGCGGGAGGGCACGTACGAGCTCCGCGAGCAGACGCTGGCCGCGTGCCGCCGTGCGGGGTTCGAGCCGCGCGTCGCGCTCGACGGCAGCGAGATGGACAGCGTGTTGCAGTTCGTCGCAGCGGGCATCGGCGTGACGCTCCTGCCCGAGATGGTGCTGGGCAGCTCCCGCAGGACGGCGTCCTTTGCTGGAGTGAGTGCGACGGCAGAGGGCGCCCCCGGTCCGGTGGGGGTCCCGGTGCGTGGCACGAAGCTGTCGCGGGCGCTGAGCATCGCACGGCGGAAGGACCGCCACCTGTCGGCCGCCGCCGGGACCTTCACCGCGTTGCTGCGGGAGGCGTACAGCAACCGGCGCTAGAACTTCACTGCTTACGTACGAGCTTGCCAGGCGTGGCAACGATGGCGATTGGGACATCGGGCTGCCTCTATGGCTTGGTGAGGAGAATAGGTGGTGGGGCCGGGGGAGGGGTCCCGCGCGGACGGATAGAAGTGAAGCTGTCACGTTGCCGGCAGCTACGCTGGCCCGCGCCGCGCGTTAGATTCAGGCGCATGACCGTACTGGACTGGCTGCTCGATTCGGATCCTGCCATCCGCTGGCAGGTGTTGCGCGATCTTGTAGGGGCGCCGGCTGAGGAGGTCGCGACGGAGCGCGCGCGGGTGGCGAGCGAGGGGTGGGGAAACAGGCTGCTGGCGCTGCAAGGCGAAGATGGCCTGTGGGCGGGCGGCGCGTGCTTCCCGGCGCGGAGCTTCAACTGGCGTGCCGAGAACCAGGGCCAGCCCTGGACCGCCACGCTGCCTACACTCCAGCTGTTGCGTGACTTCGGGGTGGACCCGTGCGCCGGCCGGGTGCGTCGGGCGGTGGCGTTGGTTAAGAACGGCTGCCGGTGGGAGCACGAAGGGCAGCCGTTCTTCAGTGGCGAGGTCGAGCCGTGCATCAATGGCCGGACCGTCGCGCTGGGCGTCTACTTTGAGCAAGACGTGGATGGCTTGGTTGCCCGCCTGCTTGGCGAGCAGCTGGAGGACGGCGGGTGGAACTGCGATGCGGAGCGCGGGTCCGTTCGCTCGTCGTTCGCGACGACGATCAATGTCCTGGAGGGATTGCTTGCGCACGAGCGCGCGACCGGTGGCTCCGCCGAGTCTGTCGCAGCGCGGCGCCGGGGCGAGGAGTACCTGCTAGAGCGCAAGCTGATGCGGCGGAAGAGCACCGGCGAAGTGGTCAACCCGGCCTGGCTGCAGTGCTCGTTTCCGATCCGCTGGCACTACGACGTGCTGCGCGCGCTTGACTACTTCCGCTCGGTTGGGGATGTGCCGGACCTGCGGATGGACGAAGCGATCGACGTGCTCCGCTCCAAGCGGCAGCCCGATGGCGCCTGGCTGCTGGAGAATACGCATCCCGGCGCAATCCACTTTGCGCTGGAGCACGGCGACGGCCGGCCCAGCCGGTGGAACACGCTGCGGGCGCTGCGTGTCCTCGACTGGTACGAACAGCCAGACTACAGCACGGACTGAGCGGACGATGAAAGAGTGGTCACAGTGAGCGGCAGCATAGCGTCTGAAAAGGCACGGGTAGCGGAAAGCTTCGGGCGTTTGGCTCCGGAGTACGACTTCGCCGGGTGCTTTGCCCACTTCGGCAGACGGTTGGTAGAGGTGGTGGGTGTGGAGCCGGGACACCGCGTGCTGGATGTGGCGAGCGGACGCGGTGCCGTGCTGTTCCCAGCGGCCGAGCGCGTGGGTGCGCTAGGTCACGCGGAAGGGATCGACCTGGCGGAGGGGATGGTGGGAGCGACGAATGCAGAGGCCGAGCGATGCGGCTCGGCCGCCCGTGTACGGGTGATGGACGCCGAGCAGCTGGACTTTCCGGACGCGGCGTTCGACCGCGTCCTGTGTGGCTTCGGCGTGATGTTCTTCCCCGACCAGAAGCAAGGATTCGCCGAGATGCGGCGGGTGCTGCGTGCTGATGGACGGGTGGGGGTCTCAACGTGGCGGGCGGCCGAGAGCGAGGACCTCGGGGCCGTGCTGCGCGTGATGGGGCTGGGGCAACCGCCAATCCCGGGTTGGATCACGGAGCCAGAGGTGCTTTCGGCTCTCCTGGTAGAGGCTAGCTTTAGCGAGGTACACGTCGCCGCTGAGACGCATGTTTTTCGCCACGCCGACCTGAATGCGTACTGGCGCGGCGCCCGGGGCACGGGCATGCGCCGGAACATCGACGCGCTGGACGCCGAGCAGAGCGCGCGTGTGCGGGCCGCCTTGACCGAGAGACTCGCCCAGTACCAACGTAGTGATGGGTACTACGTCCCCGCAACGGCGCTGTTGGGGACGGGACGAGCCTAACCCGGTTACGGCACGTTTCTTGCCTATTGCGCGGGGGACTGGCGGCGGTGAGCACACAGCGGCGGCAGGGAAAGAAGGGTCTTCGGTTGGTGCAAACGTCCGGCCGCCCCGTGTGGGGCCCGGAGCGCAGCGGTCCCACGGTGCTCATCGTCGACGACGAGGACGGTATCCGTGACTTCCTGCGCTCGGCGTTTGAGGCGGAGGGCTATACCGTCCTGGCTGCGGCAGACGGCGAGGCGGCGCTTTCGCTGTGCGAGCACTACCAGCCCGACGCGATCCTGCTGGACCTAATGATGCCCAAGCTGGACGGCCTGGGCTTCCTGCACGAGTACCGGCGCCGGCACGGCGTGGATACGTGCGCCATCTACATTATGTCGGCGGTCAGTACCGCTGTAGAGCACGCGCGGGCGGCGGGCGTGACCGGTGCGTTCGTCAAGCCGTTCGACCTGGACGAGCTGCTGGACACTGTGGCCGGTGGCGGCGGAACACCCTCGACGGGGAAGGCTGCGCCGGGTTTACGCGACACAACCGAACTGCGCCGCCTCCAGGCGTAGACTCGACGCGCAGCTAGAGCTCCTCCCAACCGCTACCCTAGCGGTTGATGCCTTCATCTGATACATCCGTTGCGTCCGGGTCATCCTCTGAAATTAGCGCCGTTGTGGATGGGCGGGTCATCGTCATCCGTGGCGCGCGGGTGCTGACGGCCGCGGGCCGGGACTTCGCGCGTGGGAGCGTCGTTATTCGCGACGGCAAGATCGTCGCGGTTGGGGACCGGGTGCGGGTGCCGGAGGGTGCGGAGGTGATCGACGCGCAGGGCAAGGTGGTCACTCCGGGGTTCGTGGACGCGCACACCCACCTGGGCATCCACGAGGAGGGGCTGGGCAGCGAGGGCAACGACACCAATGAGATGACCGACCCGGTGACGCCGCACGTGCGCGCGCTGGACGGCATCAACCCGGAGG
>CADCTC010000015.1 GCA_902805635.1 uncultured Chloroflexota bacterium
AACCTGGAAGGCGCCGATGTCCTGCAGGAAGTGCTGGTTGTACGGCTCGAAGCGGGCCACCGCCTCGAAGAACGCGCGGGGGGCGACCATCGCCCACAGGCCGAGCGCCACGAAACCGGCCCCGACGAGGAGCGCCACTGCGAGGGGGAACCGGTGCCCCAGTGCCGAGGCCCGGGCACCGACTGTGCGTGCTGCCATCGAATCGGCCATCCTCTCAGTGCTTCCGTTCCGCCACGGCAGGGTGCCGCCGGCGGAGCGCCCAACCATACAGTCCGATCAGCGGTAGGGCGCCGCCCACCGCGGTCACCGCCTTACGCTGCGGCCAGCGCGCCCCCGTCGTAGTGATAGTGCTCCTGGCGCGTGCTGCTGAAGTTCTCGATGAACTCCGGCGCCGTCTCGTGCGCGCCGCGCGGCGCGAAGAGGCCGCTGGCGACCGCCCACTCGTGCACCCCCACGTCGACGGGGTAGCGCAGCAGCATGCCGGACGCGCCGATGCGCCCGATCCATGCTTCCGCCGTCTCCCGGTCCTGGAACACGCCGCTCGGGAACCCCGGCCCGAGTCGGGGACCGCGGAAGACCTAAACCTCGCCTCTGCTGCTCGGCTCCGGCGCGGCGTCTTCCTCCGCTTCCTCGACTCGGTCGGCGTCCTCCACGTCCCCGGCGCTACCCGAGTCGGCCCCGCGCTCGTAGTGTTCGTGCCGCCACCCGCAGGCGAAGTTCTCGATCAAGGCGGTCTCGCGCTGCTCCTGCCTCCGGGGCTTGAAGTGTCCCCGCTCCACGGCCCACTCGTACGCGCCCACGCCCACGGGGTAGTACGTGAGGGTGCCCGATGCCCCGGCGCGGAGATCGCGACGTTGATGGGTGCTATGCGGCCGCGGCAGGGCACGTGTGGACGATCGGGCGTGATCACGGTGCGGATGCACGAGACCAGTGCGGGTAGGATGTGCGCCGGGCGCCACTCTCGCCGTTGGCCGCGCCTGAGCCGGGAGGCAGACGGGGGCAGCGTGAGCCGGCGGCGGGTCACGCGGCCGGCGTCGCTGCCTTCGTGAGGCGCGCCGAGCGCGGTGACGGCGCGTGCCACCGCGCGGACGCCCTCATGGAGGGTCGGAAGAAGAACACTTCGTCCACGTAGCACTTCTGGCCCAGTGGGCGGCGGTGCCTTCGCACCTCCGCAGCAAGGAGCGGCCCGAAGGTCTGCATCCACCGCAGGACCGTGCGCGTGCTCACGTCGATGCCCCGCTCGGCCAACAGCTCCATGACGCTGGTGGCCGAGAGCGGGTGGCTCAGCGACGAGCGCACCGCCAGCAGGATCAGCCCGGCCGGCCAGCGGTACCCCGCGAAGGCCGAGGCGGAGCGCTCCGTGAAGTCGCGCCCGCAGGGGCGGCAGGCATAGCGGTGGCGCCCGGCGGCATCAAAGCCGTCGCGCTTGGAGGCGGGCCGGCGGCAGAAGGGGCAGGATGGCATCAGGCGCCAACCCTACCAGCACCAGACAACGTCGCGAACTCCCAGCGACGGCAGCGGCACCGCAGCCACCACCTGTCCCCCCTCCACCCACTGGTCCTCGGCGATCCCCACGTGGTTCAGCCGCTCGGTGAACGCCACCACGTGGTTGGTATCGCAATCCACGATGCTCAGGCGCAGGGTCACTTCACTCCAGCCCTCATCGATTCCTCACCCGCTTCATCGATGGTATAGACAAACTAGCGGCCGGGCAAGCATAATGGCGGCCGGCGCACAGGTGCGCCGCATCGCGGAGGCAGTAGCAGGGTACAGCGTAGGGTGGATACACACGTGGCACAGGAGGAGCTGATGAACGGCGGCGTGAGCGATCGGGTGGGCAGCGGCAAGCAAGCGACGCGGCGGGTGGTCCTCGGGGCCGCCGCCAGTCTCGGGGCGGTGGCGCTGGCGGCGTGCGGCGGCGCGGCGTCCGGAGGGGCAGCGCAGCAGAAGGTCAGCGGCAAGGTGACGCTGCTCTATTTCACGTCCACCGAGCCCGCCATCGACCGTGGGCGCAAGCAGGAGGCCGGCTTCCGCGCCAAATACCCGGACGTGCAGCTCACGGTCGAGAACCAGCCCACCGACTTCACCAACAAGATCACCACGATGCTCGCGGCCGGCACGCCGCCCGACGTGACGTGGATCGGCGGCGCGTTCTGGGACTTCGTCGGCAAGGGAGTCTGGGTAGACCTCGATCCCATCATTGCCAAGGACAAGAGCTTCAACCTGAAGGAGTACTACCCGCAGGCGCTCGAGGCCTTCCGCTGGCCGGACAAGCTGCGCGCGCTGCCCTACGGCGTGAACACGCACACCATGTCCTACAACAAGACGCTGATCCAGAAGGAGGGGCTGCCGCTGCCGACCAAGGACTGGAAGGTCGAGCAGTTCACCGACATGGCGCGCCGCCTCACCAAGGACTTCGATGGCGACGGTAACGTAGACCAAGCCGGCCTCGCCAACTGGCCCTCCATCCACGTCGCGCCGACGCTCTTCGGCGGCGGCTACTGGAGCAAGGGCTTCACCAAGTCCATCCTCGATACAGCCGAATCTATCGCCGGTCTCGAGTGGCTCTACGACATCCAGTTCGGCCCGCGCAAGATCTACCCTTCCGCCCAGATGCTCCAGGGGACCAACGTCAACAACCTGATGGGGCAGGGCAAGCTGGCGTTCTACTCCACCGGGCGCTTTGGCGTACCGGTGCTGCGTGGCTTCCCCGACCTGGACTGGGACATGGTCGTCTACCCCACCGGACCCAAGGGGAACAAATCCACCTTCCTCTCCGGCGAAGGCTTCGCTATGACCAGTGAGACCAAAGACCGCGACGCCGCCTGGAAGCTGATGGACTACCTCTGTGGGCGCGAAGCGCAGGAGACCTTCTACCTCAAGGAAGGCAACGTCATTCCCGCCATCAAGGCCGTCTCCGAGAGCAGGGCCTTCCACGAGGTTCCCGCAGGCAAGAACCACCAGGCCCATCTCGACAGCATCGCCTTCGGCGCGCCCTTCGCGACGCACCCGGTGAACACGCGCTTGGTGACCGAGATCATCACGCCGATGTGGAAGGATGTGACCGACGGCAAGATGCAGCCGCGCGAGTTCGCCGTACAGGCCGCGCGGCGCATGAACGACCTCATCAAGGAGTTCAAGTAATCGCCGCGCGCGTCCCCGGCGCCGCGCCCGACGACGTGCCGGTCTGGGACTGCCACGGCCACATCTACGACGACCCGGGCGGCACGCGCGGCCGGCGCCTTCTCGACGCCATGGACCAGCTGGGCATCGAGCGCATCTTCGTCTCGCGCCTCTGGGGCGATAACCGCGTGCCAGCCACCGCCACGCCCGACGACGTGCGCCGCAGCAATGATGCCGTCGCGGGTTGGGCAGAGCGCCACCCAGACCGCTTCATCCCCTACTGCTTCGTCAACTGCACCTACCCCGACGAGGCGCTGCGCGAGCTTGGCGACCGCGTCACCCAGCAGGGCTTCAGAGGCCTCAAGCTGTACGCCTCCTGCCGCTTCGACGACCCGCGGGTCGAGCCGGTCGTCGCCCGCGCGGCCGAGCTGCGCATACCCACGCTGCTGCACGTCATCCAGCGCCGAACCAGTGAAGCCGCCGGCCAGTACGCGTCCGACGGCCGTGAGGTGGCCTACCTCGCGCAACGCCTGCCGCACGCACAGCTGATCCTGGCCCATGTGGGCGGTGGCGGCGACTGGGCCTTTTCGATCAAGGCCGTCCGCGATTGCCCGAACGTCTACGCCGACCTCAGCGGCAGCGTCGTCGACGCCGGCCTGGTCGAAGCCGCCTATGAGGCCGTGGGCGCGGACCGGCTGTTGTTCGGCACCGATTCGTCCATGACCGAGGGCGTCGGCAAGTTGCACGGCGCCGAGATCCCCGAGCAGGCCAAGCGCGCCGCCTGGGGAGCCAATCTCCAGCGCCTGCTGGGCGAACCCCGGGCGACGGCAGGTGCGGCGTGATCGTCGACGCGAACTGCGCCATCGGCCATTGGCCCTTCCGTCGCCTGTGGACTGTGACCGCCGATGGCCTGCTGCGCCTCCTGGACCGAGCCGGCATCGACCGTGCCATCGTCGGCCACACGCACGGCGTCTTCTACCGCAGCCCGCACGAGAGCAACGCAGAGCTGTTCGACGCCGTGCGGCCGCATCGCGACCGGCTCATCCCTTTCGCCTGCCTCACTCCCGACTACGCCGGCTGGCGCGACGACCTCAAGCAGTGCGTCGAGGAGTGGGACATGCGCGGCCTGCGCCTCTATCCCGGCTACCACCGCTACGACCTCGCCGGAGACCTCGCGGGGGACCTGCTCGCTGAGGTTGAGCGCCTGCGCCTTCCCGTGTCAGTCGGCTGTGCGTTCGAAGACCCGCGCCAGCGCCACCCGCTCGACACCGCACCCGACGTGAGCGAGCACCAGATCGGTCCCGCGGCACACCGCTTCCCCAACGTCCGCTTCCTCTGCACCAACACGCCCCTTACTGTCGCAGACATGGTCGTGCGCCATGTCCCCCACCAGGACAACGTGTGGTTCGACACCAGCGCCTTCGTCGGACCACTCTCCGACGCGAATCGCGCCGCGCTCAAGCTGCTCGGCCCGCGGCGCCTCCTGCTTGGGACTCACGCCCCCTTCAAGTACCCCGAGGTTGGCCTGCTCCGCGTCCACACGCTGGATGTGAGTGCAGAAGACCGCGCCGCCATCCTCGGCGGCAACGCCGAGCTCCTGCTCGCGGCGTAACCTCGCCCGCCGAGGTCAGCTGATGCAGACCGGCCGCCCCGACGCCGCCGACTGGTTGATCGCCACGCAAAGCGCCAGGCTGCGCACCCCTTCCGCATAGTCCGATCGGATGGCCGAACGGTCACCGCTGCGCACCGCCTCGACGAACACCGCGTCGATGATGCCGTCCGCCGGTGCCTCCACGCGCTCGGTCTGCGTCCCGCGCGTCCGCGTCAGACCGTCGGCGCGCCACTCCAGCCGCTCCACGCCGTAGCCGACCTGCAGCACGTTGGCGAAGCCCCGGCGATCTCCTTGTCGCGGTGGGCGAGGCCCCAGAGGATGCCCTCGTGACGCTGGTAGTCCCGCGGTCGCGGCGCAGGAGCAGCATCTCCAGATCGTAGGACTCGACGAGCTGCCGCACGCCGGCCAGCTCCTCGGTGGTGGCAGCGCCGGTCTGGGTGAGACCGGGTACGGCCTGCGCGTGAACGAAGCCGCCGTCGCAGCCGAGCTGCTTGACGAAGCGCACCCCGATACGCGCGACCGCCCCACGCTGGCCCTGCCGTACCGCGCCGACGTCTACTGGTGCCACAAGGTCGGCTGACGCCAGGTGAGGAGTGGCTGTCGCGCCACCCCGCGACGAGCGCGTGATCTCGACCAGGTTCAGGTTGCCGTCAGCGTCGCCTCCCGCCATGCGCCTCGTGGGCGTCCATGAACCACTCGGCGATCGCGATGCTGTCATCGTGCACCGGCGTCCGCTCTGTGCTCTGTGCCTGAGGTCCACCAGCCGCAGGCGCCCCCAGGGCACGGGTGCGCCGTATCCACCTCCTGGCGGGCCGGTGGGCCGGCGGCGCAGGTCGCCGCGTGGCGATAGCCGCGCTTACGAGACGGGCACCGCTTTCCACATGGAGACGCTGCCCCTGGACGCCGCCGCGTCGGCCGCGGTGTGCGCGACGAGGGGGCGCACCAGCACCCGCAGCTCCAGCCGGCGGAGCGCCGCGTGGACGGGGTTGTGGGGAGGGCAAAACCTTACACGCGACCTGGAAGTGCGCTGCTTGACGTAATAATGCCACCAGCCGATGCCGGCGGAAGCAGAGCGGCGGGGAGTGGCTGGACGCGGTAGGGCAGGGTGGGGCGGTGCCGCGCTCGCGTATGCCTGCCACAGGCGCTTTATCACTCGGACGGGGCAGCGAAGCGACGCACGATTTTGCCCAGGGTGAAGCTGCTGTCACCCGAAGCGATCCTAGCGCGCCCGGACGAGCGGCTGGCGGGCTGGCGCTGCTCACGGACGGAAGACGCGACCAACCAGCGCGCCACCAGTTGTCCCGGCAGCAGGTTGCTGGCGGGCAGGGCGCTTGGCACGCGGGTGCACGCGCCATGGCGCGGCAACAGCCACTTCTAGACGTGGGGCTGGCTGTTCGGGGCGACTTCTACGACCCGAAGGCCAACCGGGTGATGGCCAACGCGCCGCAGAACGTCCAGGCGCTGGAGTGGCAGAGCGGGTACGCGCGGCGGCTCGTCGATTCGCGCACGCGCGCGTGGGAGGCGACGCTGGGGCAGGTGCCGGGCGGAGAGTTCGGCGGCGGGCTGGTGACGTTCTTCCACACGCGACAGGGGCTGATCGACACGCTGGCACGCGACGCGCCGGAGCTGGACTACGACACGCTGCCACTGCCGCCCGCGCCGGGGCTGACGAAGACATCGACGTGGACGGGCGGGTTCGGGCACTTCATCCCGCGGGGGGCGAAGCAGGTCGACGCGGGATGGCACCTGGCCAAATTCCTGGGGAGCGATGAGAGGGAGCTGACGTGGACCCAGGGAACGCTCGCGCTGCCGGTGCGGGTGAACGTGGCCAAGGCGAAGTACTTCCAGGACCGAGTAAACACCTACAGAGAAGCATCGCGAACTCCTCGTAGAAGTGGGCGCGCCCGCTGAGCAGCGCGCACGGCACCCCCTCTACACTGCTGAGCAGGAGCTGTCCTGCGTGGCCAGCGACCGCCGGGTGCGGCATGCTCGGGATCTCGCCGTAGGGGATGACCACATCCGCCTGGACCGTCCCCGCCAGCCTTCCCAGTTGGGAGCCGAGGACAATGCCGACGCCCGGCGCGGCAGCGTGGCGGTCGCGGACGGCAATGACGGCTGCGTCTAGGGACCGTTCGCCCGGCGTCACCGCCCGGCTACCGTGCGGCTACCGTGTTGAGGGCGCGCAGGGCGGCATCGCACAGGAGGTTGCCGGCTTCAGGCGCCCATGGGGCAGGATGGCCATACCAGCGCGCCGCAGTGTCAGCTTCGTACGAGGCCACGCCGTAGGCGGACCGATCGGGGACGTAGCCGACGTTGTCGTTGGTCCAGCCAGCGACGAGCGTTCGCGGCGCCGTAACTGGCGACGCATCTTTAATAGCGCGGCCAATGCTAGAGAAGATTTCACCCGGCAGGCCGAGAATGGCGATTGGTCCGATGCGAAGTGCCTGCACTTCAGCGCGAACGTCGGGCAGCGTCTCGTTGCCGTAGTGCAGGCGCAGTAGGCGCTGCGCGTAATCGACCTCCACGACGCGCACCAGGCGATACTCGGGTGTGCCCACCTGCGTGGCCGCCAGCCGTTCACGTCCGGTGGCAAGGAGCGCAGCCGCTTCCCCCGCGCTGCGCGGGGTCAGATAGGGGAGCACCACCCACTCCTGCGCCGCGTCAACCGTCGCGGACCCGTCTCCGACTGGCGCAGCGTCCCGCCACAAGGGTTTCGCAACCTCCGCCAGCCCGCTGCCAAGAGCGTCCGCGGCGGCCCGGCCGCGGTTGTCCATGCTGGCGGGGTTCACGTCGCCGCCGCAGCCGTTGAGGTAGAGCACGGGGCCGGTCCCGGTCTCTTCCAGCGCGCGGCGCATCGGCCCGACGTAGTCGGTCGCGGCGTGCTGCTCCCCGTGGCCGAGCGCCGTGGCATGGCAGGCGAAGGAGACCAGCGAAGCAAACGGGCTGCCGTCCGCACGGTCCAACCGCACGACAGTGAGCGCTCGGTCGTACGTGTCCGGGCGACCTTGGTGCCGGTACACCCGATTTATCGCCAATCCATGCGGCACGTCGCCCGAGCTGATGCGCATGGACACTGGCGCGAGCGCTCGGGCGGCGCGGATGATCACCTGCGCCAGCCAGTCCTCGAGCTCGGACAGATAGCCCGGGTTCGGCGAGCCAATGGTCGTGAGCACGCCCGTCTCCGGACCGGCGTGCGTGTGGCTGCAGTTGAAGAGCTGCGCGTCCTCGGGCACTCCCGTCGTTTCCGCCACGCGCCGCCGCACGCGCCCAACCAAGTGCCTGCCCAGCCCGATGAGGTCGCACGTCACCAGTGCTGCTCGGTGTCCCGCACCATCCTCAAGCACGAGAGCACGTGCCTCCAGGGCGTCAAGCATTCCCTGTGAGGGGCCGGTGCGCGCGTTGAAGCCGGTCAGGTCCGTCCCCACGGGCGGAGTGATCTCCTGGGCAGCGTACCCCGCCCGCAGGAGCGTCACGCGGATGCCTCCAAGCGCAAGACGAAGCGCGCCCTCCGACCGGCAGGGTGGCGGTAGCGCACTTCCAGGATTCCGTCGTTCTCGGCCAACTCCGGCCCCTCAGCGTCGGCGGCGATCCGCACGATGAGTCCTGGCAGGCTCCAGTAGTCGTGGGACAGCTGGGCTGCGCTGACACTGGGGACGAAGATCTGGAAGGCGTACTCGCCCTCGTCACCAGCGCTGCTGGACCAGATCTCCAGGCGGCCGGCGTCGGCACGGGCGTCTACGGGCACCGAGTGGGTCAGGCGCAGCCAGCCGACGCTGCCGTCGGGGCAGCGCCAGTGTGCCGTGGCCGGGTGGTACTGGTAGCTGGGCTTCTTGCTGCCGCCGGCGTCCTCGGCGCCGGCGATCAGCCGCTCCGAGAGCCAGGCGGTGGCGACCCGGCGGGGATCGGTGGCGATGACGCGCTCGACCTGCCGCTCACCCCGGAACGCCAGCAGGTGGGGCAGCACGTCGTCCGGCACGCGCGCGCCCACGTGCGCCACCGTCGGCGCCATGCAGAAGTCGTTCGTGTGCCCAAACTCGCGCCGCCAGTCTGGGAACGGCGCGCGCTCTTCGCCCACGGAGGCCCAGATCCACATACCCACGATGGCGGCATAGCGCGTCATGTCCATGCCGTAGGAGCGGTCGAAGGGGCCACAGAGGTTGCGCAGTCCCGCATGGTAGAAGCGCGCCACGTCACGCCAGCAGCCCGCCTCCATCTCCTCTCCCGTGCGTCGCAGCACCGGTGAGGCGGAGTACGAGCGCCAGAGCGCGAGCGCAAAGAGGTTGACGCCGTAGTACGTGGGCGAGTTGTACTCAGGAAACGTCTGGTCCACCTGGTAAAGCGCATACACCCCTTCGGCGAGCTTCTCGGCCGCCTCGATCCATGCCGGATTGCCGAACCGGTCGCCGCAGTAGCGCAGCAGGAAAGCGCTCATCAGCGCGATGTTGGTGTAGGCGGGGGTGACGTTGCGCTGCAGCGTGCCTTCGGCAGCCAGTCGTAGGGAGTGCTCCATACCCGCGAGCAGCTCGGCAGGCAACGCATCGGGGAAGTCCTCCAGGATGATGGCGAACAGCGTGCCGACGAACTCGCGCCAGTTGGGATCGAAGTGCTTCCACACCACAGATTCGGCAGGCGGCTCCGGCTCTTCTGGACTCCGCTTGAACGTGCCATGGTGCGGCGTGCCGGGCGCGTCGAGCTGCGTGCGCAGCGAAGAATCGATCGCGCACAGCGCCCGCGGGTGGTCTCCGGGACCGTTCCGCAACAAGAGGCCGATGGCGTACCACAGCGTGTCCCGTACCACGTGGACGGGCGTGCCCGGCGGCACGTTGGTGGGATGCGGCTCCTTGGTAATCATCCAGAGTAGCCCGGCAGCCTCATCCCAATACGGGTCGATCCAACTCGTGCCGCTCAGCGCCAGGCTCCTGGCGTGTGCGTCCAAAGCGTCCAGCGTGCGCATCTCTTTGCACGTGAGGATACGGCCCCTACTTGGCACCCAAATGCACTAGCGCCCACTTCGTACGACGTAGAATTACGTGGCTAGGGAGGGTGGAACCAGAACGATGACTACTCCTACGGAAACCCGCCGCGCCGTGTCGCGGCGCAGCATGCTCGCCGGCGCAGCAACCCTGAGCGCAGCCAGCGTGCTCGCAGCCTGCGGTCCGGCCGGCAACGCCGATAGCGGGCAGACGCAGTCCACCGCCGGGACCGGCAGGGTGCGCATCATGGGCACCTTCGTGGACCAGACCCAGGGCGAGCAGCTCTGGAAGCAGTGGAAGGCCGAGATCGCCGAGAAAGAGAAAGGCGTCGACGCCGAGTTCGTCGTCCTGCCGCAGGGTGGGAACGTGCCGGACAAGCTGCTGGCGATGGTCGCCGGCGGCGACGCGCCCGACGTGACGCAGGGCACCTCGCTCGAGTACGCCGCGCGCGGTCTGCTGGCCGACCTCACCTCGCGGATCAAGCAGGACAAGATCGTCGAGAACCGCAAGTACTTCAAGAAGTCGGCCGAGGCAGCGCAGTTCGAGGGCAAGTACTTCGCGATGCCGGGCGGCCTTTCGGCGTACGTCTTCTGGACGAATCTAGATATGCTCCGCTCGGCCGGAATCGAGGCGCCTCGCGACGGCAAGATGACCTTCGACGACTTCGTCCGCTTCGCTAAGGCGGTCACCAAGGACACCGACGGCGACGGCCGCGTTGACCAGTGGGGCTACGATGCCGACAGCTGGTTCAGCCGCATTCCCCCGATCATCTGGGCCAACGGCGGCGACATGTTCGAGTACACCAAGAACACCAATTTGGTGATAAAGCCAACTTGGGACAAAGGCGAGACGTGGCAGGCCATCCAGTGGCACGCCGACCTGATCACTCAGCACCGCGTCGGCCCTGCTCCCTCCGACGCCGATGCGGTGAAGGCCGCCAGTTTCGTGAACGGCAAGCGCCTCTTCGACTACGGCGGCGGCTGGAAGATCTCGGACTTCCGCAAGCAGGTCGGCACCAACTTCCGCTGGGCCGCACTGCGCGCTCCGGTCAAGAAGGCTGGCGACAAGCCGATGGAGATGGTGCCGGCCTTCCTGCGGGGCTCCATCCTCAAGGACTCGAAGAACCGAGACGCCGCCTGGCGCGCACTGCGCTACATCTCCGGGCCTGAGGGCAACGTCGGCTACCGTACCTACGTCACCGACGAACTCGTCTTCGACACGCCGGAGGAGATCAAGCGCTACGTCGAGCAGTCACCGACCGCAAACACGCAGCTGCTGGTGGACGCGGCGCGCGAAGCCGGAGAGCGCCCCTTCAACAAGAGCGAACCACCGGCGGGACGCGTACTGTACGGCTGGGCGAGCGACATGGTCCCGGCAATGAACGAGGAGTTCAAGCCGCTCTACGAGGGCCAGGCCACCGCACGCGACGCGGTGACCAAGCTCCAGACGCGCCTTCAGGCCATCATCGACAAGGGCAAGCAGGCCGGCATCGACCCCGAGAAGCCCAACATCAAACTGGGCTAATCACGACGAGGCGCCTGACCCCTAGGGGCCAGGCGCCCGGTGCCCGTGACCTCTGCCCTGGACGGCTGCGCGTACTCGGTCTGGCGGCCGGCCACGCCCGCTTGTTCGGCGTCGCCGTCGTGCACGTAGACGCGCTGGCGGAAGGTGAACGGACCGTTCGGCGCGCCCGCAGGCGGGTAGTGCACCTGCGTCAGCTGCACCATGCCGCGGCTGCCGGCGTACTTCCCGATCACGCTTGGATAGCCCTCGTTCTCCGGGTGGTCGAAGAGCGCGATGCCATTCCACGGTCCTTGCCCCGGGCCCTCCTTGGGGGATGTAGCCCGGCTGGTCCACCAGCACTTCGGGTGGTGCAGTCGCCGGCGCCGCCGGAGGGTCGCCGGTCGGCCCTGACGCATCCACCCAGGTGGCGCGGAACTGGCTCGCCTGGCCGCTCGGCGCCGGCATCGGGTAGCCGGCGCTTCGAGCTGGCCAGAGACAGGTCCTTCTTGCAGCACGCTTGCGATCTGGTCCCGCGGCACGAACGGCATGACGAGCGGCGACTCGCGGTCTGAGTCGCCGGCATGCATGGTCAGCTCAAGCACGACCAGCCGCCCGCTGTACCTTGGCCGCTGCGCCCACGATGTCCTGCATGCCGCGCTCGTCGCCGAGCAGCACGGTCTGACCGAGCCAGATGCCCTGCTCGCCGCAGGCACGCTCGGCGTTCGGGAGCGCCTCTTCCTCGGGTGAGGATGGGCAAGTGACCTTGCGGCCGGCGGCGCGGGCAAGCTCTGCCCACTTCCGGCGCTCCTCGATGACGGCATTCATACGGTAGAGCGGCGTCGTGTAGCCTGGCGAGACGGGGATACCCTCGGCGTGCATCGCTTTGACGAACCAGGCACGGTCCCGGCCGCCGAATGCGGACTGGTCATAACGGAAGACGTAGAGGTGGTGGGCGTGGCCGGTGACGCGCGCATCGTGCGCCTGGGGCAGGATGCCGGGGACCTTCGCCAGCTCGCGGTCCAGGAAGCGCGCGTTCCGCTCGCGCCGCTCGAACTGCTCAGGCAGCTTCTCGAGCTGGGAGAGGAGCAGCGCACCCTGGAACTCGGCAAGGCGCAAGTTGAAGCCCATCACCTCGTGCTGATACCAGGCGCCCTCACGGATGCGCCCCACGTTTGCGACGGACCAGCAGCGGTCGGCGAGCGCCCTGTCGTTGGTGACGACGATGCCGCCCTCGCCGGCATTCACATTCTTTGAGGATTGAAAACTGAAGGTGCCGGCGTCGCCGAGCGCCCCCACCTTGCGCCCGCGCCAGGAGGCGCCGTGCGCCTGCGCCGCGTCTTCGATCACTTTGAGGTCGTGGCGCTTCGCCACGTCGAGGATGCCGTCCATGTCGGCTGGCTGCCCCGCGATGTGCACCGCGATGATTGCCCTGGTGCGCGGAGTCACTTTGCGCTCGGCGTCGGCCGGATCGATCAGAAAGGTGTCGGGCAGCACGTCGCAAAAGACGGGAATGGCGCCGGTAGCGAGCACCGCCGTAGCGGTGGCGACGAAGGTGTAAGGGGGAATGATGACCTCGTCCAGCGGCTGGATTCCGACTCCGCGCAACGCCACCTCGAGTGCGGCGGTGCCGTTAGTGACCGCCACGCCGTGCTGCGCGTCCTGATAGGCGGCGAACCGCTCGCAGAAGGTAGCCACATTGCCCGTGTTGGCGTGCGAGCCCCAACGCCCGGAGCGCAGCGTCTCGATCAGCGCCTGCTCGTCGCGCTCGTCCCAGATTGGCCATGCGGGAAAGGGCGCCGTGCGCATCGGCGTGCCGCCGTCCAGCGCGAGCTGTCCCGTCCCGCTTTCGGCTCTCGGCTGTGTCGCGGTCATCGCGTGAGCTCCTCCAATGCCACAGGCTGCCCGTTGCGCTCCATCGAGAGGTTGGCTGCCTCCTGGAAGGCGACTACCTCGATCAGCTCCTCGCCGGAGACGGGACTGGTGCCCGTCTGGAAGGTCTCGACGATACGCGTAAGCAGTTCACGGTAGTAGTACTTGCTGCTGGACTGGGCGACGACGCCCTTTTCACAGAATGCAGTGAAGCCCAGGCCATACGCTCCCTGCCTGGTGCCGCGCACGGTGCCCAGGCGCCCATCGCTCCAGTCGCCGACGGCGACGTCGGCACCTTCGGTGTGCACGCAGCGCACGGTCTGGCACCCGCGGCCCATCAGGGCGTAGACGATCTCGACGCCATGCACCGCATAGTGGAAGAAGCCCGGGTTCCGCGGATGCGTCGTCGCAGGCGTGTAGGCGTCAACGCCGAGCACCGCACCGAGCTCCTCACGCCGGCTGTGTACCTCCTGCACCGGGAGGTCGAAGCGCAGCGCAGAGGCTGAGAGCAGCGGCACGCCCTTGCGCCTTGCTGCCCCCACCAGCTGCCGTGCGTCGGCGGTGGAGCACGCCAGCGGCTTGTCGATCCAGACGGGCAGGCCGGCCTCGATGAACGGCAGCGCGCGCTCCAGGTGCACGCTGCCGTCAACCGCTTCGATTAGCACGCCGTCGATCCGGCCGAGCAGCTCCTCCGACCGCGGCAGGATCTCGATCCCGTAGCCGCGCAATTTTTCAGTGAACGGCTCGATGCGCTCCTGGCTGATCAATGACGGCAGCGGCACCGCCGCCACCACCTGCGCGCCATTCACCCACTGATCCTCCGCGATCCCCACGTGGTTGAGGCGCTCGGTGAACGCCACCACATGGCTGGTGTCGCAGTCGACAATGCCCAGTAGAATGGCCACTTCAGGCGCTCCTCGTTTCGTTCAGGCGCACCGGCTTGCCGGTGGCACCGGACTCGTTGATGGCGACGCACAGTGCGAGGCTGCGCACGCCTTCGGCGTAGTCGGAGCGGATGGCGGAGCGGTCGCCCGTGCGCACCGCCTCGATGAAGATGGCGTCGATGTTGCCGTCGGGCCCCAGCGCCACTTCTTCCGTCTGGGTGCCTCTGGTCCGGGTGAGGCCGTCGGCCTTCAACTGCAGCCGCTCCACGCCGTAGCCAATTTGGAGCACGTTGGCGTTGCCCCAGTCCGCAGGATCGATTGCCCAGGTGGCGCTGAGCGTGCCGACGGCTCCGTTTGCGAAGCGCAGCGACACAGCGTGCACGTCGGGGCTGTCGCCCCCTTCCGCCTCGCGCAAGATCGCGCGCGAGAAGTAGGCAAAGACCTCATCCACCTCGCCGACCAGGAAGCGCATGAGGTCCAGCGTGTGCGTCGCTTGTTCGAGGATCTGGCCGCCGGACTCGGCCATGCGGGTGCGCCATGTGTTGCCTAGGGCGCGCCCCGTGCCGCACCAATAGCTGCCAGCGGCGATGCCCACCGGCCCTTCCGTGGAGGCAGCGATCAGCGCCCGCGCCGCGTCGGTGCCGCCGCGGTAGCGCAGCTGGTAGCCAACGCAGGTGATCAAGTCCTTCTTCGCTAGCGCGCCCTGCACGCGCTGCGCCGTCTCCATGTCTACCGCCACAGGCTTCTCGACGAAGAACGGCAGGCCGCGCTCGATCGTCGCCAGCTCCGGCGCCCCATGCGCGAAGGCAGGCAGCGAGAGGTACACCGCATCTAGGTCGTCCCGCTCCAGCAGGGCGCGGAAGTCCTCGTACGGTTGGCCGCCAGTCAGCTGCGACGCGCTCTGGGCCGTCTCACTCGAGACATCACAGACGCCCACGATGCGCGCGCCGGGCACCGAAAGCAAAGAGCGCATGTGCCCCTGCGCGTTACGTCCGCAGCCGATGAAGCCGATTCGGACCGGCCGTGCCTCTCGCTGCACCGATGCCCTCATGGCAGCAGCGCCGCCGAGTGCTCGTCCAAATGGAACGCCGTGTCGCGCGACCAGTCGATGCCGGGCGCTCCAGCCAGGCCGCCTAGGAACTCCTCCTGCGATGGCGCCGACGCGAAGCCGGCGCCGGCGCCACCCTTCTCGGCGATCGCTCGGCGCAGCGCATCCGCCCCCGCCTCGGCCGCGGCGGCGCCCATCACCGCCCGATCCGGGTAGATCAAGACGTCTGGCCACTCCATCTGCGGCGGCCGGCGCGGCCCGGCCCTCTCCGCCGTCTCCGCCGCACCGGTCGCGTTGGTGGTCATACCATCTTCCCCAGTGCCGCCTCCACCTTTTCGATGGCGGCGAGCGCGTCTTCGATCTCGGTACTGCCCCAGCCTTCGTGGAACGAGAGATTGAAGTCGCTCTCGATGACCGAGATGGCGTTGGGGCACGCGAACGTGCGCTGCGGGTCACCGCCGGCCGCACGGTACTCAGGCGCGCTCCACGGCAGGTGCGATGTGCCGAAGACGCGCTTCTCCAAGAACCACGGTGCATGCGACTGTAGCGCCGCGCCGTAGGCTGGGTTCAGCGGGATACCCTCCGCCGCGACCGCCTTGGCAAACGCGGTCGCGGCCACCGTCAGCCGGGACGCCTCCACGTGCAGCCGCATGAACCAATAGCTCGCTTCGGCGCCAGCCGGCTGCCACCCTGCAGTGACCGTGCGAGAACAAATCTCCAGTCCCTGGGCAATGCGCGCCGCAACCGCACGACGGCGGCGCACGATGTCGTCCAGCTTGCTCAGCTGCACACGCCCGACGGCGCCTGCCAGGTCGTTGCCGTTCAGGTTATGCGCCGCGATCACGTTCGTGGCAGCGCTCGCCAGGCTGCTCGCGGCCGGCGCCGCGCCGGAGAGGCCAAAGGGCTTGCCCCGGTCCGACGCGCGGCGCGCCGCCCAGTACAGGTCTTCACGCCGCGTGAAGACGACTCCGCCCTGCGCCGCCGTCGCGTGGTGCTTGCCGGACATCGTGGAGAAGGCGGCGACGTCGCCCAACGTGCCGACCGGCTGGCCGTTGTAGCGTGCGCCGTGCGCCTGCGCGCAGTCTTCCACCACCGGGAGGCCTCGCGCGCGGGCAAGCTCTAGGATAGGGTCCATGTCCACCGGCTCGCCGGCGATGTGCGCCACCAGGATGGCAGCGGTGCGGGGTGAGAGACAGGCTTCGACCTCGTCCGGCCCGACGTTGTACGAGCCGGGACGCGCATCGGCCGGCACGGGTATGCAGCCCAGCAGCGGGATGGGCATCATCCCGCCGGGGTCGGTGATGGCCGGACAGACGATCTCTGAGTAGGGCTCCAGGTCGAGGGCGCGGAGCGCGACGTACACCGCGCTCGACCCCGAGTTCACCATGTCCGCGAAACCACCGCCCAGCGCCTCCGAGAATTCGCGGCAATACGCCTCCTCTTCCGGGCCGCCGTAGCCAAAGACACCGCCGGTCTGGATCGCGTCGTCAAAGAGGCGCAGCGCCGCTGCTTTCTCCTCCTCGCCGAACAGGTGGCGTGGTGGGAAGGGACGCGTGCGGACCTTGGGCCCGCCGTGAACCGCAAGCCCCGTAACGGTGGCTGTCATCGCTCAGAGGCTACTTCTTGGGCACCAGCAGCCGGTCAAACGCCTCGGTCGCCAGCTTGACCCAATCGCCCACGCTCAGCTTATTCTGCTTGAACTCGTCAGTGTGGCGTTTGCCGATCTCGTCGTTGACGTTCTTCCAGCCGGCGTACTTGAGCATGCCTAGGCCGGAGATGATCTGCGTCTCAGCATTCTTGAGCAGCACCGAGAGGTCCACGCCGTACTGGTCCTTGCGCAGCTTCTGGATCGCGTCCGAGCCGCCCTTGATCGGCGAGACCGAGTGACCCGCCACCTCCGGATAGCGGCTGGCGTTTTCCGGCTTAGTCAGCCAGCGGAAGAGCTGCCAGACCGTGTCCTTGTTCTTGCCCGCCGCGCCCATGTGCAGCGCGTGCGGGTACATCCGACCCGAGATGTTCTTCCCCGTGCCGGAGTACGGCAGCGCCGCCATCCCCCACTTCATCGTCATCTGATCCTTGGGTGGGAGGGCGCAGATCACATTCATCGCCACCTTGCCGGTAACGTGCGCCGCCTGGTTGGGCTGCTGCCGGATTTGGTCGAGCTCGGCGGCTGTCGGCCAGATGCCCTGCTGCTTCCACTGCAGGTCGAGCCAGAACTGGGCGCCCTTGCGGAAGTTCTCGGTGTCCATCAGGGCCTTGCCCTTGGCGTCGTCCCAGGTGCGCTGCCCGTAGTACGTCCCGTCGGTGACGCCCAGCGTCGGGAAGCAGTTGTAGCTGCCGCCGAAGCCGAACTGCTGCCCCGGCTTGCTCAGCTGCCGGGCAGTTTCCATGAACTTGTCCAGCGTCCAGGACCTGTCGTTCGGGTCCTGCGGCGGCGGCTTTACGCCCCCAGCCCGAAACAGATCGTCGTTGTACCAGAGGCCGTCCACGCTCATGCTGACGGGCATGGCGTAGCGCTTGTTCTGATACGTGTAGCTCGTCAGCGCTTCGCCCAGGAAGGCACCTGCATCCATCTTGTCGCGCGTGAAGTACGGCGTCAGGTCCTCCACCACTTTGCCGTCGGCGAGGTCGACCCACACCCCCCAGTCATTCTCGACGAAGTCGACGGGGTCGCCACCCGCATGGCGCACCACCAGCTGCTCCTGCGGCACCGTGCCTGGCACCACCTCGACGGTGACGTTGGGCGCGGCCTGCTTGAAGTCATCCATCACCTTCTGCTGGAGAGTGAGCGCCTCCGTGCCCCCGGCGCGGCGCGAGAGCTGCACCAGCTTCACCGGTCCAGTCGTCTGGGCCCTCGGCACTTCAGTCGTGCTGGCGGTGGTGCCACCGCACGCCACCAGTAGCACGCCGGGCAGCGCCGCCGCACTCCCACCCAAGAAACCGCGCCTCGTTCGACCGTTCATGTGTGTCTCCTTGGTACTCCTGAGTACCCCTACCTAGCTGCTTCTCAAACCGTCGCGCTCGTCAACAACGCTAGCCCACGCCTCTCAGCGTAGTGAGGCCATCACTGTGCCTCTCAGCGCAGCCACTCGTCCAGGTGCTCCGAGACGAACTCGTCATCCATAAGATGCGGGTACGCCGCGTAGACCCGGTCGATCTCTTCCATCTGCCCCGGAGAGAGCTCCTCGTGCTCGTCCAGACACCAGCGTCCGGCCAGCAGCCCTTGGCGCCGCAGCGCTTCGTGGATGCCAGGGATGCAGCCAGCGAACGCGTGCTGCGGGTCGAAGAGGGCAGCGTTCGCGTCCGTGATCTGGTTCGCCAGCACAAGCACATCGGGGCCCACCGGCGCACCTTCGCGCACCAGCGCGTGCGCCTGCGCCAGCTGCTCCACTGCTCGCTTGGTCCAGGTAGCCCAATGCCCCAGCAGCCCGCCAACGATGCGCAGCGGCGCGCCCTTCTCCGTAGAAAATGGCGTCAACAGGTCGAGTAGGATGTGGTCGTCGTTCCCGGTGTAGAGCGCCACCTCATCCGCGCGGCCCGAGTCCGCTACACCTCGCACTACGTCGAGCGTCTGGTAGCGGTTGAACGGCGCGATCTTGATCGCCACCGCATTCTCTATCTCCGCGAAGCGCCGCCAGAAGCCATACGAGAGCAGCCGCCCGCCGACCGACGGCTGCAAGTAGAAGCCGAACAGAGGCCGTACCTCAGCGAGTCGCCCGCAGTGCTCGAGCAGCACGTCGTCGGGCGCGTCGCGCAGCGCTCCCAGCTGGACGAGCAGCGCATCGTACCCTAGGTCTGCCGCTAGCCGTGCCTCCCGCAACGAGTGCTCTGTCTGACCGACGACGCCCGCCACCAGCAACGCGCTGGCGCCAACTTCTTCCCGCGCTGCTGCCGCCGCCAGTTCCAGTACCGGACGCAGCAGCCCCACTTTCGGCTCACGGATGGTGAACTGCGTCGTGTGCACCGCCACCGCCAGCCCCCCTGCGCCGGCCGCAAGGTAGTAGCGCGAGAGTGCGCGCTGGCGCCGCTCGTCCAGCCGCCGCTCCGCCGTCAGCGCCAGCGGATGCGCCGGGATGACCAGCCCGGCCCGAAGCGACCGCGCTTTCTCCGGCGCAAGCTGCGGCAGCGTCGCCGTCGCCGTCATCAAAAGCGGCCGTCGCGCGACTGGAACTTGGTGGGCTTGCCCAGCGTGCGGCCGCCGTGCGCCAGCCAGTCGGCCGTCCAGCGCACCAGCGTCTCGAGCGTCACAGACGGGTATCCGAACAAGCCGTGCTGCTTGCTGCAGGTGCTCAAGAGGGCGGTCTCAGCCTCGGTGCCGTTAGTCGGCGGCAGCGGCCGGTCGAGCAGCTCCGCCATGCGCTGCGCCACCCACCGCACGGAGACGGTCTCCGGACCAGACACGTTGAGCACGAACGGCGGGCTCTCGCAGTGTCCAACGGTGCGCAGAATGGCCCGGTTGGCGTCCCCCTGCCAGATGACGTTCACGTAGCCCATCGTCACGTCCACTGACTCGCCGTCCAAGACCTTCTTCGCTACGTCCACCAGCACGCCGTAGCGCAGCTCGTTGGCGTAGTTCAGGCGGATCAGCGAGACCGGCGTGTGGAGCTGGTTGGAGGCGTAGCCGAACATACGCTCCCGGCCCAAGCACGACTGTGCGTACTCGCCGTCTGGGTTGGGAGTATCCGTCTCCAGGGAGCCGCCGCGGCCGACCGGCACCAGCCCGTAGACGTTGCCAGTGGAGAGCGCGACGATACGCGACGTGCGGAAGCGCCGCGCAACAAGGCTTGGCAGCAGCGTGTTTAGCGCCCAAGTCGCCGATGGGGCACCGCTGCTGCCGAACTTCATGCCGGCCAGGTAGAGCACGTTCGGCACGGCAGGCAGGCGCTCCAACGCCCCATCGGCGAGCAGGTCCGCGCTGAGTGTCTGGACGCCCGCTTCTTCAAAGCCACCGCTAGCGCTTCCGCCGAAGCGCGACAC
>CADCTC010000016.1 GCA_902805635.1 uncultured Chloroflexota bacterium
CGCGGGTCCGGCACCCGCGCCAGCGCCGCCGCCAGCATGCCGGCCGCGGCGGGCGGCCCCGGCGGCACCTCCTGCCGTGCCATTCCTTTCATCCCAAAGCCTACTCAGCTCTCCGCCTGATGAAAAGACCCTGTCACGGGCGGGCGACGACCGCTGAGTGGCACAGCATGTGCAGGACAGTTTTGGCGCCCGTGGGTAGCAATGCCAAAGCAGCGTGACGGCCACCAAGAAGAACGGCGCCTCGCCAAGCAGCTGGCACGCGCCCACGACGAGCTCGCCGCGCGCCAGGCCATCCTCGACCGTGCCGAGGAAGACCGCGCCCGCGAGCTGGCGCAGACCTCCACCTCCGGCGCCACCCAAGGAGCCGCCCCCGGCGCAGCCACACGAGTCTCCCGCGACTCGCGGCAACCCGGCAAGCAGCGTCACCCCTTGGAGGCCGTCCCTCCCAAAAAGCGCGCCCTCCTGATCATCAACACCAAGTCAGGGCCAAACAACGACAGCATCTTGCGCCTGCGCGAGCTGGTGGAACGCCTGGCCGCCCACGGCATCCAGGCCAAAGTACGCGTCAAGCTGCGCAAGAAGATCGCCCGCAAGCAGGCCCACAAGGCGGCCAAGAAGGGCTGCGAGCTCGTGATCGTCGCTGGCGGCGACGGCACCGTCGCCGCCGTCGCCGAAGGGCTCCTCGGCACCCGCGCCACGCTGGGCATCATCCCGCTGGGCACCTACAACAACGTCGCCACCTCTCTCGGCATCCCCACCGCGCTCGACGAAGCCGTCGCGCTGATCGCCGGCGGCGTGGTGCGCGCCATAGACGTCGGCCGGGTGACCGCCGCGGGCGCCAACCGCAAGCGCATCTTCCTGGAGATGGCCGCGGCCGGCGTCACCGCCGCCCTGATGCCTGTCGGCCAGGACGTCAAGGCCGGTCGCTGGCAGTCCGCCTCTTCCGCCCTTCCCGCTGCGCTGGAGATGATCCCCACCGGCGTCGCCCTGCGCCTGGACAAGGGCGCGCAGTCCCGCCAGGCGCTGACTCTGCTGGTAGAGATCGCCAACGCCCCCCGCAGCGGCCCCGGCGTCATCACGTCACCCGACGCGCGGCTGGACGACGGCCTTCTCGACGTCGCCGTCTACCACGAGCACGGCCAGGCCGCGCTCGCCGCGCGCTTCCTCGCCCTCAAGACCGGCCTGGTGTCGGAGGACACACGCATTGAGCGCGTGCGCGCCCGTCGCATCGACGTGCGCACCGACCACGTGCTGCCCGTCGTCGCCGACTCCAAGGTCGTCGGCCACACACCGGCGCGCTTCGAGGTGCTGCCCGGCAGCCTGATGGTCGCCGCCGGCCGCGGCATCGGCCTGGTCCACCAGCCGCCCATCGAGGTGGTTCAGGCCGCCACCATCCCCGCCCGCCTCATGACTGAAGACCAGGACCCCGCGGAGGCCACCGCCCTCGCCGTCGCCGCCCCCGTCGCCGCTCCGGAACAGAAGGGACTGCTCTCCACCGCCGTCACCACCGTCTCGAACGCGGCCGAAGTCATCGCCCCCGCCGTGAGAGGTGTCATCGACAGCGTCGTCCACCCCGGTGCCAAGAACGGCAAGGGACACCAGGACGGACAGGACCCATTGACGTCTACCCCGTAGGCGCCCTGGCTAGGGTCAGCGCAATCTGTCCTACGCCAGCCGATGATTCGTTGTCACGCCTCAACCACCCTTAGAGCAGGCTGGCACGCGACGTGCGTTGGGACTGGCAGGAATGTGCAAATGAAGCGGTTATTCTTGCGGCTAGCGGGCGCGTACGCCGGGCTCGGCGTGCTCGCGTTTGCGCTGCACCGGGCGCGCTACATAGGCACCAGCCAGGTGCGCGCCTGGACGGACCATCGTGCCAGGCGCGTGGAGGCGGAGCTGGACGAGATGCGGACGCAGCTAGCCGACCTGCGGCGCCGGATCAAGACCGGCCCCGATGCCGGTGCAGAATCCGAGGCTGAGGGACCGCCGCGCCAGGCGCCGCGGGCACTGCACGCGGTGTCCGGGAATCAAGACCGGCGCATCGCTACGGAAGCGCCGGTGCAACCGGAGGCGGAAAACCGGCAGCGCCTGGCTGCCTAGAGCAACGTCTTCGCGTTCCCGGCACTTTCACTGCGTGCTGTGCGTGCCAGCGCATCTGGCCAGGCACTGCGGGCGGAGAACGCTGGACAGGGGTAGAACGGAGTTGGACGGAGCAGGTGACCGCTAAGAAGTGTGCTGGGAGAGCAGGATGAGCCGGCCCACCATGGTGCCGAAGCTGTAGGCCATGATCAGCCACACGGCCTTGCTCATGTAACCCAGGAGGCGGTCGACGGAACGGGGATCAATCATGATGTGCTGGGGTTGCTCCTCGTGTAATCGTGCGTTCGGCGCCCGCGGGTCCGGAGACCCTCGATACGCTCCGTGCGCTCGGCGCGCCGGTGAAGTGAGTGAATGGTACCCAGGCTTCCAGCCATTCAACCCGGCTCTAGCCTACCCGGCCTAGTACGAACTGACTACAGCCCAAGCTATACTTGGGGCCGCGAGCCGCTCAGCCCGCGCTGCCGGCGACGCGGGCTGCCAGTTGCCACGCCACAGCCTCCGTCTTCTGATGGGCCGGTGACGCGCGCCAAGCCACCTCTCGGTCCACGGACTGCGCCCACAAGTCGGCGTTGCGACTCACGATTGCGTCGCGCTGGGCGACACGCAGGTCGCGCTCCTCGCGCCAGTCGTCGAGCTGCGCAAAGTGGTACGCCTCGGCGTCCGCGGGGACGCCCTGCACCCGGCGCAGCTGCCCGGCGGCGTTCTCCAGCGCCGCGATGAGCTGCGTCGCCAGCGGCCCAAACGGTGTGTTGGCCACTGCCGCAGCGTACGTCACCGCCGGACCGGCAGCAGCGTTCCCCACGGCCAGCGTCACGGGCAAGCGTGCTTCTTCTACCGCGGCGCGCACTGCGGCGGCCTGCCGCCAGTAGGCGGCCAGCGCCGCGTCCGAGCCGCCGGCAAAGCGCGCGCCCACAGCGCCCACCACCACGCCCGTGCCGAGTGCCCCCACCATGCCCAGCATGGGGGCAAGCGAGCGCCGGCTACGAGGCACTCCACTGTGGGGCGCAGCTTCGGCGCTGGGTGCGGCGGCGGCGCGGCGTAGGGTCCGTGCCCGCCGGGTACGCTGCATGCGTCGCCAGGTGTCTGCGACAGCGGCGCCAAAGAGGTCCACAGGTCGGTCTGACGTCGGGACCGGCGCAGGGGATTGCTCTGCGGCTGGGCGCGCAACAGACCGAGCCGGGAGAGAGGCAGCGTCGTACGCCAGACGCGCGGCGGCATCGTGCAGGACGCGGTAGGACTCGTTGAGCCGGCGCATGCGCTCGGCCGCGTCGCCCGCGCGGTTCACGTCCGGGTGGTACTTGCGGGCGAGCGCACGGTAAGCGGCCTCGATCACCTCGGGCTCGGCGTCGCGCTCCACCTGGAGGACGGCGTAGTGGTCCGATTCCGGCATCTGCTTCTGGTCACATGACGGCTACACTTGCCTTCGGGATGCAGACCACCCCTGCGAGCCTACCGATGGAGACGCTCGCCTTCTGCCACTGGCTGCTGGGCGAAGACAACACGCTGGATGTCCCCGGCAGCGGCGAGGACGCCGGCGGCGCGGTGCTGCGCAACGGCCACGCGTCCGGTGAGGCGTACGGACAGGAGTATGGCCGCTGGCTGCGGCTGCTGCGCGTGGCGGCGGAGGATGGCTACAGCCAGCTGTGCCGCACGGTGCGGCGCGAGGCCGCGCTGCTGGCCGAGCGGTCGATGCCGCTGTGGGACCAGGAGGGGCGCGCCGACCCGCTCTCCAAGGCGGTGGGGCGCAGCGCGGCGCGGCTCTCGGCGATGGTGGCGATGGCGCCGGCGGGGAGCGATGAGGCGCAGAAGCTGGAGGAGCTGCCACAGCTGCTGATCCACGAGCTGGTGGCGGGCTACGTCGGCGCCGTGCGGCCGCCCGGCGATACCGAGCGGCGGCTCACGGCGCGCGTGGCGGAGCTGGCGGCACTGCAGAAGATCAACTCGGTGGTCAACTCCAGCCTGGACCTCTCCCAGGTACTGAGCCACACGGTGAACGTGGTGGCGGAGGTGATGCATGCCGACGTGGCCGCGGTCTTCCTCTACGAGGAGACGGGGCGGCTGGTGCTGCGCGCCGAGCGCGGCCTGAACCCGGACGCGGTGGGTCGCACGTCGCTGGCGCTGGGGGAGGGGATCACCGGCTGGACTGCCCAGTACGGCAAGCCCGTGGCGGTGGCCGATTCGTGGCTGGACACACGCTTCGCGTACGTACCGCACCTGATGGAGGAGCCATACCACGGCTGGCTCTCGGTGCCGATCATCCTGTTCCGCGCGGCGGACTCGACCAACAAGCTGGTCGGCGTGATGGACATCGAGACGCGCGCGGTCAAGGAGTTCACGCCGGAGGAGGTGGCCTTCGCGGAAACCGTGGCAGGGCAGATCGCCATCGCCATCGAGAACGCGCGGCTGTACGGCTTGACCGACGACCAGCTGCGCGAGAAAGTCCAGCAGCTGCAGGCGCTGCAGCGCGTCACGGCGACGCTGGTCTCCACGCTGGAGATGAGCGAGGTGCTGACCACGGTGGCGCGCCAGGCGGCGGTGATCACCGGGACCGACATGGCTGGCATCTTCGAGTTGGACGAGGACCAGCAGACGCTGAAGATCGTGGCTAGCCACAACCTCTCGCCCCAGTAC
Organism: uncultured Chloroflexota bacterium; assembly: GCA_902805635.1. Lineage (GTDB taxonomy): Bacteria > Chloroflexota > UBA11872 > UBA12225 > UBA12225 > CADCTC01. The sequence continues at coordinate 4,732 of CADCTC010000016.1, forward strand.
ACACAGATCGAGGTGAAGGTGGGGGAGGGAGCCGTCGGGCTGGCGGTGGCGGAGAAGAAGCCGATCGTCATCTTCGACGCGCAATCGGACGCGCGCCTGAACATGTTGCCGGCGTTCAAGTGGGTGGCCGAGGAAGGCTACCGCTCCATGTTCTCGGTGCCGCTGATCAGCCGCAACCGCGTGCTGGGCGGCATCTCGGTCTACACGCGCGAGCGGCACGAGTTCAGCCGCGACCAGATCGCGCTGCTGTTCACCTTCGCCAACGACGCGGCGATCGCCATCGAGAACGCGCGCCTCTACGAGGAGACCCGGCGCGGCCTAGAGATGAAGAGCACCCTCCTCCAGGAAATGCACCACCGGGTCAAGAACAACCTCCAGATGATGGCCTCCCTGCTGCGGCTGCAGCTGCGCCGCACCAAGAGCCCGGAAGCGGCGCAGACGCTGGCGGAGACCCACTCGCAGATCGAGAGCCTGGGAGCAGCGCACGACCTGCTCTCGCAGGAGAGTTTTGGGCGCACCACGGTGGGGGAGATCGCGCGGCGCGTGGCGGACATCGCGGTGGCGGACATGCTGCCGCGCCACAAGCGCATCGAGATCGATTCGAGCGGCGCGAGCGGCGTGATGGTGGCGTCGCAGAGCGCGACGCTGCTGGCGCTGGTGCTCAACGAGCTGATCTGCAACGCCATCATCCACGGCCTGGAAGACCGCGACGAGGGGCACGTGACGATCCGCGCGCGCGAGCTGGCCAAAACTGGGGCACTCATCGGCGCGCCCACGACGAAGGTGGAGATAGAGGTGCGTGACGACGGCGCGGGATTGCCGGAGGGCTTCTCGGTGGAAAACAGCCACAGCCTGGGCCTGTCCATCGTGCAGCGCCTGGTGAACGAGCAGCTCAAGGGCCGCTTCGAGATCACCAACGCCACCGGCGGCGGCACGCTGGCACGCGTAGTTCTGCCGCAGGAGGGGTAGTAGCTGCGTGGCCCCTCCCTTGCGGAGACGCTATACCCGCCGGAACGGATACAGCAAGTCGGTGGCGGTGATGAGAGCGCCCAGGGCGGTCACGTCTTCGCCCAGCGGAGTGACGGTGAGGCGGCGCGGGACGCTGGAGAGCAGCGCAGCCTCCTCCTGGACGCGGCGGCGCACAGCGGGGAGCAAGAGGTCGGCGCGGGTGAGCGAGACGGCGCCGACGAAGCTGACCGCTTCGAGCGGCTGGCCGAGCAGGCACAGCGTGACGACCAGCTCGCCCAGCGTGCGGCCGCATTCCTCCCAGAAGGCAGGATCGTCGGGGATCTCGCGTGCGGCGGTGCCCGTGAACTCCGGGTGCCGCTCGCGATAGCGCAGCGGCAGCGCCCAGCCGCCCAGCAGGCTCTCGTAACAGCCGCGATGGGGGCGGCCAATGCACTGCGGACCGTCCAGCTTGACCACGCTGTGGCCAAGTTCCGTGGAGCGGTCCTCGCCGGCCACCAGGAACGCGACGCCCACTCCGGCGGACAGCGTGATCAACGCCCCATCATGCACGGCCACCAGGCCGCCGCGGCGCTTCTCCGCCTCCAGCGCAACCTCAGCATCGTTGTGCACCGCCACGTCGCACTGCAGTTGCTCCTCAAGCAGCGCGCGCAACGGCACTTCGCCGCTCCATTCCGGGCCAAGGTTGGCCGCCCCGGAGACGACGCCTCCCGACCGATCCACGTGGCCGGGAGAGCCGACGACAACATACTGCGGCCGAGCCGAAACGTGGCGCACCGCCTGCACGATAGCCTCGATAGCGGCTTCGACACCGCCGGCCGGGAGGGCGCCGCGCCAAATGCTCTCTTCACCGAAGCCTGCGGCGGCGCGGCAGGCGGTGCCGCCGATGTGGACGCCGACGGCGCCGGCCGGCTTGCCCGCCACAGCCGGTGACCCGGCCTGCGGGCCGTGCGCCAGCTGCGCCGCGGTGCTGTGCGGGTCGCGCTCCGGGCTCGCGCCCGCCTCCGCGGCTGCGCGTGCATCTTCACCCGCACCAGCGCCCGCGTGTGCGTCCGTTTCAGGTCCACTAGCCATCGCCAGGTATTCTACGAGTGACATGCCGAACATCCGCCGAATCGCCGTCTCCACCGGCGGTGGCGACTGCCCGGGGCTCAACGCCGTGATCCGCGCCGTGGTCAAGACGGCTACTAACGTCTATGGCTGGAAGGTGCTGGGGATCGAGACCGGCTTCGACGGCTTGCTCGGTCGCGGCGGGGCGCGCGTGCGGCCGCTGACCGCTGCCAGCGTGCGCGGCATCCTGCCGCAGGGCGGCACGATCCTGGGCACCAGCAACCGGGGCAACCCGTTCGCCATGCCCGACGAGAACGGATTGACGGTGGACCGCTCGCGCGAGATCATCGCGCGGCTGGAGGAGCTGGAGGTGGACGCGGTGGTGTCGATCGGCGGCGACGGATCGATGCGCATCGCGGAGCAGATGATGCAGCTGGGCGTGGGCATGGTGGGCGTGCCCAAGACGATCGACAACGACCTGGCGGCGACCGACGTGACATTCGGCTACGACTCGGCATTGCACGTGGCGACCGAGGCGATCGACCGGCTGCACACCACTGCCGAGAGCCACCACCGCGTGATGGTGGTGGAGGTGATGGGGCGCAACGCCGGCTGGATCGGGCTGGAGGCCGGCATTGCGGGGGGCGCCGACGTCATCCTGATCCCGGAGATCCCCTACCGGCTGGAAGAGGTGGTGAACGCGCTGGTGCGGCGCGCGCGCGCGGGTGGCAAGTTCTCCATTGTCGTCGTGTCGGAAGGGGCGACCCAGCAGGGCGGCGAGCAGGTGTACCAGGAGGCGACGCTGGGGTCGCACGGCAGCAGCGCGCTGCGGCTAGGCGGCATCTGCAACAACCTGGCACAGCAGATCGCGGACGCGTGCGGCGCAGAGACGCGCGCCACGGTGCTGGGACACCTGCAGCGAGGCGGCTCGCCCAGTCCGTTCGACCGTGTGCTGGGCACGCGCTTCGGCGCCGCCGCGGTCCACCTCGTCGCGCGGGGCGGGCTGGGACGCATGGTGGCGCTGCGCGGCACGGAGATCGTGGACGTGTCGATCCCGGAAGCCATCGCGGAGCCCAAGCTGGTGAACCCGAGCGGCGAGCTAGTCCAGGCGGGACGAAGCGTCGGCGTCAGCTTCGGCGCCTGACCACCGGCGCGGCGCCGCTGAGGTCCACGTCGTACACGGCGCCGGCCGCAGCGAGGATGGCGACGTGCTCCGCGGGTGGCCCTGCGCGCCCGTGAACGTCCCACTCATAGTGGTAGCCCGTGGTGGCCGGACGGTCGCGCAGGGAGTCTGCGCGGACGCGGACGCCGGTGTGCGTGTAGATCAGCCGGTCCAGGCCAAGGTACATCGGGATGAGCGTCACGCCGAGGTGGCCACGCGCGTACTCCTTGCGATGGCCGACGAACCATGACGGGACGTCGACGAAGACAAGCGACTGGCCTGGGTGGGCGGCGCCGGCAGCGGCAATGCCCCACACGACCGGCGCACCGGCTTCGAGCATGGCGACGCGCGCTTGGACGAAGCCGCCGCTCTGCCAAAGCACGAGGCCGAGCGCGGCACCGGTGGCCGCGCGCCAGGTCCAGGTGAGGGCGGGCACGCGAAACCGCAAGGAGGGCAGCAGGCCCCAGAAGACCGCGGCGCCCGCGGAGGCGAGGTAGGTGAGGCGCGGCGCGTCGATGACGTAGGCCCAGTCCAGCAGCCACCACGCCTGGACCACTGAGAGGGCACACCACGCCAGCGCAAGCAACGCAGCCAAGCGGTGGCGCCCGGCGACGGCATACGCGCCGAGCGCGACGAGGCCCGCGACGCCGCCGGCGAGCAGCGTGCGCTCCGAGAAGTCACTGCCCAGCCGGTGGCCGAAGCGCTCCTGGAGTGGAACGAGCTGCGCGGTAGCCGGAAACGCCAGCCCCTGGAGGAAGAAGAGGCCCTTCTCCGCCAGGTCGTCGGCGGGAGGCACCCGCGGCTCCGGCCGGCGCGCGGCGACGGACCACATGGCGAGGTACACGGCTGCTGCGACGGCGTGAAGGAGGGGCCAGCGCACGGGGCGTGCGACCGCGTCTCTATGCAAGAGCCACAGTAGGCCCTCGGCCATCAACACGAGAGGGACGACGAGCACGCCAAGTTCGTGTGTCCAGCATGCGAGCGCCCCGGTGACGACGGAGGCACCCAGCAGGTCGTGACGCCGTCCCAAGCGACCTTCGGCGTACAGGAGCAGGGTCAGCAGGAGCCAGACCGTCACCAGCAGATGGAAGACGCTGCTGATGCTGGTGACGGCCTGATAGCTGTACGGGAAGACCAGGAAGAACAGGGCCGGCACAAGTGCCCAAGGGCCGGCTACACGGCGGAGGAGCAGCACGACGAGCCACCCGGCCAGGGCGTGCAGGGCAAGTGAGAGGGCATGCAGCGTGACCGGGTCATAGCGGCCCTGGACCTCGCGCAGCGCCTTCCAGAGCAGGAGTGGAAGGGGACGGTAGTAGACGTACAGATCGATGCCGCGCAGCAAGGAAACGGCAGATTGCCCCTCAGCACGAGGGAGATCGAACGCGTCGTCGAAGATAAAGGGCAGCCCCACCACTGGCCAGTACAACCACAAAGTCACCCCAATGCACAGCGCCAGCGCCGCAACGGGCCAGCCGCCGCGCCCACGGCGTCCGGCAGCGTTCAACGGCGCTCGGGCAAGGGCAGATTCAGGCGGCCCCAACGGAGCGCCTGGGCGTACCAGGCGAGCTCGCGGACCATGAGATCGATGCGCGGGATGAATTCGGGGCGCAGCAGCTCACCCTCGGCGTTGAAGAGGCCACGCGCGTCGGTAAACGCGACAGAGTCACGGATGGGCAGAGCATGCATTTCTATAAGCACCAGCTTGAGCTGCTCGATGGCGCGCACACCACCGGAAAGGCCACCCAGGCCCGTAACGGCGACAGGAGTGCGGCGCAGCTCCTCGTCCACAAAGTCGACGGCGTTCTTCATCGCGACGAGGCAAACCATACAGTTGGCAGGTGCCCTTCTCCCTGGAGCGCGGCCTGGAGGCGACCCTGCCCACCGGGGGATAGATTGCCGACGCTGGTAGCGTTCATCCTGGGAGGGTACAAACGCGTGAGCACAGAGGGCAGGCAGTTGTTCATCCCGGTGGTGTGCGGCAGCATCCGGCGGAACCGGCGCAGTCTGCTGCCCACGGCGCTTATCGTGGAGCGCATCGAGGCCCTTGGCCATCGTTCGGTGCTGGTGGACCTGCGCGAGCTGGCCTTGCCCATGTACGACGAGGAGCCGGAGTCGGAAGCACAGCCAGGCGTCGCGCGCCTGCGCGAGTTGCTGGCAGAAAGCGACGCGTCCGTGTGGCAGTCGCCCGAGTACAACCACTCCTTTACTAGCGCCGTGAAGAATGCTGTGGACTTCGTCGATGAGGAGCTGCGTCGCAAGCCCGTGGCGGTGTGTGGTCTGGGTGGCCTCTCCGGTGGGGTGCGGGCGGTGGAGCAGTTTAAGTTGGTCCTGATCGAGATGCACGCCCTCCCGATCCGCGACTCGGTGCACTTCACGGAAGCGCGCACGCTCTTTGATGCCGAGGGCAAGCTCCAGCGCCCGGAGTTCCTGCCCCGTATCGACCAGATGGTGATGGAGTTGGCGTGGTATGCGCAGTCACTGCGCTGGGGACGCGAGAACGTCGCGGTTCCTCAGCGGCGGCGCTGAGGATCAGGACCCGCCTGGAGTACGGCCGCTACCTGGTGAAGTCCGCCAGCAGCACCGCCACCTACATCGTGACGGGCACCGACCGCAACGGCGCTGACCACACCTGCTCCTGCACGGCGGCAATCAACGGCCGGATGTGCTGGGACCAGGCGGCGGTGGTGATGGCCCGCCAGCGCGCGGAGTGGGTGAAGGCAAAGCGGTGGGCCGAGCTCGCCACCAGCGCCTCGCCCGTCGTCACCGTGCCAACCCATCGCGCAGAGGCGGTGCTGCGGTTCGGCGGCGTCGAGTACCGGGCCGAGGGGCGCAACCTGCCGAACGCCATCGGGAACGTGGCCCGCCAGAGGGAGGCACAAGCAGCGTAGTGGCCTCGCCAGCCGCCAGTACGACCCGCGACACACGCAGGACGGCCGGGGATCCCTGGAAAGACACCCCGGCCGTCGCCCACCAACACCCTTGAGAGGCAATCAATGCTTACACAAGGTACCGCACCCGACGGGTTAGACGCCGCGGAAGATCTGCGCGAAGATCACCCGGCCACTGGGGTCGGCCACAGCGCCGATGGCTACGCTGGTGAAGCGGGTTTCCAGAATGTTCTTGCGGTGAGTGGGACTATCCATCAGGGCCGCTTCGGCGCGCTCAGCCACTGCAGAGACCGACGGACTCACGGCAAGCGTTGGCGCACCGGGGAGCCGCGCCAGGTTTTCCCCGGCCAGGCCGTAGGGAACGGCGCCGGCAGCCAGCAACTGGCGAATGGCGAGCCGCCCGGTCTGGTCGGTGTGGGACAGGCGCGGCAGCGTCACCTGTGCGCCGGCCCGCACGCGCGCCACGTCGAGCAGGTCGGTATCGAACGCTAAAGGAGCAAGGCCCTGCGCCATCCGGTTGGCGTTGGTGCGCTCGAAAAGCGCGCGCTCCATTTCCTGGAGTGTCAGCGCCTGCGCGGCGGCGGCTGAACGCGTCTCTGTCGCGGCGGCGGGTGCTGAGTGGACTGGCTCGGCATAGGCGACGCCGGCGGCCGCACTGCCGAACGTGAGAGCGGCCGCGCCGGCAAGGAAGGAACGGCCCAGCGAGGTGCGCAACAGCGTGCTCAGCAATCCCCACCGGGCAGTCGTGGAGCCGGCGCGCCCTGCGTGGACGGAGAAGCGGGTGGAGGGGAGTACCACGACGAGCTAATTGTCAAGCATGGTCATCCACTCGTAGCTCGTCTCCCCCTCAAAGTACTATCCGGCGTCATGAGAACGCGCCGTTAACTGGTAAGTCAACCGGCAGTAACCGGCAACACGACTCCTAGACTCTCAGAACGCGCGACGGCGCCGTCTACCGCGTGCAGTTGGTCGAGGGCCGCGCGGGCTAGTGCGATTTCCCCGCGGCGCTCAAAGGCCGGGCCGCGTGCCCGCACCGCGCGGGGGTGGCCATCCGCCTCCTCGAGTTTCATGCGGACTGCCGGGTGACGGCGGTGATGCGGTTCCAGGTGGGCGCGTGATGAGGACTGGTGGGAGAAACAGCAAAGCGGACCGAGAGGAGCGGCCCGCTTTGCTGCACAAGAGGAGGGAAGGACGATGTCTCGATCGGCGCCACTGGATGGGGCAGTGGTGCCGATCTGTTCCAACCATAGGGTGTCCCTGGTCAGGGCGCGCTCAGACAGGACCAATGGCGCCAGGGCGTCGCTCTTCAGTGAGCGGTGCCACTGTGCGGTCAGCGTTGCCAGGGCACCTGCTGCCAGGGCACGAGGTGGAGGCGCTGCCCCCGCGCGCCGGGGTGCCGGGCCAAGACCGCCGCCCCCGCCGCCGCCTCGTGCGCCGCGTAGATCAGCCGCACGTGCCCGTGGCCGATGCGGTACCAGAACGGCTGGTCGCCAGGTGCGCGGCGAGACGGCCCTGGACTTCCGGCGCCGCCGATGCTGTTTGTGGGCAGTGCAGCCGCAATCACAACGACAGTGTCGGGCGGCGCTGGAGAACGGATGTTGCCGAGAAGGTGAGTGGAGGTTGAGGCGTTACCGCAGTCGGTAGACAGCAGCCACGTCTAGATATCGACGGTTTCGCAACACCAGCGTAACCACTGGCGCCGACGATCAGTAGTGGGGCGTGGGGACCGCCCAGAGCTACGACTAGGGATACGCATGAGCAAACCACCTGACCACCCGCCGGAGCCGCGGGACGGCGCTGCTGCCCTGCTTAGTGGCCGCCAGCTGTTAGTGCTCCAGCTGCTGGCGCGCGGCTACACGCCGGGCCAGATCGCCGCGCTGGCCGGGCTCGCGGTGCCGGACGTGCTGGCCGCCCTGGAGGCCACCTACGCCGCCCTTGGTGCCCACGACTGGTGCGGCGCGGTCGCGGAGGAGCGCCGGCGGGCGCTCATCGTGTAGCCCGCCGGCGGCCGCAGGCGCGCGATCGCGGCCAGCAGCGCCTCCACGCGGGCGGCTGCGCGCGCACCACCACGCGCGCCGCGCTGCGCCAGCGACTGCTGCTCCGCGAGCGCCAACCGCAGCGCGGCGGTGAGCCGCTGCAGATCCATTGTCGTCTCGTCCATACGGTCCCTCGGTGGTCTCTCGGCGCTGGACGTGCGCGCACCCGCGCGGCCCGGTCCACGACAAGCGTAGGCACCGTGCGGGCGCATCCCCGTTGCCGGGGCGTTGGCGGACCGTTGCGATCGTGCCAGTACCGCCCGGTGCGGCCCCCTACCGGCGCGACACCCGAGATGGGGCGGCCCGGCACATCCGGGAGCGTCCGCCGACGCGCGGCCACGGCGTCACAGTGCTGGAAGCGGGCGCGGGCGGAAGTCGTCAGCGAGCAGGCCGGCTCGCGCGCTCAATCGGGCCGCGTTGATGCCCCAGTCGCGGGGCAGCCAGTGGTCCCGGAACAGCGCCACGTTCCCGCGAGCACAGGCCTCCGCGGTGATGCGGGTCACGAGGTCGTCCACGGGTGGGCGCACGCCTTCGTGGCGATACACGCCCCAACGCGCCGGGTGGCCGCCGGCGTCGGGACGAATGCTGGTGGTGACACGCCTGCGCACGGTCCAGTGCCGGTCTTCACCCATTGGGGTAAACAGTAGTCGGCACGGGTGGTGAATAGGTTGCGCCGCTTGCCGGCCAGGAGGCGCCCTGCGGCGCGGCCCGCTGGACAAACAGGCCCACTGTTCTTCGAAGTGCGGACTCCGGGAGCAACACCGGCGCGGCACGCTAGGTACTTTTCTGCCTGCCTGAGCAGGGCTGCGTGTTAACGCTGGGATAAACCCGGCTGCCCTACGCGCGTGCGGGTACTGCCGCGCGCATGTGGTGTGTCATCCTCGAAACGGTTCGATGCACCTCCAGCAGACACGGCCGACCACACCCGCACTGGCCGCCTCGCGGCTCCAACCGCGCGAGCTCTTCGTGCTCCAGCTACGGGCGCGGGGCTACTCGCGTGAGCAGCTGGCCGCCCTGCTAGCGATGACCACCCCGGAGATGGAGGACGTGGAGCACTCAGCCTGCGCGGCGCTGGGGGTCGCCACCGTGGAGGAAGCGGTGGAACTCGCCCGGCGCCGCTGCCTGATCGTCTAGCGCGCGGCGTGGCGCGGGCGCCCTAGTTCAGGCGGTACGCGGGTGCCATCAGGATCTCCAGCCGCAGGAGCATCGCTTCGATGCGGGCGGTGGAGGCGTGCAGCGCCGCTACCGCGGCGCGATCGTCGCTCCCACTGTCCCGGCGCTGCGCGACGGTGAGCGCCGCTGCCTTCCGCTCGGCGAGCACCTCGTGCAGCTCGGCGGCGAGGCGCTGCGCCTCAACAACTTGCGGGGGAGCAATCGCTATCACTGCGGGCCATCCTTCGGACGTTACTGTTGCACAGTCTACGGCCACGCTTCCAGGCGCAGCGTTCATGGTGGTACTTGCAGGCTAGCGGCGCGGGTGCCTGAGGCGCAGTCAGCCGTCCAGCCGCACCGGCGTTGCCTGAAGGTCCTCGAGCACGGCACGGGGCACCTCGGGCGGGCGTAGGTTGGACCGCTGGCGTTCGCCCCGCGCGCCCTTGGGCGCTCTACTGTCGCTCCAGGTAGTCAAACAGGCTGCGCCCGCGCCTGCGGCGGCGCGCCTGCAGCGCAGAGAGCTTGTAACGCACGTGGCAGTCCTCAGTACGGCGGGCAGAACTCCTGGCGCAGGGGCGCTGTATTAGGGAGGCGGCCCGGGCGGGGCTGCTCGGCCCCGTCACCAACCCAAGCAACACCAACTTCGTCGCGGGGACCGAGGGCGGCGACAACTTCACCGGCCGCGCCACCGCCGGGCCCGATGTGTTCTGCGGCTTCGGCGGTAACGACATCCTCATCTCCACCCTCGGCGCGGGCGACATCTTCCTCGGCGGCGCGGGCGATGACTACGTCTACGGCCCGGTCTACGGTGCCGTCAACGGCGGCGAGGGCAACGACAGGGTTGAATATCTGCGCGGCGGCACCTTCAACGGCGGCGTGGGCGATGACTCCGTCTTCAGGCAGAGCGGCGGCACGTTCAACGGCGGTCCCGGTAACGACCAGGTCACCGCCCCCGACGGCGGCACCTTCAACCAGGACTGACCGGCACGGGCCCCGCACAGTGCCGGCGTGGGCGGTAGGCTGGGCGGTGCGTGGCTCGAACCCGTGCTAGACCGGAATGAGCGCGGGTTCCCGTGCGGCCCTTGCAACGGTGGTCAGCAGCTCGTCCAAGGCGAACGGCTTCACGACCACCGCCGCCGTGCCGACGCGCTCGCCGGCGGCCTCGGGCTGCGCGTGTCCCGTGAGCAGCACTAGCGGTGCGTGCGGCGGCGGCAGCGCACGGTAGATGCGGGCGAACTCCTCGCCGTCCATACCGGGCATGTGGCGGTCCAGCACGATCACGTCCGGGGTCCACTGCGCCACCACGTGTAGCGCCGCGGGGCCATCCTCAGCCGCGCGCGCGTCGTGGCCCTCACCCCGGAAAAACTCGACCAGGAGGGCACGCAGCCCCGCGTCGTCCTCCACCACCAGTACGCAGCGCCCGCCTTCGTGCGCATCCATCTCTGCCAGTGTGCGCCACCACTACGCCCTCAGCCAGACAGTAGTACTAACGTAGCCCGCCGCGCCTGCCAGCTCAAGCCGCCCAACAGCAGAACGCCCTGCCGGGGACACCCACGCGAGCGGAAGGAGGAGTACTAAACGGCTATACAGCGGCAAAAGTTACGGACTCAAGTATTATCGAAGTACGTTCGTAACGAACATCCCAACCGCACCCGGAGGGACCGATGTCGCACGCACCCCTTGCGCCGCTTGCGCCACCCGCCGCTGTCCCGCTCACCGGCCCCGAGCTACTGGCGCTCCAGCTGCTGGCGCGAGGCTACTCGCCGCGCCAGATCGCGCTGCTGACCGGCACCGACGGCCCTGCCGTCTGGGACGCACTGGCCGGCGCCGCCGGGGCGCTGGCGGCCCCCAGCGCCCCGGAAGCCGTGGCGGTCGCCCGGCGGTACGGCCTCATCGTCTAGGCAGGCGCCCGCACGGCACAGGGCGCACTGCACCCGACACACGAAAGGACCCGATCATGATTATGGCCGAGCTGCACGCGGCGCGGCGACCAGTGGACACGACGGCAGCGACCAACGCAGGGGGAGCGGCGGTGGAGGTGGTGGGCGCGCTGCTGGCGGCGTTGGAGCAGGGTGGGCCCGGCGCGCCGTCGCCGGCGTTCTGGGCAGCGTTTTGGCCGACGTTCGACCGGGTGGGCGGGGACGCGCTCACCCCCGTGTTCGTGGCGCTGGGCCACCGGGTATGGGCGCTGCGCAGCGCCCATACCGGCGGCGGGAGCTAGCGCACTCGGCGGCGCTCGGCGGCGCTCGCACCCGGCGAAAGGCCGGCGTGCGCCGGGCTGGGCGTGGCGGATGGTGGGGGCGCGGTTGAGCGCACCCGGCGCCGCGGCCCGCTCTTCTCGCGCGGCGTGTGGCGGGTACGTCCGCACGAGGTGCTCCAACAGCGGGGACAGCCGCAGGCCGAGCGCGTCGATCTGCTGCTGCGCCGCGCAGAAGTCCAGTCCCGCCAGCAGCGCCTGCCGCTCCACCAGCGTCGCCCGGAGCGCGTCGATCAGCGGCCCGGTGGCCTGGTCCTCGGTCCTCGTGTCGGAAGGGTTGCAGGCGCTGGTCAGAACCGGGTGAAGCGGCGGTGAATGCCGGAGCGTTCGTCGTCGGCACAAGGATCTAGGAGAGCGGTTGGGCGGGGGAACAAACCGCCACCAAATGTCCACGCTGCCGCCAGGGCAGCGGTACGCCGATTGGCTACAGTGTCGGTGGCTTGCAGGATGGGCACCCTGCCGGGCACCGTGCCGCAGGCAGGATGCGCCCAGAACGCACAAGGGCGCTCGAGCCGGGAAAGGGCGGGTACGACGTGACAGAGCAACAGGCGGCGGCGGCGCAGGGGGAGTCCAGCTATGTGCCCGCAGGCGCGGGGCGGGCCTTGACGGTACTCGGGGACACCATGCACGTCAAGGTGGCGGGGCGGGACACGGGCGGCGCGTACGCGGTGTGGGAAGTCACGGTCCAGCCGGGCGGCGGCCCGCCCCCGCACCGGCACGAGCGCGAGCACGAGGACTTCTGTGTGCTGGAGGGCGACTTCGAGTTCCACCGCGAGGGGCAGGCGCCGCTGCGGGGCACCGCGGGTGGGTACGTGCACACGCCGCGCGGCGTCGTGCACACCTTCAAGAACGTCGGCGGCTCGCCGGGCCGGCTCCTCGTCATCGCCGCCCCCGCGGGCGTCGAGGGCTTCTTCGCGGACGTGTCGGAGGGGGTTGGCCACCTCACGGGTCCCCCCACCCCCGAGCAGGTCGGGTTCGTCGTCGCCACGGCCGCGCGGTATGGCATCCAGATCCAGGGACCGCCGCCGCCTCCTGCGCAGAGCGGGGCCACGACGATCTCGGGCTGAGCCCGACGCGACGCCCTGAGTCGCCGGCGGCGGCCGCCTGTCAGCAGCACGCCCCGCATCTCGGCGGGGCGCGCTGCTGGTGATGGGCGCGGCTGGTTACCGCCAGCCGGTCGGGTGCCTAGCGGTACCTACGGGACGCGGTCCACGATGACGACGGGTCCCACGCACACGGTCACCCCGCCCGAGGTGCTGCACTCCTTCACCGCGGCCTCGGTGGGATTGCCCGCGGCAGCGGCCCCGCCGGCGAGGACGGTGAGGCCGAAGGCGAGCAGGGCGACGCGGACGAAGTTGCGCGGGGCGATCAGGTTGGTCATGGGAGTGGCCTTTCAAGTGTGGTGGTGGGTACTGGCGCGGTGCCGGCCGGTCCGGTCCCCGGTGCAGCACCAGCATGTCCCCGGCGCGCCCCGCGGCGCGCCGGGCAGCCGGCCGGATTTGCGCCTGGCCACCTGGGCGGTACGCAGTCCGGCCAGGTGCCCGGCGCGGCGGGAGTGGCTTGAGGCGCATGCTGGTGGGGCACCGCCACGAGGCGGGCACCTGGCAAAGGAGCCACCACCCATGAAGAAGCGCCTGTTCGCCCTCTCCGCCGCGCTCACCCTGACCACCGCGCTGAGCGGCACCACGTTCGCCGGCGACCCCTCCCAGTGGGGCGCCGCATCCGCTAGCCGCAAGGTGAACGAGTACGAAGGCCAGCACCGCGCGTCGGGCGTGCCGACCACGGCGGGTAAGGACCCGGAGGTGCCGGTCTCGCCCAACCTGGCGAAGAAGGGCTCCTTCGACATCACCGAGCGCCAGGGCAGCGACCAGCTGAGCATCGCCGCCGGCGGCACCAGCAAGGGCGGCGAAGTGCCCGTCACGCCTGGTATCGCCACGGGAGGCGGCCAGGGTAAAGTGAGCGTCCAGGACTGACCGCACCTGCCGTGGTCGGATCCACGGTACGCTCGGGCGCTACTCCCGACCGCAGACGAGTGGCTGGCCGAGTCCCGAGCCGCCACAGCCGCCGGACAGCAGACCGTCAGGCTTGTAAGCCGAGGTAGCCTCGTTACCGTGCGGCGCTGTTCAGTTGGGCGACGGTGATGGTGTACTCGCTCGTTTCCGGGCCATTGCCGGCAAGGAAGACGGTGTGTTGCCCGGTCACGTCCAGCGTGCACGTCACGTCGGGCACGGAACTGGTATGGGCGGAGCAGCGTCCCGTTGGGGCGCAGCACGCTTAGCCCCTCCAGGGACAGCCCGCCGAGCGACACGGTGCGCCCCCGCTGAAGGTCCCTGCGCCGTCTCTCAGGCTGTAGCAGTCACTTTCCCCGGCACGCCAGCGGCAATGGCCTCGCTCAGGGGCGTCGCACGCCACCAGCGTCGGGCAGCCGGGCCGCGCGGGCGCCGCTAGCCGGCCGGCGGGTCCGGCCTCGTTCTGCGGCCGCACGCTGCGGCCGCTGGGATAAAGTCGCCATAGCGCGCGGGGAACGAAGTCGGCGCGCGGTAGCATGTACGCGCCAGGAGGCATGGAGTGATGCAAGTGCTGTCGGGAAAGCAGGGATACAGGGTGACCGGGCCAACGCAGGAGGCGTGGGACTTTGTCCGCGGCGGGGTGCCGTTGATGCTGCCGGTAGGTGCCTATGCCCTCCACCTTCTGCTCGCGCCGCCGCTGCCGCAGTCGCGGCTGGTTCCGGTCACGCACGATGCCCTGGCGGGGTTCGTGGTGTGTGCAGTCATTTTCATGGCGGCCACAACGGCGGCGGTGTTCTGGAAGAAGCGGTTGGAGGCGTTGGAACGGAACGCCTCTGGGGTGTCGCGGGAGGGCTTGCTGCGGTTAACGTGGGAGGAGTTTGAGCACTTCAGCGCGGCGCTGTTTGGGAAGTTCCCGGAGGTGAGCCGCGCACAGCGCACGGGTGGCCCGCACGACAACGGCGCCGACGTGGTGGTGCACTTCACAAACGGCGAGCGGGGCGTCGTGCAGTGCAAGCACTACGGCAACGGGAAATGGGAGGTCGATGCGCCGGCGGTGCGCGAGCTCGCCGGAGCGATGAAGTACTTCGAAGCGGCGCGCGGGCACATCCTCACCACCGGCACGGTGACACGGCCCGCCCGTGACACCGTGCGCAAGCTGGGCATCGCCATCTGGACCGCGCCCGACATCGTGCGCCGCTCCCGAGACCACGAGCTCCGCTGGACGGCGGCCGTGCCGGTTACCGCCGCGACACGGGCCGGCGTCGCCGACCCGCAGGCGCGATGCGCGGCCTGCGAGATGACGGTGACGCCGGCCGAGGAGAGCTACTGCCGTGAGCACCCGCGCACGTTCGGCGGCAAGGTGTACTGCCGGCCACACCGGGACTGAGCCGACGGCGGTACTGCGTGTTACGGGCCCTGCCGGCGCCTTGGTGGTACCTGCCGGCGGGGCTAGAATGGAGATGGGGCAGTGCGCGTCGAGGCGGACCAGCCCGGCGCAACGTGAGGGGCATTGCCGAGGAACGCACGCGCTACGCGGGGTGCAAGTGGCGGAGCTATCGTGCAGGAGTGAGTTAGGGTGTCAGCGGGTCGGTTCGAAGCCCCGTTTGCGCCACAGGCTGCCCGTATTGTCTGAGCCGTAGCGCACCCAATCTACGTCTAAATCCGCGCCGTGTTCTGCGTCGTGCAGGC
>CADCTC010000017.1 GCA_902805635.1 uncultured Chloroflexota bacterium
CGGTCAGTGTCCCGCTGAGGAGCGCACGCGTGTGACCGAAGCCGTGCGCGATGAGGGCGGTTGCCGCTTCAGCGCCGGGGGTGAGCGCTTCATGGCGCGCTAGAACCCGGAGCGCATGCTAGGACCCGGAGCGCATGCGCTTGTTGAGTTGATGCTAGGATGTCTCGGATGGGGGGTGTAGCCGGACATCGCCGGTACCCTTCGAAAACCCTAAGTGAAGTCGCGCCGGCAGGGGCGGCAGGCGTAGCGCTGGCGGCCGGCAGCGTCATGGCCGTCTCGCTTCGACGCCGGCCGGCGGTTGGTCAATGCCACTCCTGGTCCTTGCCCATGGTGGTCAGCTCGCCCCGCGTGTCGCCTCCCAGCAGCTTTGCGAGACTCAGCCTGCGGCTACCCGCGGGCTGAGTGGAATGTCCCAGGTCGCGTCGCGCACGGCCGCCAGCCGCGTAATGAGGAGGCGAATCGACGGTGCCGCCCTGAGGCGAGCGTCGGGGTCCGTCACGACGAAGCGGTACTCCCTGCGAAACGACCGATGGATGAGTGCGGGCAGCCCAAACCATCCTGTCGCTCGTTCACCGGGACCGGCGATAGGGCACTCACTGAACTGGTCAGGGGGCGCCGCAATGGCATACCGATGCCCCGATCCATCGGTAGCGACCCAGTCCAACCAATCGATTGTTCCGAACAGGTCCTGCTGCGTCTCGTTTGCCACGACAAGCGTGAAGGCCAGACCCGGTCCACACGGATCCTGCGCGGGCAATGGGAGCGGATCTTGCACGGCCACGCGCAGGCCACCCTGCAGCCAGGACTCACCGGGGCCAAGCACCGTCCCACGGGCGGTTTCCGAGAGCGAACTGCCGGGTGCGTCCGGCACACTGACACCGGGTGCCGGCACACGCGCCACGCCTGCCGGTCCGGCTGCACGTTCCAGTCCTGCTTCTGCGCCAAGGACGGCAGCCGCCGACGCGTGGTCGCCGCGGCCCGCCGCCGGCGTCGCGCTGCTCTGCGCTGGTGCGCGCAGTACCCCAGCCGCCGATGCGGTCCCGGTCATAGCTTCCGCCGAGTGTCCCCCCGCGTTCCCACGCCGCGTGGGGTCACCCCCTAGCGCGACCCAGAGCACCAGGGCAACGGCTCCGACAGTGCTCGCGGCACCCACCCTGGACGCCCACGAGCGGAGTCGCCCCCGAAACCACGAGCGAGTGGCCGGCGCCCCCCGCACGGCGGGTGCCAAGAGCGCCATCTGCGCGAACCGTCTGCCCACGATAGATGGCCCGACCTCGCGTGCGGGCGTGAACACGACCGGCTGGGTCATCATCCCCCGCTCGACACCCACTGGCCGCCGTGCGGCGGGCGCAGCGCGCGAACCCAACCTGCCTCTGACGCGGCTGGCGCGCCAGCGCGAGCTCGTACTAGGCAGCCGGTCTTGGAAGCGCCGGCCCCCGCGCGTCAACAGTGCCTCGTCTGCAAGCACGCCCGCCGCAACGGTCTCTGGCAGCGTGTGCGAGAGCCTCGGTCCAACCACCTCCACCGGCGCAGGAGGCACTCCGTCGCGCGTCAATTGCGCAAGCACCGGAAGGTACTGAGAATATTCGAGCAGCCGGGCTGGGGCAGACAAGTGCTCCAGGCCCAGCTTGCAGCTCACGTGTGCCAAACCCACGGCGGCGACGCCTTCCGGTATCGAGAGCAGCGCGGCGATCTGGTCAACCGTTGCACCCGTGGCGCGTAGTTCCAAGATCCGCTGCTCGGCCCCGGTCAGACATGCAAGCCGGACCCTCCGCCGGGCGCTGTCGTCGTTCACAGCAACAGCCGCCATTCTCCTGCCTGAACAAGTGTACGCCGGCAGCGAGAAGAAGAAGACATGGAATCGGCCTACACCGCGGTGCGCGTTGCGGCGTGCCGCTGCGGCGGTTGCGGCGGCCCGATGGAGTGCCTCTGTACTGTCGCCGGACGCGAGAATGCCGGGCCGTCGGAACGCGCGTGTACAAGGCTGAGGGCCTGCGGAGCGATCCCGTGTTTCGGGCGGCGGTACTGGCGCAGAACAGAGCGTACTGGCAGAGGAAGCCGGCCGCGCCGGGCAGCCGCGGCTACCGCTCGTTGACCATCGACGGGGGCGCGTAGCGGCTGGGAAGTCCCTCCTGGATGCGCCGGTCTGCCTCATTCCACCCTTCCAGCCAGTACGGCACCAGCTCGGCGGGGTCCACTGTGCGTCCTCTTCCGTACCCTCCCACCGCAGGCTGTCGCTCCGGCGCGCACCGTCACTGGCCAGGGTGGCGCCGTCTATTGCCGCTCGCCTCGGCCAGATTGTCAGCCGCCTGTCAGCGGCGCGTCACGACTCCGCGCCGGTCGCTCGCGCATGCTTGAGTACGAGCACGATCGTGAAGGACACACGTAGAGGGTCCGGCAAGGGAGTCGCCGCAGCGGTGGCGCTGCCCCTCTGTTCGCGCGCGGCGGCCCCGATGACGCTGGCCGGGCTAGGCGCCACGTCCCCCGCGCACCTGCGCGCGTGCCCGTGGTGCCGCCGCTTTTACGGGCCCACCGACCGGCGGGGCTGGCGCCTTGCCGACGCCGCGCTGGTGGACTTACCCAGTATGGGGGACGCGACCGGCACGCCTGCCTGCGCCGCGTGCGGGCGGCGCGTGGAGCCGGGCCTACGGTTGTCCCTCACCCGCGCGGCGCCAGGCCAGGACGAGGCGCTGCTCCTGCTGGTGTGCCGCGCGTGCGGCCACGTCGAGCCCCTAGACGCCACCGCCGCGGCCTAGGCCAGCGCCTCCGGCTCTGGCGGGGACTCGCGATGGCGCGTGCCCGCTCGCCATTAGTCCAGGTAGCCTTGTAGGGAGAGACCACGGATGTCCACGGAAGAGCCGGGGTGGCGGCGCGGGGGTGGCGCGAGTGCACCCTTTAGCGACCCAGGACACACTGCCGATCTCCCCTTCATTCCGCGCCGCGGCCGCGCCGCCGCGCCGCACGGGGAGGAGGTGGACGGACCGACAGGCGACGGCGGGTCGGGTGGGCGTGCGTCCACCGGGCCAGTGCTCCCGTCGGTGCCGGCGCACGAACCCACCGCGCCTGCGGATCGCCCGCACGCGCGCGAAGCGCCTGGGGAGGAACCAGAAGGGGGTGTCCGTGCGGAGCAGCCCGCACCGTCACCTTCTCCCGTACTGGGCTACAACCGCCGCGGCGATGACTTCCCTCGTGGACGTATTAGTGCCCCTGCTGACGCTCCCCCTCGTCGCGTGGCTGTGCGCGCCGGTGCGGCCATGATCATCGCGAAGTGGGGAGCCCCTATTCTGGCTCTGGCACTGCTAGTCGCGGTGGTCGCACTGCCGCCGCGTCCGGTACCGGCGCAGGCCACCTGCTCGTATGTCTTGGGGTTTGCCGCACTCCGATCGCTGATCCCGGGCCAGGTTGGGCAGTGCCTGGAGCATGAGCGATCCGATGGCGAGACTGGGGATGCCTACCAGCGCACCACCGGCGGAATGCTGGTGTGGCGCAAGGAGGACAATTGGACTGCGTTTACGGACGGTTTCCGTACCTGGCTGAATGGCCCCAACGGCCTTGAGCAACGGCTGAACACGGAGCGCCTGGCCTGGGAGACTCAGGCCCCGCCGGAAGCAGCGGCCGAGTGAACTGGGCAGACCACGTACTCCGGTGGTGCAAAGCAGAACGGGCGCCGGCCCCGAAGGAGCGGCGCTCGTAGTGCTGTCTGGCGGCTGAGGTAGGGGCTAGGCCCCGGCCGGTACCTCAGGGACGGTGGCGTTGATCTCCCGCAGCTGCCAGGCGAGGCAGTCGGGACAGATGCCGTGCGACGCCAGCCGCGCCAGGGTGGCCACCCGCGCGAAGGTGGGCGACACGACCGCCGCCATCCAGCCCTGGTCCCAGGCCGGTTCCTGCACCCGCCCCCGGTAGGGCCGCAGCGCGACCCGCGGCTGGCCCCGCTCGGCGCACCACGCGCACACCACCACGCGCGCGTCCGTGTCGGAGGCGGCGCCGCCCGCCCTGTCTG
>CADCTC010000018.1 GCA_902805635.1 uncultured Chloroflexota bacterium
CACCACCAGCAGGCGCAGCGGGCGCAGCGGGCGGTGGACGCCAGCGCCCTGCGCACCGCCCCCGTCTCCGGCGCTGTCAGGACCCGCTGCAGGCATGCTGGTGGCTGGTGCCGCCACGGGCAGGCGCAGGCGCACCGTCGTGCCCGTGCCGGGCGTGCTGTCAATCTCCAGCGTACCGCCGTGGCGCTGGACGGTGCCGTGCACCATGGCCAGCCCGAGGCCGGTGCCCGTCTCGCCCTTGGTGGTGAAGAACGGCTCCAGGCAGCGCCCCCGCGTCTCCGCGTCCATGCCCGCGCCGGTATCCACCACCTCCAGCACCACAGCGGTGCCCTCCGCCCGCGTGCGGACGGTGATGACGCCGCCGCCTGGAAGCGCGTCCACGGCGTTGATAAGTAGGTTTGTAAGCGCCTCGCGCAGCTCCGGCGCGCTGCCTGCTACCGGTGGCAGGTCGGAGGCAAGCTCGGTGCGCACGGCCACGGTCCTGCCCGTCGCCTGTGCGTCGTCCTTCCAGCGTGGGCGGGTGAGCTCGACCGTCTGCGCCACCACCGCGGCGAGGTCCACCGGCGCAAAGGCGTCGTGCCCATCACGCTGGCGGTAGAACTCGCGCAGGCGGCGTACCACCTCGGCGGCGTCGAGCGCCCCCGCGTGCAGCAGGTCCAGCCACTCCTGCTCAGGGCGGCCCAGCGTCAGTGGGCTCCCCGCAGCCGAGGCCGATCGCGCCCGTGCGAGCAGGAGCTCCGAAAAGCCGACCACGGGGGCGAGCGTGTTGTTGAGGTCGTGTGCGATGCCGGCGGCGAGCTGCCCCAGCGCCTTTAGGCGCTCCTGCTGCACCAGCCGCACCTGCGCCGCCCCGAGCGCCGCAAGCGCGGCGCGCAGTTGCCCCGTCGCCCGCGTCCGGGCGATGACGCTCCCCGCCTGCGACGCGAGCGCCACCGCCAGCGCCAGGTGCTCGCGGGTATAGTAGCCCGGCTCGCGGTGGTCGAACTGGAGTGTCCCGATCCGCTGTCCCCCGGCATCGACCGGGACGTGGAGCGCCGACCGGCTCCCCTGCCGCGCCCGGTCCTCTCCATAGGGGTACGTCTCGCCCGCGAGCGCCCAGTAGTCCTCTACCAGCACCGCCGCGCCGCCGCCGTCGAGGAGCGTCGTAAAGCTGCCGGGGCCGGGCGAAACCGGGAGCTCCCAGCGGTGCACGCGCCCGACCTCGTCGATCCGCAGGTGCATGACGCAGGTGCCCGTCTCGGGGTCCAGCAACCGCGCCACGCACTTGTACCCGCCCACCAGGGCGTGCGCACCGGCGAGCAGCGCGCGCAGCGCCCCTTCCAGCGTTTCCGCAGCGGCCACCGCGCCCAATGTACTGGCTAGCCGTTCGGCGGCCTCAACCCGCTGCCCGCTGCTCTCCCGCAGCCGCTGCTCCGCGACCGCGCGGTCGGCGATCTCGCGCTGCGCGTCCTCGTACAGCTGTGCGTTGTGGATAGCGAGCGCCAGGTGCGCCGCTACCCCCTCCAGCAGGGCCACGCACTCAGGCGTGGTCCTGCCCGGCTCGGCGAACGCCACGTTCAGCATCCCCCAGACCGTGCCGCCGATGGTGATGGGCACGCAGGCCAGCGAGCGAACACCACTGGCGAGGTGGCGGTCCGCCAACTCTGACTGCATCAGGCGCGTGTCCCCAACGGTGACGGTCCTCCCGGTGCGGAGGCCGGCGGCGTTGGCGCTGGCCGCCTCGATCTGCCGCGCGCGGCCCACCGTAGTATCCGGCTCGCCGCCGGTCTGCTGCCCGACCATCACCGTCACCGTGTTCGTCACCGGGTCGTGGCGTACCACCCGGCAGCGCAGCGCATCAGCCAGGGCGAGCACTTCCGTTGTGACACGATCGAGCAGCGCGGGCAGGTCGAGCGAGCTGCTTGCGACGCGGGCGAACTCGTTCAGCAGGCGGCGCTCCTCGGCCTGGCGGCGCACTTCTCCATAGAGACGGGTGTTACGCACCGCCAGCGCCAGGTGCGCCGCTACCCCCTCCAGCAGCGCCACGCAGTCCACCGTCGCTTTGCCCGGCTCGGCGAATGCCACGTTGAGCGTTCCCCAGACAACGCCGTCCACCGCGATGGGCACAGATGCCAGCGAGCGGACGCCATCGACACGGTGGTCGCGCGCGAGGAAGGGCGGCTCTAGTAAGGTATCCGCGACGGCGACGGACCGGCCGGTCCGCACGACGCGGGTGTTGGCGCCGCCTCCGGGGGGACGATCCGCGGGCAGGTCGCCCCCGATGTCCCAGCTGTTCCCCACCCAGTGGTCGGGCGTGCCGCCGCTCGTGCGGCCCGCAAGCACGCGCAGCACGTCCGCCTCCGCCTCGTGGCGCACCACGCGGCAGCGCATGGCCCCCGTGAGCGACAGCACCTCGGCGACGACGCGGTCCAGGAGCGCCTCCAGATCCAGGGAGCTGCTTGCGACGCGGGCGAATTCGTTGAGCAGGCGGCGCTCCTCGGCCTGGCGGCGCACTTCCCCGTAGAGGCGGGCGTTGTCCAGCGCCACGCCCAGCTGCGCGGCCACGCCCTCCAGCAGCCGCACGTCGTCGTCCGTAAATGCCGCCCGTCCCGACCCGACCGTCAGCACGCCTACCAGGTGCCCGTCGCCCGCGCGCAGCGGCACCGCCGTGCTGTGCCCGAGTGAGCGCCCACCGTCCAGCCCGGCCAGCAGCGACGCGTTCTGTGGGCTGAGCGTGGCGTGCAGGTCCGGCGCCAGTGTGTCCCCCAGCGGCCCGGTGCGGACCGTCTCCTGCCGCTGAAATGCCGTGCCGGAGACGCCTTCGCCCGGCAGGAGGCGCACCTTCTTGAAGTCCGCCGCCCGCCCGACAAAGCAGTGGGGCGCAAGCAGCCCCGTATCCGCGTCGTGCAGCAGGATCGCGGCGCTCTCCGCCTCCGGTAGCAGCTCGACCAGTGCCGCAACCGCTCCCTCCAACGGCGCGTCGAGCGTGAGGGAGGACCCGGTCCGCGCGCCCGCGGCCAGCAGAAGGCGCAGTGCGTCTACCGGTGTGGCAGCGAACCTAGGAGAAGCAGGAGAGGCAGAGACCACTCCCTTCGCGGCGTCTGCCGCGGCGCTACTCGACCGCAGGTGTGGGGACGTATCCCCGGCTGGACGACGCGCAGCAACCCCTAACACCATCTTTATTCCTTGCCGGGACGCAGGAAAGGCCGGTTCCCGATAGGTTTCCCTACGCCGATGCTGCGCCCAAGGTCCTGCGCCTATGGTATGCAGGTAAGGGACACAAAGGGTCGATACCAGGACTAAAGGCTAAACGCGCTGCGCCGCAGCGCACTGCCACCTGATCCCCGGCGCCTGCGTGGTGGGGGACGCAGCCGGAACCAAGCACGGTAGGAGAGCGCGATGAAGCCCATGACACTGCCGGAGACGCTGCGCACGCTGGCGGTGCGCTAACTCGCTGCATTCGAGGAGGCGCTGAGCGAACGGCCGGCGCTGCTCCGCGGCCCGGACACCATTCGGGCGCGGGAGGACAGAGAGGCGCTCGGGCTGCTGATCGAGGACTACCGTGCCGAAAGAGGGCGCTGCGTGGTCGAGTGACGCCCATCGCACGATATGCCTAGCTTTCCTCCGCCGTCGGCGCTACCATGGTGGCGCAGCGCTTCCGTGGGAGTAATTCCACTGGTTGTGCGTTCTCGTATTTAGTGCGCCCAATGAGGCGCAGCACCATGGAGGGGCATCACACGGTCATGACAGCATTCACGCGGCGTACGGTCGTTGGGGCGGGAGGGGCAAGCGTCGCGGCGCTTGCATTGGCGGCATGCGGAGCGAGCACCGGCGGATCGACGGTAGGGCAAGGGCAGCAGGCCGGTGGGTCCAAGCTGGCCGGCACGATGGAGTTCTGGCAGCCGTGGCCGGTTGAGCAGCCCACGCACGGTGGCCCCATCGGCTGGAAGCAGCTTTCGGAAAACTACAATGCCAAGGGCGGCGCGCGGATCACCATGGTGTCGCCGGCCGGTAATGCGGCCATCGAGACGCCGCTGCAGACCGCCTTCGCCGGAGGCAACCCGCCCGACGGGTGGCAGTCGGACCAGCTGTGGGTGCCGGTGTGGGCGGCCAAGGGGTTTGCCGCGTCGCTGGACGATGTGATGAAGCGCGACAAATGGGACAAGAACCAGATCTTCAGCTCCGCCTATGAGACGATGACGTGGTCCGGCAAAGTCTGGGCAATGATGCAGCACCCGGACATCGTCTTCAATTGGATCTCGCTCAGCCTGATGGAGGAGAACGGGCTGAACGTCCGCAATCTACCCACCACGTGGACACAGCTTGACGAGATCATGCTCAAGCTGACCAAGAAGACCGGGCCCGACCAGTTCGAGTTCGTGGGCGGTCTGCCGCACCTGTGGCAGAACTGGCAGTACGTGCTGCCACAGGCCAACGGCGCCAAGCTCATCTCCGACGACGGCCGGAAGGCGCAGCTGGACACCGCGGAGGTGGTGGAGGCGATCGAGTGGGCCAAGGGCCACCTCAAGCGAGTCGGCACCTTCGAGGCGATCAGCAACTGGCGAAAGACGGGGGTGCAGCCGGGGGACAACCAGTCGCCAGGCGCCGAAGCGGGGACGAACGACATCTTCGGCCAGAAGAAGCTGGGCGTGAACGTCAACGGCAACTGGGCCGCGGACAACGTGCGGCGCTGGAACAAAAAGATGCAGTCGCCGCTCAAGTTCGCCACGACCGCGGTGCAGAGTGGGCCGCGTGGTCCGAAGGACATCAAGACCAATGTCTTTTCGGGCGGCATCTTGGAGATGGCGCGCAAGGGCGGCCCCAAGCTGGACTTGATTTGGGACTTCATGAAGTACACCGCCTCCAAAGAAGGCGGCTATTGGGTGCAGTTGAACACGTCTGACGTGTGCGCCAACCGCGAAGGGGCGAAGGACCCGCGCATCATCGACAATGCCGATACCGGCGTGGGCCGTAAGGACTTTCTGCCGCTGCTTGATACAGGCGTGGGCTCCCGCACCATCAAGCACCCGGCGGCGATCGAGATCCAGGCGGAGTACAGCAAGCCGCTGACGCCATTCCTGCGCGACGAGGTGGGCAGCATCCGCGACGCCCTCAAGGAAGCCAACCGCCTGGCGCAGCAGAAGATCGACGAGTTCTGGCAGCAGAACCCTAGCGCCGGGAAGTGAGGACTGAAGACTGAGGGGAGCCGGCCAGTACCCTTCTTGAAAGGGGTGGCAGCAAACTCAGTCCTCAGTCCTGACGCCTCGGCCCTGGTCGGCGGAGCCGGCACCGACTGGCGGCGGTCGTCCTACGGGATGGCCGCCGTCGTCTTCATCGCGTTCTTCGGGTTCAACTTCGTCCTCCCCATCCTGCCACTGTACGTGCGGACGCTTGGGTCGGGGGACGTGGGCCAGGCGGCGCTGGTCAGCGGGCTGATGCTGGCCATCTCGCCCTTGCTGGCAGCGATCTTCTCGCCAGTGTGGGGACTGGTGGCCGACCGCTACGGGCGCAAGCGGATGGTGCAGCGCTCCCTGCTGGTGATGGTGGCCTGCACCATCCTGATGGGCTTCGTCGCACACCTTTGGCAGCTCTTCTTGCTGCGCGCCGCCATTGGCGTCTTCGGCGGCTTTACCGCGATGGCCATGGCGTACATGGTGACGGTGACGCCGCCCGAGAAGGCCACCAGCGCGTTGGGGCTGCTGCAGGCGTCCCAGGTGGGCGGTGTCATCGTCGGGCCACTCTGCGCCGGCCTGGTGGCCGACCACTGGGGCATCCGCGCGTCGTTCTTCGGCGGCGCCATCGTCGTCTTCTGCGGCTTCCTGGTGCTCACGCTGCTCACGCCTGATGACCGTGCCGCGGCGGCCTCCAGGGTGGCAGGCGATGGGCCTACGGGCGCCACAGCAAACGACCGTGAGACAGTCCAGGCGCAGCCCACGAGTGGCCCGGCCCGAACCGAAAAGTCCGGCAATCCCCTGCGTGGCTTGGCCACGCTGGGCACTGCCGCGCGGCTGCCGGGCTTCTTCGCCGTGATGGCGGTGCTGTTCTGCGCGCAGGTGGTGGACCGCTCGTTCGGGCCAGTGCTGCCGCTCTACGTCGCGGCGCTGGGCACGCCGGAGGAGCGCGTGGCGTCGTTTGCCGGACTGGTGGTGTCGCTGGGCGCCATAGGGACGGCCATCTCCGCCACTGTGACGGGCCGGCTAGGCGCACGCCTGCCCCTGCGCTGGCTGCTGGTAGTCACGCTGGTGGCGGGGGTGGCGCTGTGTCTGCCGATGGCGCTGGCGCAGACCCCGCTGCAGCTGTTGGTGGAGCGCACCCTGCTGGGCCTCTTTGCCGGCGGCACGCTGACGCTGGGCTACAGCCTGGCCAACTCGCTGGTGCCGCCGGAACGCAAGGGCGCGGCGTTCGGCGTGCTCTCCAGCGTGACGCTGCTGGGTAGCGCGCTGAGCCCGCTCACCATGGGCGCGCTCTCCGCTATCGACCTGCGTGCCGTCTTCGTCGTGGACAGCGTGCTCTACGCCATCGCCCTGCTGCTGGCGCTACGGATCAAGCCAACTCGGCAGCCCGCGGTCGTGGCGGCGGTCGCGGGAGCGTAGCCGCCTGGTCGGGCACCGATGGACCGCGTGACGCGCGTTAGCCTTCGCGCTCGATCATCTGGATGGCGCAGCGCATCCAACCCAGCGCGTACGCCATGCCGGCATGCCACGGCGCGGCGCACTCCAGGCCGGGGGTGTGGTCCGGGATCAGGACACCATCGAAGTTGTGCTTCTTGTACAGGCGCAGCGCGCGGACCATGTCCACGTCGCCGTCGTCGATAAACATCTCGTAGTAGTTGGGGACGGTGCCCTTTACGTTGCGCAGGTGCACGTAGGCGATCTTCTGCTGGGCGGCGTAGGTGTCGATCGCCTGGTAGACGTCCATCTCGCCGGTCATCTCGGCGACGGTGCCCTGACAGAACTCGGCGGCGTTGTGGTGGCTGGGCACCAGGTCCAGCACGCGCTGGTAGATTTCCGGTTTCCAGACCAGTCGCGCGGTGCCACGCAGCTCCGGCAGCGGCGGGTCATCCGGGTGCAGCGCCAACCGCACGTTGGCCTCCTCCGCCACCGGCACCAGGTCCTTTAAGAAGCGCTCGAACCGATCCCACAGCTGCTCCTGCGTCACTCGGCCGATGTTCCCCTCCGGCGCCTGCGGGTCGTAGACGGTGTTCCAGATCATGCCGTTGGGGATGGGATCCTGGGGCGGCGCCTGGTCTTCCAGGTAGCCCACCGAGATGGCGCCGCCCCGCGCCCACGGTCCACGGGCCCGCCCCCACACGCCCGCGAATGAGAAGTTGTAGCCCATCACCGGGATGCCGGCTCGTCCCATGTTGCGGATGATGGTCTTGAGGCCCTCCATCTGCGCGTCGCGCTGAGGGCCGTCCAGCAGCACGTCGTACCAGTGCTCGGGCTCGAAGTTCTCAGTGGCCGCCATCTCCACGCCTTCGGCGGCCATGGCGGCCTTCATGTCGCGCAGCTCCTCGTAGGTCCACACCTGCTCGGGTGGCACCGGACGCTGGCCGCGCTTGGAGAGTCCCGGCAGGTGCGCCACGATGTGCGTTGCGCCGGCCTGGCGTGCGAACCGGTAGTTCTCCTGCGTCATCAGGTGCGGGTACAACCCCAGTCCAACCTTCATGCGTCTCCTGCTCCTTCGTGTCCTGAACGGCGCCGAGTATTGCACAATGGGTCGCTACCGCAGGCGAACCGCCGCCTGACGAGGCTACCGGGCCGGGCGCCCGGAACGAGGGAGAAGGAATGTATCTAGGCCATCAGACGCACAGCCTCTCGGACGAGAAGCTACAGTGGATCGCGCAGCTGGGCGTAGAGCACGTCGCCTGCGAAAACCGGCAGGGGATCGAGCGCGAGGACGGCACATGGGACGTGCAGGGCATCCGCGACGCACAAGCGCGCCTCAAGAACTGGGGCATCACCATGGACGTGCTGGCGCTGGCGCTGCCCAGCGTCATCCCTACCCGGCAGCGCTTCCCGGAGATCATCCTCGGCACGCCGGGACGCGACAAAGCGATTGAGACCATCCAGCAGAACATCCGTACTGCCGGTGAGGCGGGGGTGCCGGCGCTCAAGTACAACCTGAACCTGATGGGCGTGGCGCGTACCCAGCGCTCGAAGGGGCGCGGCGGCGCCATGTATTCGCACTTCAACTACGACGAGTGGCCCTCCCACGACGCGCCGGAGTGGGGGCCGATGCCGGCGGAGAAGGTGTGGGACAACATCTCTTATTTTCTTGAGAAGGTGGTGCCGGTGGCGGAGGAGGCGAAGGTGAAGCTGGCCTGCCATCCGCATGACCCCGGCATCAAGGAGGGCATCCCGCTGAGCGAGCAGTACTGCGTGCTTGGCTCGGTCAACGGCCTCAAGAAGTTCATCAGCATGTTCGAGAGCCCCTACCACTGCCTGAACTTCTGCCAAGGCACCATCACCGAGATGCTCGAGGACCCGGCCGCCGAGATCCACGACGTCATCCGCTACTTCGGCGAGCGCCAGAAGATCGTGATGGTGCACTTCCGCAACATCAAGGGGAAGGTGCACAACTTCGAAGAGGTCTACCCCGACAACGGCGACGTGGACATGCTCAAGGCGGCGCGCACGTACAAGGAAGCTGGCTTCCCCGGCATGCTCTGCCCGGACCACGTGCCGCAGTCGGCGGTGGACCAGGGCGGCGATAAGCAGTTCTCGTTCTGCCTGGGCTACATCGCCGCTGCCATCCAGGCGGCGAACGCGAGCTAACGCTCCGAGAGGCGGCTGACCTCGTCCCGCTCGGCGGGGGTCAGCCGCCACCCGGCCGCGCGCACGTGCTCGTCTACCTGCTCCGGGGACTTGGCCCCGCACAGGCAGACAGTCATGGCGGGGTGGGCGAGCACCCACGCGATAGCGAGCTCCACCAGCGTGTGGCCGCGCTCTTGCGCCCACGCCTGCTGGCGCGCGGCGGTGGCCAGTTGGCGGCGATACTCCTCGCCCTGGAAGCGCGGCATGCGCGAGCGCTCGTCCTCCGCGGGGAATCGGTGGTCGGGGTCGTACTTGCCGGTGAGGAGGCCCTTGGCCAGCGGGCTGTGCGCCAGCACGCCGATGCCCCTGCGCTCGCAGTAGGGTAGAATCTCGGCTTCGATCTGCCGGTCCAGCAGGTTGTAGCGCGGCTGGAGCGAGTGGAAGGGCCGCGTTGCCCAGGCGGCGGCCATCTGCTGGGCGCTGAAGTTGGAGACGCCGATGTAGCGCACCTTGCCGGCGCGCACCAGGTCGTCAAAGGCGCGCATGGTCTCGTCGATGGGGTGCTGCGCGTCCCAGGAGTGCGCCTGGAGCAGGTCCACGTAGCCGGTCCGCAGGGCGCGCAGGCTGTTTTCGGTGGCCTCCATGACGTGGGCGCGGCTGAGGTCGGCGCCGCGCACTTTGGTCGCCAAGAACACGTCCTCGCGCTTGCCGGGCCACTCGCTCAGCGCGCGGCCGATGACGTCCTCGGAGGTGCGGTACGCCTCGGCGGTGTCGATGAGCGTGACGCCGCTATCCAGCGCGTGGTGCAGGGTACGGATGGCGGCGCGCTCGTCCACCTCCCCCATGCCGCCGCCAATGGGCCACGCGCCGAACCCGATCACCGGCAGTGCCTGCCCGTCCTTCCCCAGCCGTCTCCGTTCCATGTCGCTGTCTCCTTTCGGCCTGCCTCAGCGTGCCTTGGGCAGATGGTGCCGTATGCACGGGTGCCTGCACCGACCGCCCGGGTCATGCTGCTATCCTGGTCCCAAAGCGCGGCATGAATAGTGCTTTACCTGTGCGCAGGGCAGCACGGGGGCTGTACCAGACAAGGACGATCCAATGTACGACGCCGACTTCACCGACCTGCGCTTTGTCCTGCTGGTGGTGGCTGCCTTCATCATGGGCATCGCCGGCTCGCTCTCCCAGCTCAACCAGATCCTGCCGCTCGGCTAATCCGCACTCCGCCCTCCGGCGGGGCACGGGATAGTGGCTGCACCGTACTGCCCGATCCCCGGCAGAGTCCGCAGCGCGGCCTCTGCCTCGGGGAGCCGTCTGTCGTGCTTGTGCATGACGGTGAGTGCCAGCCGCATCAGCCGCTCGGTGCGCGCCGGCAGCCCTAGCGGCCCCACGAGTGCCCGCACGTGGGCCGGGTCGGCTGCGGCAAGGGCCTCAACCTTCGGGCAGCGCTGCAGAAAGCGCTCGTACACCGGCGCCGCACTGGCAACCGAGGCGTGCTGGAGTATCACCACTGCCACCGCGATCTCGTAGGGCGGCTTGCCCCAGCGCCAGGGCAGCCAGGGCAACTGTCGCTCGTGCATGCGGAATCAGTCGAGCAGCCGGGGAGCAAACTCGCGGACTTTGGCCGAGCGGCTCTGCGCTTGTCGCACCGTCGTTGATGGCGGTATCACCTGTGAGTCGCTCACCTCGTGGACTCGGGAGTATCACCGGGCTAGTGCCGGTCCAGTTCTGTCGAGAGGCGGCTAAACTTTCAGACCCCCAACGTTTCGCACGTGCCACACGTCCCGTCTGCGTTCCGAAGGTCTGTCTCGTCTCGATGCTCCGCTCTCTTCCCAGGTTTCTTCCCCGACCTATCGGGCTGGCGCTCGCGCCTCTCTCGACAGCGCCTGTGCATCCGGTTGCCTTAGCGCATCCGCAAATGTCGGCCGGGCGCTCCACGCGCCTGGCGGCGGTGGTGCAGTCGGCGCGCACGCGGCGCGCGGTGATTCGCGCGGGCGTTGCTGCGTTCGTGCCGCTGGTGGCCGGTGGGTTGGGCTCGTGGGCCGATGCACTGGGCCCGCTGGCGTTGGTGGTTGCGCCGCTGCGGCGGCCGGCGCCGGCCGCGCTGGAGCGCACGCCGCTGGACGCGCAGAACGGACCGCTCACCTACGTGGCAGTTGGCGCCTCAGACACGGTGGGTTTTGGTATCGCGGATAGGGCGCGGCGTGGGTGGGTGCCGCTGCTCAACAATAAGCTGCCGCAGCCGTCGCGGCTGATCAACCTGGGGTGGGGCGGCAGCACGCTGCGCCAAGCGCTGGCTCAACAGCTGCCGCGGGCGATCGAGGCGCAGCCGGACCTGGTCACCATCTGGCTGGCGGTGAACGACGTGCTGGGGGGCGTGGGGCTGAGCGAGTACCGCGCGGACCTGGACTACCTGCTGGGCGAGCTGCGGACGAAGACGCGGGCGGTGGTGGCGGTGGGTAACGTGCCTTACCCGGCGGACTTCCTGGACCCGTGGGGCGTGCCGGAGATCGTGCGGCGCACCGTGGCCGGCAGCTGGAACCGTGCCATCGCGGGCGCCGCGCACAAGCACGGCGCGGTCCTGGTGGACCTCTACCGCGGCTGGCGCGTGGCCGAGCACCCGGAGTACATTGGGCCGGACGGGCTGCACCCCAGCGAGGCCGGCTACGCGTCGCTGGCGGAAACGTTCCTGGCGACGCTGCGCGCGCAGCGCGTAATTGGCTGAGTCAGCCGATCAGAGAAAGAGGCGTGCGGGGAGGCGAAGGGTCACGTGAGTTGGCTGGTGCTCCCGTCTGATCGGGAGTGGTCCATGTGCTGAGGTGGTGAGACTGAAGCTGACGACCGGGGATGTTGACGCGACCATGAAGATTCTGATCCTTGGAGGGACCCGCTTCCTGGGGCGGCACCTCGTCGACGCAGCGAAGGCGAGTGGCCACCAACTGGCGCTGTTCAACAGAGGGTGGAGCAACCCTGACCTCTTTCCAGATGTGGAGCAGCTGCGCGGCGACCGTGACGGCGATTTGGAGGCGCTACGGGGTAGGCGCTGGGATGCAGTAATCGACACGTCTGGCTATGTGCCACGTAGTGTCGGAGCATCGGCTCGCCTGCTCGCAGACGCGTGCGAGCGCTATGTATTTGTCTCAACCATCTCGGTGTACGCAGACCCCTCCCGGTGGCCTATCACGGAAGACCACGCTGTGGGACGGCTGGACGATCCGCAGGTGGAGGAGATCACCGGCGCCACATACGGTCCGCTCAAGGTGCTGTGCGAGCGCGAGGTGGAAGGCGCGCTTCCCGGGCGCGGGCTGATCGTCCGGCCGGGGCTGATCGTGGGGCCGCATGACCCGACCGGTCGCTTCACGTATTGGCCGCGGCGCGTGGCGCAGGGTGGTGAGCTGCTGGCGCCGGGCCATCCGGGAGAGCTGGTGCAGGTTATCGATGCGCGCGACCTGGCGGCGTGGACGGTGCGCTGCGTGGAAGAAGGAACTGCCGGCACCTTCAACGCCACCGGCCTGGCCGCGCCGCTCACTATCGGCGAAGTGCTCCAGACCAGCAGGGCCGTCAGTGGCAGCGATGCGTGCTTCACCTGGGTAGACGAAGCGTTCCTGCTCGAGCGCGGTGTGCGTTACTGGCAAGACCTGCCGGCGCTGGTGCCGGAGAGCGATGCGTCGCTGGCTGGCATGGTGCATATCGACTGCACGCGTGCCATTGCGGCTGGCCTGACGTTCCGGCCGCTGGAGGACACCATCCGCGACACTCTGGCGTGGGACGCCACGCTGCCTGCAGGTGTACCCGTGCAGGCAGTGCAGGCAGGGCTGACCCTGGATCGTGAAGCCGAGCTGCTGGCGGCCTGGCACGAGCGGTGACGGTCTTGGCCTCCCTGCTGGTGCGGCCCGGATCCAGCCTGCTCAGGTCAGCGGATGGCCATTCACCGAGCGGTAGTAGGCATCGTCCGGGGTGATGGCCCCGCGGCGTACGGGCTGTCCCGTAGACGACGACTTGTAGAGGGCGCTGCAGAACTCCAGTGTGCGGCGCACCTCATCACCGCTAGCCAGCGGGCGCCGACCTTGCTCCATGGCGTCGATCAGCTCAGCCAGCTGCGCACCATGGGAGGCCGCCGGTGCATCGGGTAGTGCCATCCGGGGGGCGACGGTATCGCCGGGCACTGTGGTGGAAGGCGCCGCCTGCGCAGGCGGCGTTATCTGCCAGTCTGGAGTGGTGTTGCGGTAGAGGTAGACCGCCTCAACGGTGGCGTGCTGGAAGTCCAGGCGCAGCCGTGTCTCCTGGCGCGGCGAGACCGCGCTGTTCACCACGGTGGTGAGCGCGCCGGAGGCGTGGTGTACCACGGCGACCGACACGTCTTCCGCCTCCATTCGGTGGTCCAGCGTGGCGGCACTGGCGAAGACCTGCGCCCAGTCGGGCCAGAGCCAGAGGAACAGGTCCATGGTGTGAATGCCAAGCTGCATGGTGGGACCGCCGAACGCTTCCTGCCAGCGGCCATGCCAGGCCACGTCGTAATACGCCTGCGTGCGATGCCACGTCGTGGCGCAGTGGCCCACCAGCGGCCGGCCCAGCTCACCCGCCTCGATGAGCTGCTTCACGTGGCGCGCGGCGCCGCTGAAGCGGTTCTGCACCACGCTGGAGCAGACGGCGCCGCTGCGGCGCGCGGCCGCGTCAATCTGGTCAAGGTCGGCCAGCGAGCCACACAGCGGCTTTTCGCACAGTACCCAGGCGCCTACTTCCAGGCAGCGGACGGTCAAGCGAGTGTGCGAGGCAGGTGGCGTGCAGATCAGCACCAGGTCCGGTCGCTCTGCGGCGAGCAGCGTGTCCAGGTCGTCGTAGGCGCGTGGAATGCCGTGCTGCGCACAGAACGTCTCACAGCGCGCGCGATCCAGGTCTAGCGCCGCCACCAGCTCCACCCGGCCGGTGCACTCCGCCACCGCCGCCACGTGCTGCCGGGCAATGCTCCCCGTCCCTACCAGGACCGCGCGGTTCATCGCGCGTGAGCATACCGCCCCGTCAACCGCTCAGTGGGCCGCTCAGTGAGTGGCGCTGATGTAGCGGGCGTGTGCGGGCGGCTGCCCGCGCTGCCGGATCGCCACGCCCAACACCATGGTGATGAGCCCCGCGCCCAGCATCATGAGCGGCGTGTCGGGCTGCTCTGCATCGCCAAGTAGCGGCCGTATCTGTATGCCAGCTACTTCCACAGCGGAGCTCCGAGCCTGTGCCTGCACCTGCGCGGGCGCATCGGCCTGTTGCGTGCGGGACTCAGCGGCAGTGCCCACGGCTTTGACGGCGGGCGCTGCTGGTGCAGCCAACGAAGCCACCGCAAGCGGTGACGATGGCGCGGCTTCTGTCATGGCGCGTCCCTGCCAGCCGGCTACGGGAGGCGGGTCGCCTACTCCGCTCCCCAGCGCCAGGATCAACGCCAGCAGCAATCCGCCTACCGGAAGCAGCAGGCCGGCAAGGTAGGCCCACAGTTCGCCCAGCAGACCACCACGACGTTGACCTGTCATCGCTCGCTCGCTCCCGGGCATGCTCGTCGCCCATGATGTAAAGCAGGCGGCGTGCCAGCGCACGCCCGGGCACGTGTGTCTGGTCGTGCGAGTGCGGCGGCCAGAGGGAGAAGCACGAGCACAGCCAAGCGAGGTGGTGTCAGGCAGTACTAACCGCCAAAGGCGTTCCGCAGGGCGACGAGCTGCCCGACGGCGAAGCCCCAACCGGCGTGGTGGTCCAGCGTATCGTCGACGATGCCGGGGGTATGGTCTGGCTCGACCATGCCGTCGTAGCCGCTCTCGAAGAACGCGCGCATGCACGCCGCCATGTCAGTATCGCCGTCGTCATGGAAGGTTTCCACGTAGCGCGTGTACGGCTCCAGCACCCGCACGTTGCGGAAGTGGACCATGCCGATCCGGCCGCGCCGTCCGAAGGCGCGGATCACATCTGGCGCCGACTCGCCCATCTCGGTGAGCACGCCGGTATCCAGGAAGAGCGTGTTAGCCGGGCTGTCGACGATCGTGACCAGGCGCTCAAGGTCGGCCAATGTGCGGACCGGCTGGGCGACGCCGCGGAAGACCGGCACCGGAGGGTCACAGGGATGCTGCGCCAGCCGCACTCCGGCGTCTTCCGCGGCGGGGACGACTGCCTTGAGGAAGTACTCCAGGCGATCCCACATCTCCTCACGCGTGTGCGTGCCCACGGCAGGGATGGGTGGCAGGTCGGCGATGCGCGTATTGTCAAAGGCGCGGTAGGCCGCGCCACCGCGCCCTTCCACCAGGTAGTAGCCGGCGGAGGCCCGCAGAGCGGTGAAGTTGTACGTCAGTGTGCGCAGACCGGCGGCGCCCACCACCTGGATGCAGCGCCGGACAGTGGCCAGGTCGTCATCGCGGCCGTGCTGGCCCATCACGATACGGCCCGAGAGGGGGAGCGAAATGGTGGTTGGCTCCAGGGCGAAGGCACGCACGCGGTCGCAGATGCGGCGCTGCTCTTCCCGGTCGTATGCCGGCGCTTGCGGTCCGTGCGGGCGCTCTTGCGCCGGTGGAACCAGTGGCCGGCTGGAGCGTGGGGTGTCAACGTAGCGCGAGGGCACCCCCACCTCTTCCACGCCAATCTGGCGGTAGAAGCGCAGCGAGCTTTCCGACAAGTCGGCTATCTGCTTGCCAATCTTGACCTGGTAGGTCCGTGTCGAGGACGCCTGGATCGTGGTGGACATGGGACGGTGGACCTCAACCTGGCCTTTGGCCTGTCCCTCTCCTGTGGGAGAGGGACACATTGCCCGGGCCGCTGCCCGGCCGCGGCGTCGGGAATATACTGGTGGCGTTCTGCTGGAAACGCGGGCGCAGGCGTGCCCAGGTCTGGTCCAGCGCCTCAGGGAGGACCTTGGTTTCGCTAAGCACCGGCATGAAGTTGGTGTCGCCGTTCCAGCGTGGCACGACGTGCACGTGCAGGTGGTCGGGCAGACCGGCGCCCGCGGGGCGTCCCAGGTTGAGGCCGACGTTGAAGGCGTCTGGCTGGTATTCGTCCCTCAGCGCGGCGACAGCGCGCTGCGTTAGGTCGAACACTTCGTGGCCCGTCTCGGACGGCAGTTGCGTCAAATCTCCGCCGTGGGCGTAAGGCGCCACCATCAAGTGGCCGCTGTTGTACGGGTACAGGTTGAGCAGCACCAGCGCGTGCTCGCCGCGCTGGAGCACCAGCTGCTCTGCGTCTTGCTCCGGCGCGGCTGCGATAGCGCACAGGAAGCACGCCTGTTGGTCTCGTTGTTCGGGGTGCGGCGGCGGCTGGTCTAGCTTTGCCGGGGTGTCCACCTTGCGCGAGGGCCGCTCGCGCCGAGCCTTTGGCGCGGAGTGACTCTGCCGCGAGGACTGCGCCGATTCGGCAGTGCCGGCGACGTAGCCCATGCGCCAGGGGGTCCAGAGGCGCTGCATCGGCGGAGTGTACTGCGCGCGAACGGTAGCTGGCTGACCCGGCCGGTATGATGGGAGTGGGGCTCCGGCAGCGCACGGCAGCGCACAACGCAGGAGAGCGAGGTCCAACGTGATCAGGCACAGCGCGGCGCGTGAGGCGCCCCAGGTACCGCGGCGCTTGGCAGCACACGCAGCGTTGCGCCTGGCTATGTCGCTTGCGGCCGGCGCCCTGCTGGCGGCCTGCAGCTTGTCCAACCAGGCGCACCCGGCGGCGCAGCCGCCGGCGGGCACGGGCGCCGGAGCGGGAGTGCGCCCGGCCGATGTGGCGGTGCAGCCCACGGTAGTCGTACCGGCGCCCGCGACGGCGGCGGCACCTACCGTCACGGTCGCGCCGCTACCCACTGCACTTCCCACCGTCGCGCCCACACCCACCGCGCAGCCGCCGCACCCGCTCTCCATCGCGGCGGCGCGCTCGCGAGACTACCCCGGCAGCGACATGATGGTGGAGCAGACGCTGGCTCCGGGCGCCAACTACGATCGGTTCATCGTGTCGTATCGCACCGATGGGCTGAAGAACTTCGCGCTGCTGACCATCCCACGCGGAGCGAAACCGCCGACTGGGTGGCCGGTGATCGTGTTCAACCACGGCTTCATCGCGCCGGCACAGTACCGCACCACCGAGCGCTACATCGCCTACACCGACGCCTTCTCGCGCAATGGGTACATGCTGCTGCGCCCGGACTACCGCGGCCACGGGTCGTCGGAGGGTCAGGCGCGCGGCGGGTACGGGAACGACGACTACGTCACCGACGTGCTCAATGGCTTCAACTCGGTGCGCCGCCACCCGGATGCCGATCCCAACCGGATGGCGATGTGGGGCCACTCGATGGGCGGCTACATCACGCTGCGCTCCATGGTCATCTCGCCGGAGGTCAAGGCGGGCGTGATCTGGGGTGGCGTGGTGGGATCGTACCCGGACTTGCTCTTCAACTGGGGCAACCGTAACCCGCTGGCCGCGCTCACCGCGACGCCGACGACCACCCAACCGGGCCCCTGGCGAACGCAGCTGCTGCGCTACTACGGCACGCCGGAGCAGAATCCCGGTTTCTGGGCGTCCATCTCCGCGAACACCTACCTACGAGATCTGTCCGGCCCGGTGCAGCTGCACCACGGCACGGTTGACACAAGCGTGCCGGTGCAGATGTCCATCAACCTGGATCGCCAGATCCGCGAGGTGGGGGGCCACGTGGAGCTCTTCACGTATGCAGGGGATGATCACGACGTCTCGCGCAACCTCTCCGTGGCGCTCAACCGCTCAGTCGCCTTCTTCGATGCGCACGTGAAGAACCGTTCTACCTAACCCCCGGCCCCGCACCTCCACCCCCTGACGCCCTGCGGTCACCTAAAGGGAAGGGGAGGTTCGCAGGCGTTGCTGCCCGGAATAAACGGCGAGTGGGTGCCTCAATCCACCATACTCACGACTCGCGGACACAGCGGCCGAGACGGCCGCGTGAGAGTGAGGAGGAACAAAAAATGGCGGTACGATTGGGTTTCGTGGGAGCGGGCGGGCGGACGGTGCGCGAGTTACTGGACCTGGTCCAGGTTCCGGATGCGGAGATCGCGGCGATGTGCGACATCGACGAGGCGCGCTGCCAGCAGGCGATCGAACGGGTGCAGAGCCGCACTGCCCAGACGGGGGACGCGGATGCGATGGAGCGGGCCGGCGCACTCAACCCGGCAACCTACAGAGACGTGCGCCGGCTGCTGGATGGAACTGACGTGGACGCCGTGTACGTCAGCCTGCCGCCGTTCGCGCACGGCGAGATCGAGCACGCCGTCCTGGACGCCAAAAAGCACCTGTTCGTCGAGAAGCCGGTGGCGATCGACATGGTGACCGCGCGCGAGATCGCCGCGCACGCGCGCGAGGCCGGGGTGATCACCGCGGTGGGCTACCAGTCGCGCTACTCCTCGGCGGTGCAGGCGGCGCGCAAGACGCTGGAGGGCGTGCCGATTGGTCTGGCGATCGCCATCCGCATGGGGGGGCTGCCGGGGACGGCATGGTGGCGTGTGCAGGACCGTTCGGGCGGCATGCTCGTGGAGCAGCACACGCACGGCGTGGACCTAATGCGCTACCTGGTCGGCGAGGTCGAGTCGGTCTTTGCCTACGGCAACACGCAGCTGCTGACCGACGTGCCTGACCTGGACATCTTCGACGTGAACTCGGTGGCGGTGCGCTTCGCGGGGGGCGCGGTGGGCTCCATCGTCAACACGTGCGCGCTGCAGCCGGGGCAGGGCTCGCCGGCCAACGTGGCCGGCTCGGTGCACATCGTGGCGAAGAACATGACGCTGATGGCGGGCGCCGGCTCGCTGACGGTGATGCGCCCGGAGCGCCAGCAGGAAGAGGTCAGGGCAGAGGGCGACCCGAACCTAGAGATGAACCGTGTGTTCGTGCAGGCCATCCAGAGCGGCGACCGCAGCGGCATCCTCTCCGACTACGACGACGGCATGCGCACGTTCGAGCTGACCTACGCCTGCCAGCTGTCCGCCGAACGCGGGCAGCCGGTGACGCTGGGGCAGGGGTACTGAGCCGCTGGCGAGCACATCCGAACAGCGAAGGCCCTGTGGGCCTCCTTTCTTGGCCTGATAGTCGTTACCCCGGGCGGCTCTTATTGTGTCCCAATGTGTCCTTTTGTGTCCCTGCCCACACGGTGGAAGGTACAAAGGCACTGTAGTCCCTCTGCGGCTGTGGAGGTGCGGAGGGCGCCGGCTGCTGTACCGCCGGCTGACATAGCGCGACCTCTCCCGTAGATATAGAGCGGCAGAGCCGGGCAGATTTTCGGGGCAGTTTGGTCTCACCGTGGGCGTTCCGTAGCTGGCCAGCGGGTCGCGTCGTCCTCCGCCGGTCTTGCGCCAAGCGCGGGCGGACGATGGCATGGGGCGTCTACGATAGGGCGGCATGATCGAGAGCGAGAGTGGCGACGGCTAAGGCGCTGCGGGCGCGGTATATGTGCCTGACGCGAATCAGCTGCAGGCGATGGCCGAGCGGCACGATCTGGGCACGCTGACCGACTGGCGCAAGCTGGAGGGCGGCATCGTCAACCCGGTGCTGCTGCTCGATACGGCCGCCGGGCAGGCGGTGCTCAAGATGAATACCCGTGAGCCCGAGTACCCGACGGTGGTGAAGGAGGCGTGGGTGCTGGGCCTGGTTGGCCGCGCCGTCTCGGAGCGATCTGCACGCGGTGCCGGTGCCGGGTGCCCTATACGGTGATTGGAATGCCGCACGCGACTCTTTGGGCGCGGACGAGGACTGGCGCGAGCACGTGGCGCGCGCGGGAGCAGAAGCGCTGAAGCGCGCGTGCGCGACGGGTGCGCTGGGGAAAGAGCTCGCGCGGGAGGTGGAACGCTGGCTGGCGTGACACCTGGAGGTGGCCCCGCGGCGGCCGCGGCGGGTGCTGCTGCACCACGACCTGTCGCTGTGGAATGCGCTGGTCAGGCCGCGCACCGCGCCGGCAGGGGCAGCGAGAGAGCCGGATGGCCCGGACGGCTGGGAGGTGGCGGCGATCATCGACTTCGAGTGGTGTGGAGTCGGGTCGGCTGCTTCCGAGTTCTCCACCGTGATGAAGTCCATGGGCGACTGCATGCACCCGCCGGCGTTCTGGGAGGCGTACCTGGACGGCGGCCGGCCGGACGCGGCGTTCGCGCGGGAGGGGACGTACCACACTATGCTCTACCGGCTGACGCTGACCAACGTGGCGCCCAAACATTGGGGAGCCGCCGCGGTACGTCGCCAGGTGAATGAGGTCGAGCGGCTGCTGAAGGGTGCGCCGGCCTGGGCCTTCAAGGACGTGGACGGCGCCGGACTGGCGTGAGGGCCTGGTGGCGTGAGCGACCGGGACTGAGGCTGCGCCGAAATGCCGGGCGCAGGTGTCAGCGCAGGCGCGCTGCGGCAAGCGGCGGCAGCGGAGTGACCTTCTTGCCGGTGAGGAAGCGGGCCGCCACGCCGCCGCCCGCGAAGCCGAAGAGGTGGCCTTCCCAGGAGATGCCTGACCGGGTGGGGAGCACGCCCCACAGGGCGCCGCCGTAGAGAAAGCCGGCGACGAGCGCGAGGATGACGGCGGTGGGGCTGCGCTCCCGCCAGGCGCGGACCAGCAGGTAACCCAGGTAGCCGAAGACGACGCCACTGGCGCCGACGTGGATGGTGCCGGGGCGAGCGAACAGCCAGACGCCCAGGCCACCTAGCAGCGTGACGATGGCGGTGACCAGGAAGAAGTCGAGGCTCTGGCGCAGGATGACCAGCCACCCGAGCACGAACAGCGGCGCGGTATTGGCTATCAGGTGGGCGAACCCGCCGTGCAGGAACGGCGCGAGCACGATGCCCCACAGCCAGGATGCCTCGCGCGGACGGATGCCCAGCCGGTCCAGGCTGCCGCCCAGGAGCAGCTGGTCCACCACCTCGCTGAGCCAGATCAGGCTGATGAACCCCACCAGCGCGCCCAGGCGCGCCTTCCCTTCCGCCACCAGCGTCTGCACGGTTGGTCCTCTTGTATCAGTACGACGGCAGCGCGGTGCGTGTTACACAGCCGGTCGGCTTAGCCGACTGACACGACTGGCTCAGGGAGTGGGTGGTGGATCTCGGCCAGCCGGTAGCCGAAGCCGGGGCCGCGCACGGTGGAGAGGTCCACCTGGCCGCCGCGGCGGCGGTAGATGCCGGGGTGGACGGCGGCCTCGGCGTTGGAGGCTTCGGGGTAGAACTGCATGCCGTTGGTCTCCACGCCCATGATGGTGCCGGCGTGGGCGGCCAGCAGCACGTGGGGCACCTGCGCCAGCATCGGATTGGTCAGGTCCTGGACCATCAGCGTCATGCCGTGCGCCCTGGCCCAGCACAGGCTGAGCAGCGCCCCCGTCTGCGTCTTGCACGTCTTGAGCGCCACGCCGGTCCAGCCCAGCTCGCGCCCCAGCTTCACCAGCCGCCAGTCGTGCGCGCTCTCGTCCATGAAGAGCGGCTTGCGCGCTGAGACGCTGTGCACGTCTATGCGGTCCTCTTCCAGCTCATAGGGGAAGGGCTGCTCGACGTACAGGATCATGCCGTACGTGCGCGGGTGCTCCCACAGCAGGCGGTCGAGGATCTGATTGACGTAGGCGGGGTCGGTGACGGTGCAGTTGAAGTCGGTGGTCAGCCAGTCCACGCCCTCCTCCTCCGCGATCTGCCCCACCATCACCAGGCGCTGGTAGTCCCACGCCGCGTCGTTGCCGCGCAGCTTCACCTTGAGGCACTTGAGGGCGTCGCGCCGGATCCAGTCGCGCAGCAGCACGGGGTAGCCGTCGTCGGGCTCGCTGCCGTCCAGCTCGTCGGGCGTGATGGGGTCCTTACCGCCCACCAGGTGCCAGGCGGGCAGCGCCTGCGGGCGGGGCGTCACCAGGAAGTCCGCGGGGTACTTCCCGGCGAACGAGACGTCCACGTCCGCGGCGGGCGTGAGGAATGCCGCCAGGTCGGTGGTGAGGAAGTCGGGTGTGTACGTCTGGTACACCGGCACGCCCACCAGCTGGCCGTAGGCGTCGTGCAATGCGATGTCGAATGCCGAGCAGCACACCAGCGCCGCCAGGTAGGGCATCGGCTCGGCCATGCCGTGGCGGGCGCGGCGCGCGTTGAAGTCCGCCAGCAACTCCGGCAGCCGCTCTTCCAGGAAGGCGTGCCCCACCTCCAGCGCGTGGCCGCTCGTCTCGTGCTTGCCCCACGCCAGCGCCAGGCCGGTGCAGAACGCCTTGAGCGCCTCGTGGCGCTCCTCGTACGGTAGGCTGCTCGGCCAGACCCACTGCACGGAGAGCGGAGTCTCGCCCCAGCCCTCGGCGGTGCTGCCGTCAGCAGCGGCCACGCGCAGCCGCACGCGGGCGCAGGTCACGGAGGTCAGGGTTTCGGTGCCGAACTTGAGCGGCACGCGAGTTTCTACCGGCAGGAAGTACAGTGCTGCGCCGGTGACGTGGATGTCGGTGGGTTTCGCCATGCGTCTGTTGGTGATAGCCTATCAGCGGAGCACCAGGAGCATCTTCTCATGAGCCGCTTCATCCGCGTACAGCTTGAGGTCGACCGAGAAGCGCTGACCGACGCGTACCTGGCGTACGTGACCGATCCGCGCCCGTCGCGCAACGAGCACCACCAGGAGGTGCTGGAGGAAGGCCCCATCCCTCAGGCGTGCCTGGAGGCGATGGTGCTGGACGGCGTGGACGACCGGCGGGTGGTGGCCGAGTTCGTGGACTGGTTCGCCCAGTTCCCGATGGGCAACATCCCCGCCGGCCAGGACTACCTCTCAGCCTGGCACTAGGCCGGTGTAGGTGCTTCCTCAGCGATCAGTCCTTCCTCCCTGAGTGAGGCCCACAGGGCCGCGGGCACGGCGTGGCGGGCCATCCGCTCGTTCTCTTCCAGCTCGGCGACTGAGCGGACGCCGGTGAGCACTGTCGCGACGGCGGGATGCGCCGCCGGGAACTGGATGGCGGCGGCCATCAGCGGCGTATCGTGGCGGTCGCAAACCGCCTTGAGGCGCTGCGCCTTTTCCACCCATTCGGGCGCGGCGGGCCGGTAGTTGAAGTTGGCGCCCGGCACGGGGTTGGTCAGGATGCCGCTGTTGTAGACGCCGCCGATGTAGAGGCTGATGCGCTTCTCCACGCACAGTGGCAGCAGCTCGGGCAAGGCGGTGGCGTTGTCGAGCAGCGTGTAGCGGCCGGCCAGCAGGAAGGCGTCGAAGTTTCCTTCGCGTGCGAAGCGTGCCTCCATGGCCGCCTGGTTCATCCCTGCGCCTACGGCGCTGATAGTCCCCTCGCTGCGCAGGCGGTCGAGCGCGCGATACGCGCCCGCGATGGCATCGTCGTAGTGCTGGTCGGGGTCGTGGATGTGCAGCACGTCCACTCGATCCAGCCCCAGACGGTCCAGGCTTTCCTCCAGCGAGCGCAGCGTAGCGTCGAAGCTGAAGTCGAACTGCGGCTTCGCGGCGCCCTGCTCGTCGGGGCGGACCAAGCGCCCGACCTTGGTGGCGACGACAATCTCGTCGCGTGGGAGCTGGCGCAGGGCGGCGCCCACCCAGCGCTCGGATCTGCCGGCGCCGTACAGCGGCGCGGTGTCGAAGGCGCGGATGCCCAGCGCGAACGCGCGCTGCACGATCTCGTGCGTGGTCTGCTCGCCGCTCTCCTCCGGCAGCTGGGCGAACGGCGCCCCGCCCAGGCTCAGCCGGCTGACGCGCAGTGGTGTCTTCCCTAGAGGGACTCGCTCTGCCGGGTCCATTGCTGTGGTCACGCCTTCCTGGTTGGTGTCGAGAATCGGGGATGTGGGGCTTGCCCGCTCCGGCAACGTGGCGGGAGACAAGTCCCGCGCACGTCCGGGTGTCGCGGGATGATACGGAGCAGGCAGGCGCGTTTCAGGAGTGCATGCTCGGCATCCTGCTCGCGCTCAGCTCGGCGGTTTCCTGGGGCAGCGGCGACTTCCTGTCCGGGCTGCTGGGTCGCCGGCTGCCGCTGCCGACGGTACTGCTGGTTTCGCAGGCGGCCGGCGTGCCGCTGATGCTGGCACTGGCGCTGTGGCGAGGTGTCCCATCTGATTGGGCGTTCCTGCCGTACGGTGTGCTCGCCTCGTTCACCGGCCTGTGGGGACTGGCCGCGCTTTTCCGTGGTATGGCCGTGGGGCTGATCAGCATCGTCGCTCCCATCTCCGCCACCGGCGCCGTTATCCCGGTAGTGGTGGGATTACTCACGGGTGAGCGTCCCACGCCGCTGCAGGGCGCTGGCGTGGCGCTGGCGTTGCTCGGCGTCGCCGTTGCCTCGAGGCCATCAGCGCCTCAAGATGGGGTGGGCGCGACCGGGCACGCGGCTCGCCTCGCCGCCGGTGCCTCCTTCGGCCTGCTCGCTGCAGCTGGCTTCGGTCTCTATTACGTCGTGCTGCGCTACGCCAGCGACGCTGCGGGACAGGACCCGTATTGGCCCGTGCTGGTGCAGCGGGCGGTTTCCACTGTCCTTCTGTTGGTGGTTGCCGCCGCGCTGCGTCCGCGCCTGGTGATGTCACCTACCAGTGCCGGCACGCTAGCGCTTGCGGGAACGCTAGATGTCAGCGCCAATGCGCTCTACGCCGCTGCCAGCACGTCCGGGATTGGCCCGCTGGCGGCGGTGCTCTCGTCGCTGTTCCCAATCTCGACTATCGCCCTGGCGCGCATGTTCCTGCAGGAGCGCCTCTCCGGCGCACAGGCGTTCGGCGTCGTCAGCGCTCTGGCCGGTGTGGTCCTCATCGCGTGGCGGTGAGGGGTCACACGTTGCCACAGCGCGGGCGTGGTGATTAGAACGCACGGGGGCTGTGCACCAGGGCGCCACCCATGGCAATGGGTGACGAAAACGCGCCGCGCAGGCTGGCGGTGCCAATGGCGGTGATCAGCTCCCGCAGCTCGTCAGGGCTGAACCTCTTGGGATCGCGCTTCACTAGTGAGAGCGACTGCGGCGAGAGCGTGCCCGTGCGGTCGATCTCTGCCAGCAGCTGGCCCATGCGGGGGTTGACCGGCTCGCGCACCGGAGCGCCGGGGTGAGCGTACGTGAGGGAGGAGGCGAACGGGTTCTTCATGGTCATCAGAATAGGCTGCTTGGGTGAAGGAACCGTTCGCGCCCGGTGAAACGACGGTGGAAACCGGGAAACAGGGTGACGTGGATGGGGAATGCCAGTGAGATTGTTGGCGAGAAGACTAGCCAGGTGGCCAGGCGAGGTCTGGCCGGCCGTCCGACGCGGTTAGCGCCGCTGGCTGCCATGCTTGAGACAGCATGCGCGTGCTCCTCGCCGACGACGACTCAAGCATCCGCTCCGCGCTGCGTCTCTTGCTGGAGCAGGGCCTGGGCTTCGCCGTGGTAGGGGAGGTGGCAGCCGCCGGCGCGCTGGCCCAGGCTGCCGGGGCCGCCGGCGCTGCCGGGGTGTGTGCGGACGTGGTGCTCGTCGATTGGGAGCTGCCGGACCTGGACGCGCCGGCACAGCTGGCGGCGCTGAAGCGCGCGCACCCCGCGGTGAAGGTCATCGCGGTAAGCGGGCGCCCGGAAGCCGGCAACGCGTCGCTCGCGGCCGGGGCGGACGGTTTCCACTATCGTGGTGACCCACCGGACCGATTGCTGGACGTGCTGGCGTCGATGCGGGCGAACGGTGCGATTTCCGTGGTCTAGGGTGTCGAATACGCCAGACGGCCCACTGCCCGGCGCCAGGCCCACCAAAGGAGCGATACTTTAGGCGGGATGAACGCTTCTGGAGGGATGGCCGTGCTGCGCGGCCGTCAGACGACCGGCGCCGGGGCGCCAAGCGCAGACGGGACCGCAATCCGCGTCATGCTGGTGGACGACCACGCGGTAGTGCGCAGTGGACTATCGGCTTTCCTGCTCGCCTTTGACGACCTGGAGCTGGTCGGCGAGGCCGGCAGCGGCCGCGACGCCGTGCGACTGTGCGGAGAGATGCGGCCGGACGTGGTGC
The DNA here is from genome assembly GCA_902805635.1 of uncultured Chloroflexota bacterium. Classification (GTDB taxonomy): domain Bacteria; phylum Chloroflexota; class UBA11872; order UBA12225; family UBA12225; genus CADCTC01. The sequence goes on from CADCTC010000018.1 coordinate 25,614, forward strand.
TGATGGACCTGGTGATGCCGGAGATGGACGGCGCGGCGACGACGCGCGCCATCCGCCAGCAGCACCCGGACGTGCAGGTGATCGCGCTGACCAGCTTCCCCGAGGATGACCTGGTGAAAGGCGCGCTGCAAGCGGGCGCGATCGGCTACCTGCTCAAAAACGTGACGGCGGACGAGCTGGCGCGGGCCATCCGCGCCGCGCGCGCCGGAAAGCCCACGCTCGCCCCGGAAGCGCAGCAGGCGCTGATCCACGCCGCGACCGCGCCGCGCTCGCCCGGGGCAGATCTGACCGAGCGGGAGCGCGAGGTGCTGGCGCTGATGGTGGAGGGCATCAGCAACCCGGAGATTGCCGAGCGGCTGGTGGTGAGCCGGGCTACGGTGAAGTTCCACATCAGCAGCATCCTGTCCAAGCTCGACGCGTCCAGCCGTACCGAGGCCGTCGCGATCGCGCTGCAGACGAAGCTGGTGCGCTGACCGGTCGCTGACGGGATCGTGATGGCCTGGCTGCGTGGCCACTTGCTGCCCCTGGCGGCCGCGTTGCTCGCAGCGGTCTCGGCGCTGGCCGCCGTCGCCTTCGTGGACCAGGGCGAGCGCGACCGGGCGCTGCGGGCGCACCGCGCCGAAGTGCGCCTGGAGGCTGGCGAGGCGCGCGCCAAGCTGGAACAGGCGCTCTCGTCTCGGGTGCAGATGGCGCGCGGCCTGGCGGCGTTCGTCGTGGCCAACCCCAACGGCCCCACCACGGACCGCGCCGCGCTGGACGCCTTCTCGCGCAGTCTGCTGGCGGTGCAGCCCGGCATCCGTAGCGTGTCGCTCTCCGAAGACGCGGAGGTGATCTACACCTACCCGGTAGAGGGCAACGAGGCGACCCTGGGGATGGACCTTCTGGCGATCCCGGAGCAGCGGGACGCGGTGCGGCGCGCCCTGCTGGGCCGGCAGTTCGTGCTAGCCGGTCCGTACGAGCTGGTGCAGGGAGGGGTCGGCTTGATCGCGCGGCAGCCGATCATCCTGCCGTACACCGAGCCGGGCCCGGGCACGCCGCCTGACTACGTCGGGCCGTCCGTGGTCACCGAGGGCGGCCGCGCGGGGCAGCCGGGACGGGTGTGGGGCCTCTCGCTGGTGGTGTTCCACGTCGGGTCGCTGCTGGGCGAGGCGGGGCTAGTGGATTCCACGTCACCGCTGGAGTACGCGCTGCGTGGCGCTGACGGTTGGGGCGCGGACGGCGAGGTGTTTTACGGCCGGCCGGAGCTGTTCCAGCAGAGTCCGGAGACGCTGGATATCTCGCTGCCGACTGGCAGCTGGCAGCTGGCGGCGGCGCCGCGCATCGGCTGGTCCTCCAGTACGCAGTCGCTGGTATGGATTCGCGTCAGTGGCGGCGTGGTGGCGCTGCTACTGGCGCTGCTGGTGTATTCGCTGGTGCGCGACCCCGTGCGCCTGCGCGACGCCGTGGAGCGCGCCACCGCGGCCGCGGTGGAGAATGCGCGCCTGTATGAGGCGGAGCGCACCCGCGCGGAGCACGCCACGCTGGACGAGCGCCAGCGGTTGGCGCGTGAGCTGCACGATTCGGTGACGCAGACGCTGTTCTCCGCCAGCTTGATTGCCGAGGTGCTGCCGCGGCTGTGGCAGCGTCACCCGGACAGTGCGCTGCCCCGGCTGGAGGAGCTGCGCCAACTGACCCGAGGTGCGCTGGCGGAGATGCGTACCCTGCTGCTGGAGCTGCGACCGGCGGTGCTGCTGGAGATGCCGCTGCCCGACCTGTTGCGCCAGCTGGCGGAGGCCGTCACCGGCCGGGCCCGGCTGCCGGTCAGCCTTGAGGTGGACGGCGCGCGCGAGGCAGCGCTGCCGCCCGACGTGCAAATTTCGCTCTACCGCATCACACAGGAGGCGCTCAACAACGCCGTGAAGCACGCAGGGGCAACGGCAGCATTTGTCACGCTCTCCTGGCACGCGGAAGGCGTGCGGCTGCGCGTGCGCGACAACGGGCGGGGCTTCAACCCGAAGGACGTGCCGGGCGGCCACCTGGGGATGGGTGTCATGCGGGAGCGGGCAGCCGCGGTGGGCGCGGCGTTCGTGCTGCACTCAGCGCCCGGCGAGGGGACGCACATCTCGGTGGACTGGATGGAGCCACCCGCATTAGAGGAACCGGCGCCGGAAGCAGACAGCGGTGCGCTGCGGGCCGAGGCAGGCGACTACGGCCGCAGCCACTTATCGCCGTAGGAGCGGAGCACGTCCAGCAGGGGCAGGATGTCCCGGCCCTTGTCCGTCAGCTCGTACTGAACACGCGGCGGAATCTCCGGGAACATTGTGCGGGTCATCACGCCCTGGCTCACCAGCGCGCGCAGGCGGTCGGTGAGCACGCGCGGGCTGATGCCGGTGGACGCCTCAAGCTCCTTGAACCGTCGCGGACCGTTGGACAGGTCCCGCACCAGCAGCAGGGTCCAGGCATCGCCGAGCAGCTCGGCGGCTGCCGCCACGCCGCAGAAGGTGTCGCCTCCCGGCAGTGTCTCTCCCGCCGCGCATGCCTTCGCCGTTGTGCATGCCGCAGCCGCGCTGTCGCTCTCCACCAATGCCTGTGCCATTGTTCGCACCATCTCATTATCGCGCAGATCGGACGTGCACCGAATAGAATGCCGCGCTCCGCCACCCAATCCTAGCACCACTATCATCGACGCAGCAGCAACGCTTGACACAGCGATAGTTGAGTGCTATACCTTGGTTGTCGCTGCGAAACACGCAGTAACAATCACAACGCTTGCAATGTGCGAGCACAGCAAGGGAAGACGACCATGACTGCTACCACGCTCACATCCACTCAGCTCAATAAGACGGGCGTCGCCGCGCCGGCAGCCACCACCTGGAAGATCGACGCCTCGCACTCGCACGTGGAGTTCGCCGTGAAGCACCTGATGATCTCCACAGTGAAGGGCCGCTTCACCGAGGTGGAGGGAGACATCGTGATCGACGAGGCGAACCCTGCCAGCTCACGGGTCGAAGTGAAGATCCCCGCCGCCAGTATCGACACGCGCGAGTCCACGCGTGACGCGCACCTGCGATCGGCCGACTTCTTCGATGCGGAGAACCACCCCTACCTCACCTTCACGAGCACCGGCGTGGAGCTCGACGGCAGCGACCTGACCGTACGCGGCGACCTGACCATCCGCGGCACGACGCTTCCCGTGACCCTGGAGGGCGAGTACCTGGGCAGCACCCCCACGCCATTCGGCACCACGGTGGCGGCGTTTAGCGCCAAGACCAAGGTCAACCGCAAGGATTACGGGTTGCACTACAATGCGGCGCTGGAGACCGGCGGCGTTCTGGTCGGCGACGAGATCAAGATCAGCCTCGAAGTCGAAGCAGTCAAGCAGGCGTAAGGTGTGAAGTGTGGAAGGGGCGTACCGAGGGGTGGTACGCCCCTTGCGACCAGACGAGTGAAAGTCAGATGACAGCAGACGTCCGCAGCGCAGATGCGACGGAACAGAAGGCGCACGAAGTAACCGGGGTACTTGATCCGCAGACGGTGCTGGACCACGCGCACCTGATCGTGCACAGCTTGGACAAGGTGCTGCCGTTCTACACCGACGTGCTGCGCTTCAAGGTGCACCGGCGCGAAGACCAACCGGACGGACGCTTCGTCGCACTGGGCGCCGGGGCACATGACCTGCTGCGCCTCACAGAGCGGCCGGCGTCGCCGTCTGCCGGCCGTACCGCCGGCATGTATCACATGTCGTTCGTGGTGCAGGAACGGGTGGACCTGGCGCGCTGGCTGCAGCGTATCGCCGAGACGAAGACGCCGGTAGAGGGGTTGGTGCACCACGCGCCGGCGGCCGAGGCCATCTACCTGCCCGACCCGGAAGGGAATACCGTGGAGCTGAACTGGGACCCGCCGCGCGAGGTGTGGTCCCGGCCGGGGCAGCCGCCGTTCAAGGGAAACCTGCCGCTGGACACCGATTCGCTGCTCCAGCTGCTGGTGGGGCAGCCGGAGGAATGGGCCGGGCCGCCGCCAGATACGACCTTCAGCCACATCCACCTGTACGTGGGGGATCTGGAGGCCGCGTCCCGGTTCTACGAGGGCGTACTGGGGTTCGAGCGGACGGCGGCATTCCCTGGCCAGGCGGTGTTCGTGTCGGCGGGTGGCTACCACCACCACGTGGCGTTCAACGTCTGGAAGGGGCGCGGCATCCCGCCGCAGCCGGAAGGATCGGCGGGGCTGCGGTATTACGTGGTGCGTCTGCCGGACCAGCCGGAGTTCAACCGTGTGCTGGCGCGGGTGCGCGCCGCCGGGCTCCCGGTGCAGGACGTGCCGGACGCGGCTAACGCGGGCGCCACGGGCGGCGTGCTGCTGCGCGATCCCGCCGGGCTGGGGGTAGTGCTGGCTGTGGACAGCGCCTGATCCGTTCACGCATCAGAACGGCGAGGGGTTCTTGAGCCGAGGGCGCGCAAGTTTGCTGACAGTGGCGGCTTGACGCTCAGCGCAGGGCGGGCTAGCATTCTGTGAGGGCCGGGGGATCGGCCCTACCGCGCTTGCGGGTCCCCAAATCTTCTTCAATTCGGAGTGTTGTATGGCCCTCGTTCCTCATGTCATCGAATCGACTCCGCGCGGCGAGCGCGGCATGGACATCTATTCGCGCCTGCTGCGCGAGCGAATCATCTTCATCGGCACGGCGATAGACGACCAGCTGGCGAACACGGTGGTGGCGCAGCTGCTCTTGCTGCGCAGCGAGGATCCTGACCGTGACATCCAGCTGTACATCAACTCGCCGGGTGGCGGCGTGCACGCGGGGCTGGCGATCTACGACGCGATGCAGTACGTGCAGTCGAGCGGCAAAGCGCGCATCCACACTTACTGCTACGGACTGGCGGCGAGCTTTGGCGCGGTGCTGCTGGCCGGTGGAGGCAAGGGCAACCGCTACGCGCTGCCCAACGCGACGATCATGATCCACCAGCCGTGGGCACAGGGCACACGTGGCGGGCAGGCCAGCGACCTCGAGATCGAGGCGCGCGAGATCCTGCGCACGCGGGCGCGTCTGAACGAGATCCTCGCCAAGCACACTGGCCAGCCGCTAGAGCGCATCCAGCGCGACACCGATCGCGATTATTACCTGACCGCGGAGCAGGCGCTTGAGTACGGCCTGATCGACGCCGTGATCACGAACGCTGCCGAAGCGGGACAGGCCGATGCGGGCCAGGACGGCGCTGCTCAGGCTGAAGCCGGGCAGCGTGAGTCTGGACAAGCAACGCCTGCGGCATAAGGGTGTCTGGCTGGGAGCAGGAACGCGCGCCGAGGCGGCCGATCAGCTTGCGACGCGCCTGGCGGAACGGCTACGGTCGCTTGGCGTCGATACATCTGCGGTGTGATACGCACGGCTCCGCATGGACCGTTGCGGTCATCGTGTAGCGCGGTGGAGCTGCGTGCCCGTGAGCCGCGCCAGGGTCGCCAGCCGGGCGGAGACATCAAACGTGAGCGTGTGGTCCGGGTGGACTACTCTCCCGCGCTACTCGACTGTTCGCGCCACACGCCGCCGCAGGAGTGCGTCTTCGGCTGCGTAGCGGGCGTGCATCTCCTGCTCGGAAGGCACCCGGTCTGCCGGTGGGGGATTGGCACGCTCCCACGTGACTGTCCGCCGCAGCGCCTCCTCTGGCACAACGCCCTCGGCATACCCCAGCTCGGCTCTGATGCGCGCAGTGTCCACCACCCAATGGTGGTCCGTGTCGATCTGGGGCACCAGGTGCGCGGGCGCGTCTTCCGGTGGAATGACAACAACCTCGCCGCGCCAACCGGCGGCACGGCCAACGGCGCGGACCCACTCGGCTTCGGTTACCGCGTCCAGCTCACCAACGTTGTAAATGCGGCCGGCGGCACGGTCGTTGGTGGCTGCCAGCACTGCCGAGAAGGCTACGTCCCCGGCGTAGCCGCGCGTGGCACCCCAGCGCGCACGGCCAGCTTCGAGCATGATCGTGGGGCGGCCGGCGTCCATCTGGCGCAGGTATCCGAAGAGGCGGTGTAGCGGGTCGCGCGGACCGTATACCATCGGCCAGCGCAGCATGGTGCCGGGCAGAGCTGGCTCGCCAAGCAACACGCGCTCGGCTAGGATCTTCTCCACTCCTGGTTGGTCGGGGAACAACTGCTCGCGCAAGGGCGCTTCCTCGGAGAGTGGCACCGGGTCTGGCGGACCGGGTTCACGTCGGTGGATGCGCCCGTAGGCACGGTACACGTCCATGCTGCTGATGCCGACAATGCGGTGGGCAATGCCGCGGAGTGCATGCACAGCGAGGTATGAGTCTGCCTGCGCGCGGGGCACCGTGTACAGGGCGACCTCCGGGGTGAAGCGGCGCACCTCCGCCTGAATCTCCGGGTCCAGCAGGAACGCGGGGTAGCGCAGCGCGAAGAGGGGGTCTTCGGCCGCAAACCGCTCGACGTAGTCCGGTGCCAGCTGCCGCACGAGCCGGTGGCGGCTCTCTGGGTCGAGCCACTTCGCGGGGTCCGGATGGAGGTGCGCGACCTCTGACGGCAGGTCGGCCTCGTGTGTGCCGTGGTGCGCAACCGTCACCGTGTGCCCCAGAGCGATCAAGCCGTGCACTACGTAGGGGCCGACGAAGCCGGTACCACCAAGCACAAGTATTCGCACAAGCCTACTCCACCGCCATGGCTGCGTGTCTCTTGGCCGCCGACCTCGGCGATGACGTCTGAGACATTGTTTATGCCGAGACTCCGTGACCCAAGGATACCGAAAATAGGCTGCTCTCATCTAATTTTGTTAGGATGACCAGCAACACGATGAACGCGGGGGCGCTCGACGCGCGGCGGCTGCGCCACTGCTTGCGCGTCTCGCCGGCGACGCTGGGGCAACTCCACCTCATGGCGCTGCTGCCGCGGGTGAGTGGGCAGCTGGCGGCGGCGCTGGGCGTGCTGGTGGCGGTGACGGCGGCGCTGCCGCTGGTGTTCACGCTGGCATCGGGTGCGCTGGTCGGCTCGATCCCCGGCGCGGTGCGCGCGGGAGCCGGCTCGCCGGAAGCCGAGGCGGCGCTGGGCGTGCTGGCACTGACGGCGGCGGTCTTCGTGCTGCAGCGGCTGATCGGCCCGATCCGGGGGATCGTGGCGGCTCAGCTGGGGCTGCTCGTGGAGCAGCACCTGGAAGCGCGGCTGATGTGCGCCGTGTGCACGCCGGTGGGGATCGCGCACCTGGAAGACCCGGCGATGCTGGACCGCATCGCGCAAGCGCAGGAGGTGGGCACGGCGGGGTGGAAGCCGGCAGAGGCGGTGACGGCGCTGGCGAACGTCGCACCGCTCTGGCTGCAGAGCGTTGGTTTTGCGCTGATGCTGGGCAGCTTCCAGTGGTGGCTGGGCGCGGGCACTCTGGCCGTCCAGGTCTACGCAGCGCGGATACACCGGCGCGAGTACCTGCGCACGGTGAAGGTGCAGGCGGGCAGCACGACGCTGCTGCGGCGCGCCAGCTACTTGCGCGATCTGGCGCTGATCCCCGCGCCGGCCAAGGAAGTGCGCCTGTTTGGGCTGGCCCGCTGGTTGAGCGCGCGGTTCGCGGCGGAGTGGGCGGGCGCGATGCGTGGGGTGTGGCGCGAGCGGGCGCACGGTGCGCGGGCGCGTAGCGTAGCTGTGGCGCTGGACATGGCAACGTACGGCGCGGCGCTAGCGTACGCGGGCTGGGCAGGCGTGCAGGGGATGGTCTCGCTCGCAACGCTGGCGGTGCTGGTGAGCGCCATCAACGGAGCGCGTGCAATTCAGAGCCTCAGCGCCGACGACATGCGCCTGGAGTGGGGCGCGGCCGCGGTGCCGGCGGTACTGGAGCTGGAGCGGCTGCTGGCCGGCGGGAACGGCGGGAACGCCGGCCGAAGTCCGGGTTCAGCTGGTGAGCCACGGCGCCGGTTAGATGGAAACAGGCAGGCGGCTTCAGCAGCGCCGGGCATCCGGTTTGAGGGGGTTACGTTTCGGTACCCCGATGCCAAGCGCGAGACGCTGGCGGGGCTGACACTAGAGATCCCGGCAGGCCGTTCGCTGGCGATCGTGGGTGCGAACGGGGCGGGCAAGACGACGCTGATCAAGCTGCTGTGCCGGCTCTATGAGCCGCAGGCGGGGAGAATCACCGTGGATGGCGTGTCGCTGGCGGAGACTGAGCCGGCGGTCTGGCGCCGGCGAGTGGCGGCGATCTTCCAGGATTTCGTGCAGTATCCACTGCCCGCGCGCGACAACGTGGGTTTCGGCGCGCTGGAGCACGCCCGCGACATGGCGCGGCTGGAGGCGGCGGCTCGGGCCGCGGGGACACTGGATGTGATCCAGCAACTGCCCGCGGGATGGGACACGGTCCTCTCGCGCGAGTTCACGGGTGGGGCGGAGCTGTCGGGCGGACAGTGGCAGCGGGTGGCGCTGGCGCGGGCTCTGTTCGCGGCCAACGGCGGGGCGGACGTGCTTATCCTGGACGAGCCGACGGCGAGCCTGGACGTGCGCGCCGAGGCGGCGCTGTACGAGAGTTTCTTGGAGATCACGCGCGAGATCACCACGATTCTGATCTCGCACCGATTCTCGACCGTGCGCTTGGCGCAGCACATCTGCGTGCTGGAGGACGGCCGGGTGGCGGAGCGCGGGACGCATGATGAGCTGATGGCGTTGAGAGGGCGGTACGCCGAGCTGTTCGCGCTGCAGGCCGCGCGATTCGTGGGGGACCAGCCGCCGGCGCCGGAGCCCGGGCAGTGCGCGCAGGCGGCGGTGTAGGCGAGATGGAAGTGCAGCCCGATGAAAGCACGCGCCGGGAGGCACCAAGGGAGTGGCCTCGGGCGCGTGTCCGGGCTCTGGCGGTGCTGCTGGCGTTCGGATTCCGCGCGAGTCCCACGCAGTGGGTCACGCTGTTCGCCGCCAACCTGGGCTATCCGCTCGCGGGGCTGGCCATGACGTACTCGACCAAGCTGCTCGTGGATGCCGCGTTGGTGGGGCATTGGGACGGCGTGCTGTTCGCGGCCTCGCTGGCGGCTACTGCGGGGGTGGTCGCGGGCCTGTGCGGATTGGGCTACGTACAGCTCGTGATCGAAAACATCGAGCGGGCAGGTGAGCTGATCGACCGGCAGCTGATCGGGCTGGTGGCGGGAATCCCGGGGCTGGAGCACCACGAGCGCCCGGATTACGCTGACGAAGTGGCGCTGGTGCGCTCCCAGCGGCACCTGCTGGCGGAGGCGACCAACGGCGTGGTGCTCAATCTCCGCATGTGGGTGGCGTTGATCGGCAGCGCGGCGCTGCTGTTCCGGCTGGACCCGCTGCTGGTGCTGCTGCCCCTGTTCGGGCTGGGCTCACTGCGGACGGGGGGAAGAGCGAACAGGATACGAAAGCGCCTGGAGGAGAGGAACGCGGAGCGCGGCCGGCTGCGGAGGCACCTGTTCACGATGGCGACGACGGCCGCGCCGGCGAAGGAAGTGCGTGTCTTCGGGCTGGCGGACGAGCTGGTGGCGCGGCATGGAACGGTGGTCGGCGCGATGGTGGCGGACTCGGCGCGTGCAGCCTGGCAGCGGTCGTGGTTGGAGGTGGCGGGCTCGCTGTGCTTCGCAGTGGGGTACGTGGGATCGGTGGCGCTGGTGCTGGTGCGGGCGCTGCGGGGGGAGGCGACACCGGGCGACGTAGTGCTCGCGCTGGGACTGGCGGCGCAGGTCAACCGGGCGCTGGCGGACGTGGTGGACATGGCGAGCTATCTGGGGCGGGCGCTAACGGCGGCGAGCCGCTACGTCTGGCTAGCGGACTACGCCGCGACGGCGCAGCACGACCGGGTAGATCCGTCAGCTGCGCCGTCGCGGCTACTGGGCGGGATCGCCGTCGAGGGCGTGTCGTTCCAGTATCCGGGGACGCCAGCGCCGGTTCTGCGGGACGTGTCGCTGCGGCTGCCGGCGGGGGCGGTGGTGGCGCTGGTGGGGAGAACGGCTCCGGCAAGACGACTCTGGTGAAGTTGCTGTCGCGCTTCTACGGGCCGGACCAGGGACGGATCACCGTCGATGGGATCGACCTGCGTAGCTTCGACGTGGACGGGTGGCGTGGCCGCATGAGCGCGGGGTACCAGGACTTCTGCCGCTTCGAGCTCCTGGCACGCGAGACGGTGGGCGTGGGGGACCTGGGGCGCATGGCGCAACCCGGGGTCGTGGAGGATGCCGCCGCGCGGGCGGGCGCGGGAGAGGTGGTGGCGGCGTTGCCGCGGGTGCTGGAGACGCAGCTGGGCACGGCGTGGGAGGGCGGCGTGGAGCTCTCGGGCGGGCAGTGGCAGAAGCTGGCGCTGGCGCGGGCGCTGATGCGCGAGACGCCACTGCTCGTCGTGTTTGACGAGCCGACGGCGTCGCTGGACGCGCAGGCGGAGCACGCACTGTTCGAGCGGTTCGCCCAGGGGGCGCGCAGCGGTGCGCGATGGGGCGCAGTGACACTGCTGGTGTCGCACCGCTTTTCCACGGTGCGTATGGCGGATCTTATCGTGGTGCTGGAAGGTGGGCGGGTGCTGGAGCGCGGGAGTCACGCCGAGTTGATGGCAGGCAACGGCCTATACGCCGAGCTGTATGCGCTGCAGGGCAGGGCCTATCGGTAGGGCACACGCGCCTCTCTTCACCGTGTCGCGCGGTATCCACTGGAGCGTCGCCCACGGTTGAGAAAGAGTGCCCCACCGCGTGCGCCGTTGTCACCATTTTGTCACCTCTTCGCGACCTTGCCGAACGTCCTAGTTTCTGCTGAGCGAGAGGCGACCGCCGTAGAGTACATATGCGTCCACCGCAGTACGAAAGTACCGTAGGGGAATGGGGAACGGGCGCGGGAAATCAAGGAGCGTATGTTCATGTTCAAGCGGAAGCTACTTTCAGGTCTTTTTGCGGGCGCAATGCTGGTGCTCTCGGCACTGCCGGCGGCTGCGCAGGACCAGCTGGCGTTTACCTTCGTCAATAACAGCGGCTTTGTCGTGAGCGGCCTGTACGTCGATCCTTCGAGCGCCAAGAACTGGGGCGCGAACATCCTCTCGGCTCCTATGGACGTTGAGGGCGGCTCGGTTGACGTCTCCTTCTCCGGCTACGGCAGCGGCACTTGCGTGTTCGACATTGCGGCCGAGTTCACCGACGGCTCATGGCAGTACAACGACCAGTTCAACCTCTGCTCCATCGGCAAGGTCACGCTCAACCCCGAGAACAAGTGGTCCTGGGAGTAATCCCAATCGCCGGCATGCCGGCACCTCGTTGATCGCCGAACGGGCGCTGCTCCTAGCTGGAGCAGCGCCCGTTCGTGATTCTGGCGGACACCTAAGTGGGCCTACGCGCTCCTGCGGTTGCTAGCTGCGCACCGGAAAGACGGACAGGGCGGTGCCGCCGAAAATGGCCTCCCGATCTGCAGCGGACCGATCCGCGAATCGGTCCTGGATCAGGCGCAGCGCGTTCTGGTAGCCTTCGCGGCCGGCAGCCGGCGGGTAGTCGCTGCCCCACATGAGGCGTGAGGGGCCGAACGCGTCGTAGAAGCGTGGCAGAAGCGCGGGGATGGGCTCGACGAACATGAATGGCTCGCGCACCGGCATGGCGCGCTGGCAGAATTCGCCCAGGCCGGGCACCTTGACGTACAGGTTGGGGTAGCGTGCCAGCGCCAGCACCTGATCGTGCACCTCGGGTTTCCAGGTGGGGAACGACGTGCCGATGCCGGCGAGATGCTCCATGACGATCTTGAGCTGGGGCAGCGCCTCCACGATGTGTAGAAAGTCCGGCGACGCAAACTCGGCGTCGGCGCCCAGGCAGCTGATCGAGAGGCCCAGGCGGTCGGCCTCGCGCCAAATTGCGAGCGGGTCGTCTCCGGGCGAGCGACTCCAGGGGCGCAGGCGCACGCCGCACGCCCCCTCGCCGGCTAGTTGCGCCAGCCGGTCCGGCGCGTCCGCTTGCTCCCAGTCCAGGCCCACTACATTGGCGAACCGGCCCGGAAAGCGCTGCTGGCACTCCGCCTGGTAGGAATTGTCGTACTGGCCGCGGATCTGGATCAGGATGGCGTGCGCCACGCCGTTGCGGTCCATCTCGTGGACGAGGCTCTCCACCGGCTGGAACCAGGCCAGCGAGGCGTGGCAGTGGCTATCGACTATAGGCATGGTGGTCACTCCGAGAGTGGTGTGAAGTGCTGATGTGGTGATGGCAGGTCTACATCTGCGGAGCGCGCGTGGCGGTGGGAGTGGTAGGAGGCGGAGCAGCTGGCGGCCGCGTCGGCGTCGCTTGCGCGACGGCGGTGGGTGCTCCGGGAGGGGTGGCGACGGCTGGGGGGCTGGCGCCCTGTAGCGAGGGACGGGAAGCATCCTGGATGCGGCGCACCACGTTGTTGTCTCGGTCCGCGATGAAGAGGCTGCCGTCGGGGCCGAGCGCCAAGCCGGAGGGCGAGCTCAGCTCCGCCTCGGTCGCGGGGCCGCTGTCGCCGGAGAAGCCGGTCGAGCCGCCGCCCGCGATGGTGCTGATGCGCCCGTCCGGTGCGATGCGCCGTACAACGTCGTTGAGGGTTTCGCTGACAAAGAGGCTGCCGTCGAAGCCGGCGGCCAGGCCGCGCACGCCCGAGAGGCGCGCGGCCACCGCGGGCCCACCGTCGCCTCGATAGCCCGGTGTGCCGGTGCCGGCGACGGTAGAGATGGCGCCGTCCGGCGCGATGCGCCGCACGCGCTCATTCCCTGAGTCGGCCACATACAGGCTGCCATCAGGAGCGACTACGATCCCGATGGGTGAGTCGAGCATGGCCTGGGTGGCGGGGCCGCCATCGCCGAAGAAAGCATCTTCACCGGTGCCCGCGATGGTGGCGATTGCGCCATCAGGGGTCACGCGGCGGATGCGGTGGTTGCCGGTGTCGGCGATATACACCGTGCCGTCTGGGCCGACCGCGACCCCGGTGGGGTCTTGCAGGCGGGCGCGGCTGGCGGGGCCGCCGTCGCCGGTAAAGCCGGGCAGTAGCGCCCCAGCCACGCTGGTGATGACGCCATCAGGGGTCACGCGCCGGATGCGGTGGTTGCCGGTGTCGGCGATGTAGACGGCGCCGTCGCGCCCCACGGCGACCCCTTCCGGGTAGTTCAGGTCGGCCTGTGTGGCGCGGCCGCCGTCGCCACTGAAGCGCGCATTGCCGGTGCCCGCGAGTGTGCTGAGGATGCCTGCCGGCGTGATCCGCCAGACGCGCGAGTCCTGGGTAGCGGCGACGTAGAGCGTGCCGTCGGGGGCGGCGGCGACGGCCGCCGGGGACCCCAGAACGCTGCTGAGCGCGGGCACGCCCTCCTGCGGCGGCGTGCCGGGGTCTTTGCCGGCCACGGTGGTCGCCATCCCCGCGGGCGTCACCCGCAGGATGCGGCCGTTGCCGGTATCGGCCACGTAAAGCGTGCCGTCCGGCGCCAGCGCCACGCCCTCCGGCGTCTCGATGGAGATAGACGTAGCCGGGCGAGCGTCACCCGGCAGTGCCGCGCTGCCCGACGCGCCGCGCGACGGTGCGCCGGTGCCGGCGACGGTGGTGATGGCGCCGTCGGGGCCGACCTTGCGGACGCGCTCATTCCCCCAGTCGCCGATGAAGATGCTGCCGTCGGCGCCCACCGCGACGCCCGATGGCCCCAAAAGCGCGGCGGCGGTGGCCGGCCCGCCATCGCCGTCGAAGCCCGGCTGACCGGAGCCGGCGACGGTGCGGATGACGCCGTCCGCCCCTATGCCGCGGATGCGGTGATTGCCGGTGTCCGCCACGTACAGCGTGCCGTCGGGGCCGACCGCGATCGCCTCTGCAGCGTTGAGCAACGCCGCGGTGGCCGGGCCGCCGTCTCCGCCGAAGCCGGGCTCACCCGCGCCGGCCAGCGTGCTGATGGCGCCGTCCAGGCCCACACGGCGGATGCGATGGTTGCCGGTATCGGCGATGAGAAGCGCGCCATCCGGGGTGAAGGCGACCCCCTCCGGGTTCTGCAGCTGCGCGGCGGTGGCGGGGCCACCGTCGCCGGCTGCACCACTCTCGCCGTTGCCGGCGACGGTGACTATCAGGCCATCCGCGGTGACCTTGCGGACTCGATGGTTCCCAAAATCGGCGATATAGAGGGCGCCGTCGGGTCCAACGGCAGCGCCACTGGGCAGGCTGAGCCGGGCTTCCAGGGCGGACGTGCCTTCGCCGCGCGAGCCGCCGCGGCTGGCGCCTGCCACGACCTGGGGCACGCCGTCAGCGCCCAGCCGCAGCACCCGATTGTTGCCGGTATCCACGATGAAGAGAGCGCCATCGGGCGCCACGACTACGGCCTCCGGCGCGTCGAGTTGCTCCGGCCCGGCGGCCATCTGCGGCATCGGGCGGGTACCGGCGTAGGTAGTGATGACGCCGGCTGCCGGCCGCTCGCCCTGCGCCATCGCAACGCGGGCGCCCGCGCCGTGCGTGAGCCGGAACGTGGCCGAGGCGGGTGTGAGCAGCTGCGCCGCGACCAGCAAGGCAGCCGCTCCGGCGCCGGCGGCAAGAGATAGTTCGCTTCTGTGAACGCTCATGAATAATCGATTTCGGCGTGGGTCAGTGCGAGGCCTGGTAGTGATCGGCTAGCAGGTCGTGGCCCCAATCGCCCTCGAAGTCGCGCCAGACGGAGTGGATGTGGTTGGCGCCGTTCTGGGTGTTGTCGTACTCCACTAGGAAGGTGGGGCCCTGGAGGCGGTAGTAGTGCGGCTGGCCGGGATGAAGGTCGCCGGCCCAGGCGAAGTGGATGTGGCCGGAGCCTTCCTTCTCGATGCGGTCCAGGCGGGTATCGGCCACATCGCGCGGCATGCGGCCGACGTACTCCGCGATGAGATCCATCAGCGTGTGGCGCTGATCGCCGCCAAGCTCGCCCGCCCGTATGCCGGACGGCGACTCGCGTTTGACGCGCCGCTCGGCGCGGCTGAGGATGTCCCCTGGCGCCTCAGGATCAATCACGGCGCGGCGGCGCAGCGATTCGTCGAGTGACGCGACGAGGTGACGCGCCAGGTCCTCCTCGGCTGCGAGCACGCGCAGGCCGGGGGCAGGGGCGCCCTCTGGCACGCGGGCTGGATTGGCGCCGAAGAAGTTGGGCGTCGGGGCGATGCGGTTGCCGTCCACCACCAGCATGTTCACCGAGACGTGGTGCCCCTCCACGCGCCAGCCCCAGGACCTGCTGTCGGACGGCTGACCAAAGATGGTGACGTGGTAGAGGTCGGGATTGCGCGGTTGGCGGCGCTGCGCGCCTTCGATGTGCGCCAGGATGGCCTCCAGCCCCATGATGCTGACTGCCTTGGCGTAGCCGCGCTGGCTCAGCCCGGAGGAAAGGAGCGCATGGGCGTACTTCTGCTGGGCGCCGTCCATCTCGGTGAACGGCAGGCCCCGGCGCTCCTTGGGTACGTAATGCCAGTTCTGGCGCTCGTCGTGGTCCACAGGGTACGTGGCGCGCTCGCGCTGTTCGGGCGTGAGCAGCGCCAGGAAGGTGGACGCCGCTTCGGCCATGCGCCACGCCGAGTCGGACTCCAGCGTGACGTTGCGACGGCCGCCCGCCTGCTCATCGCCGCGATGGTCATGGTCATCGTGGCCATCATGCTGGTCGTGCGGAGCGTGGGCGCTGTGCGCAGCAGGGGCGGGGTGGACGCCGTGCGCGGCGTGCGCCGGGTGGTCGTCGTGGCGTGGCGTGCTCATAGTGGTGAGGGTACACCCCCACACTACTACGCCTGCGCGCCGTACACCTGTGGCGTGCGCGCGGCTTCACGCGCCAGGCAGAGGTTCCAGACTTCCTCTTCGGCCATGGCCAGCGGCTTGATCATAGAATCGACGGCAAACCAGTCACGCCAGAAGGCATAGCTGAGCCCGCGCAGCTGGGTCTCGGTCTGGCGGGGGTCTTCCCCCAGGTCGGGAGCCTCCGCCACCAGGCCGGTGATCTCCTCTTCCACCTGCTCAGGCGTAGGCGGAGGCGCGTGCAGCAGCGCCTGGTCGAGCGCGCTGCCCAAGACCTCCAGGCGCCGCAGCGCCGCTTCTTCCGGCCCCTCCATGGACGTCATCGCGCGGTTGCCACCTCGCGCGACTCGTGTCGCTCTTCGGCAGCTGGTGCTTCGGGCTCGTGCGTCTCGCGGCCCGCTGTGCCGGCTTCGGCGAAGCACGCCGCGCCGAGGGCAGGGTCCAGCCAGCGGGCGGCCCAGCGGCCGATGGCCATGAAGATGGGGTCCAGGTCGCGGCCCTTCTCGGTGAGGCGGTACTCCACGCGCACCGGCACCTCGGCGAACACCTGGCGCGAGATGAGCCCCTCGCCCTCCAGCTCCTTGAGCCGCTCGGAGAGCATGCGGTCGCTGACGAACTCGATCTGGCCGGCAATCTCGCTGAAGCGGCGCGGCCCATCGCGCAGCACGAAGAGGATCAGCGGCGTCCAGCGCTTGGCCAGGATGCCCACCGCTTGCTGGAACGCTTCCGGCAGGTTCCCCGTACACCGTACTGCACTCATGCCCGTCTCCCCTTGTCGACGGCCGGCGCGGCCGCTATCGAAACTATAGCCCACCACACGCGCTTCCGGGAGCGCACGCCGGAAGCTTGCTGCACAGCCGGGCCCGTGTGGACCAGACACCAGGGCCCTTCTAGAGAAGGTATTCGGAAATGTGGCGGTGGATGCAGAACTCCTGATGGCCGATCAGCTCGGCGCTGGCGAGCTGGCCGCTGCAGATCTCGATCATGAGCGTGTAGAGCTGGCGGCCGAGCTCTTCCTTAGTGGAGAGGCCCAGCACGATGGGCGAGGCGTCGAAATCGAAGTTGTCGCGCATCATGGCGACCGTGTCCGGGTTGGCGCAGACCTTGATGACGGGGTAGACGGCGTTGCCCAGGGCGGTGCCGCGGCCGGTGGTGAACACGCACAGGTGCGCCCCGGCAGACGCCTTGGCAGAGACGGAGACGCAGTCGTGGCCGGGGGTGTCCATGATATGCAGCCCCTTTCGCGTGGGGCGCTGGGCGTAGTTCAGCACGTCCTGGATCTCGCGGCTGCCTGCCTTGTAGATGCAGCCCAGGCTCTTCTCTTCGATGGTGGTCAGCCCGCCGGCCATGTTGCCTGGGGTGGGGTTGCCGCCCGCGACGGTGGCGCCCACGGCGTTGGCCGCCTTCTCCACATTGGCGACGATCTCCACGATGCGGCGCGCGACTTCGTCGTTGCGCGCACGGCGCGCCAGGACGTGCTCGGCGCCCATCAGCTCGGTGGTTTCGGAGAGGATGGTCGTGCCGCCCATGTCCACGATGATGTCCGACATGACGCCGACGGTGGGGTTGGACGCCATGCCGGAGGTGGCGTCGGAGCCGCCGCACTCGGTGCCGATGATCAGCTCGGCCACGGAGGCTTCCTCGCGCTGCTGCATGAACAGGCGTGACATCAGCTGCTGGCCGATCTCGACGCCGCGCGAGATGGCCCGGATAGAGCCTCCGGTCTCGTCGATGGAAAAGCCCTCGATCGGCTTGCCCGGGGAGAGCGCGCGGGCCTGCTGCAAGACGCGCTCGGCCTCGCCGCCGCTCTGGTTGAGCCCAATGACGATACTGGCCCCGGCGTTGGGGCTGGCAGCGGCGCCGGCCAGCACCAGCTCGGTGAGCGTGCGCGACTCGGTGGCTTCTGCGTCGTCGTCGAGCAGTGGCAGGGCGATGCAGCCGGGGATCATGGCAGCGACGCGGCGGGCGACGGTGTTGGCAGAGCTGGTGGCGGGCACCACCAGCAGGTGATTGCGGATGCCGACGGTGCCATCGGGCCGGCGGTAGCCCCAGAACGTGCTCGGCAGCGTGTCCAGCGCGCCGGTGGAAGAGTACGTTGTCGCGACGGAAGTAGCAGTCATGGTGTCAGCGTAGTCTATCGCTAGAACGGCAGCGCCGCCTGCTGGTGCGCCGATATCGTGAAGCCGGCGGCGCCCTCCAGCGCGAGCAGGCGCTGCTTGAGCGCCAGGCCGCCGGCGTAGCCGGTGAGTGTGCCGTTGCTGCCCACCACCCGGTGGCAGGGCACAACGATCGGGACGGGATTGGCGCCATTTGCCAGCCCCACGGCGCGCACGGCGCGCGGGTTGCCGATGGTCTCTGCAACCTGGCCATACGACCGCGTCTCGGCGTGCGGGATGGTGGCTACCGCTTCCCACACCCGGACCTGGAAGGACGTTCCGCGCAGATCCAGCGGCACGGCGAACGTGCGGAGCCTGCCAGCGAAATAACCGTCCAGTTGCTCGGCAAGCTCCGCCAGTGATGAGGAAGAGTCGTCGACCCCAGCACTTGGAAACCAGCGCTTCGCCCAGGCGGCGCACTGCTCGAACCGCTCGTCTGGGAAGGTCAGGCGCGCCAAACCGCGTGATGTCAGCACCGCGCCGAACGTGCCTAGCGGCGTCTCGACGCGCCCAATGGTGACGGTAGGGTGCAGGGACATAGATCCGGTCTCAGACGGAGTGTGACGAATTGGCAGTAGGGTAGGGGCTTGTCCCCTACCGCGCGATGCTTCGTGTGGTGCGGCCGCTGCACGGCAAGGGACGAGCCCTTGCCCTACTGCTGATTTCAACGACGTACCTACTCCCGTCAAGAGTCTCGATTCACTCTGCGGCGCTCTTGGCTGTGTGTCTGGTGTCGCGGTCGTCGTCGTTGTCATGGTCTGTGCTCCGTTCGAGAGTGGTCCACAAGTGGAGGGTCGCGTAAGCGCGCCAGGGGCGCCAGGCTTCGGCGCGGGTGGTGAGTGAGCGCGGGTCACTCGCAATCCCGAGCGCCGCTGCGGCGCGGCGCAGCCCGGCGTCTGCTGCTGGGAACGCGTCAGGATCGCCCAGCGCGCGCATGGCGATGTACGACGCGGTCCATTCGCTGATGCCGGGCACGGCGCGCAGCTGGGCCTGTACCGCTGGACGGTCGACGCCGTGGTCGAGGCGCAGGCGCCCGTCTGCCACGGCGGCTGCAAGGGCCTGGAGCGCTGCCGCTCGGGTTCGGGGCAGGCCGAGCCGCCCCAGGACTTCCGGAGTTGCCGCGGCGACTGCTTCGGCGCTCGGGAAGTAGTGTGTCAGCCCGCCGTGCACGTGCGGCAGTGGATCGCCCAGCGCCATCACCAGCCGGCTGCCCAGGGTGCGTGCGGCGGCGAGCGTCACTTGCTGGCCCAGCACGGCGCGGGCGGCCAACTCCCAGCCGTCCAGGGCGCCGGGCAGACGCAGCCCCGGCCGTGAAGCCACCAACGGCGCCAGCTGCGGGTCCGATTGGAGGACGGCTGTGACGGCGGCCGGGTCCACGTCGAGGTCCAACAGGCGCCGGCAGCGCTGGACCAGGAGGGTCAGGTCACGCAGGTCGTCCAGGTGCAGGCGTAGGAGCACGTAGGGCTCGCCGGCCAGTGGCTCGAGCTCCAGGGTGCCCGTGGAGCGGCCTAGAGAGACCGTGCGGCGGTAGCGTCCGTCGCGTACCTCTTCCACGCCGGGCAGCGCACGGCGAGCAAAGTAGGCGAGGAGTGCTTGACCATCCAGGGGTGGGCGGTAGCGTAGGCGCAGCGTCACGGCGCCCTCGGCGGCGGTGGGCAGGCGCTCGCGGCGGCGCAGCTCGCCGGGGGCGGCACCGAAGGCGTCGCGCATCGTCTCGTTGAACTGGCGCACGCTGGCGAACCCGGCGGCGAAGGCGATGGTCGTCAGCGGCAGGCCGGTCTGGTCGATCAGCAGGCGCGCCGTCTGCGCGCGGCGGGTGCGTGCATGCGCTAGGGGGCCGGCGCCCACTTCGGCCACCAGCTCGCGGTGCAGGTGGCGCGGGCTGACCGCCAGGCGGCGCGCCAGCCCGGCGATGCCGTCCGCGTCTGCCGCGCCCTCGGCGATGAGGCGCAGCGCGCGTCCCACCAGGTCGGCGCGCACGTTCCAGTCGGGCGATCCCGGCGTCGCCTCCGGACGGCAGCGCTTGCAGGCGCGGAAGCCCGCCGCCTGCGCGGCCGCGGCGGAGGGATAAAAGCGGACGTTGCGCTGCTGCGGCGTCTGCGCCGGACAGATGGGCCGGCAGTAGATCCCGGTGGAGGTGACGGCGGTGAAGAACCGGCCGTCGAAACGCGCGTCGCGGCTGGCGATGGCGCGGTAGCACGTCTCGAAGTCCAGGCTCATCGGCACACCACAGTGATACCGCGAGCGGCCGCTTTAGACTGGCGGGTTTCGGACGCGGCGATCTACGTGCCCTGGCGAAGCCGGTCCAGCCGCAGGAAGTCTGCTTCGGGGGTGGTACGGCCCGTGGTCGCCAGGTCGGCCAGGAGCTCGCCGATGACGCTGGCGAACTTGAAGCCGTGGCCGGAGAAGCCGGCGGCGAAGACGACCCGGGTGTGCTTCGGGTGGCGATCGACCACGAAGTGCTCGTCGGGCGAGTTGGTGTAGAGGCACACCGCGCTGCCGGCCACGGCGCCGTCGAGCGGGGGAATGGCATGGCGCACGAATCGCCGCAGCGGCGCTTCGTCCGCCGGCGTGACGGAGCGCTCTGCGGTGTCAGGATCGCAGACGACGCCGGAGTGGTGGCGGGCGACCTTCACGCCGGGTCGCTCGTGGTGCGGCAGGCCGTAGTACTGCCCGTTGGCGCCGTCGTCCCAGATAAAGACGGGGAACCGGTCTGCCGAGAAGTGCTCCGGCGTCTCGCGCGGCTGCAGCCAGAAGACGACGTTGCGTTCCACCTGTAGCGGCAGCGGCTGTCCGCCGAGAGGTCCCAGCGGCCCGACCACCGGCCCGGCCCACGCCCCTGCCGCGAGCACCAGCCGCGCAGCCCGGAATGTCGAGTCTGTGGTATGCACTTCTACTCCGCCTGCTGTCGCCGACCAACGGCGGATAGGCTGGGCGTAGCGCAGGTCGGCGCCCGCTTGCGTGGCCAGTCGGCAGTGCGTGGCGATGCAGCGCTCCGGGAAGAGCATCCCGGCCTGTTCCTCGAAGAGCGCGACCTGGTCGTCCGCCGGCTGGAACAGAGGGAAGCGCCGCCGCACGGCCGCCGCGTCGAGCAGCTCGTGCGGGAGCTGGTGCTCGCGCGCGCTGCGCAGTGAGCCGGCCACCAGCTCGCTGTCTGGCGTTCCGACGTAGATGCCGCCGGTCAGCCGGAGCAGCTCCTCGCCGGATGCGCGCTCCAGCTCGTGCCAGAGCGCGTAGGCGCGGCGCAGCAGGGGGACATAGCTGGGGTGCTCGAAGTAGGAGAGCCTGATGATGCGCGTCTCGCCGTGCGACGAGCCGCGGTTGTGGCCGGGCTGGAACTGCTCCAGCCCCAGCACGCGCTGCCCGCGCTGCGCCAGGTGGAAGGCCGCGGCGCTGCCCATCGCGCCGAGCCCGACGACGATCGTGTCGTAGTCGCCGGGTGTGCTCGCGGTCATGGGGACAGCATGGTACGTGGCGGCCGCAGTGTGGCACTCCTGAGCATGCGGCCGACACCAGCTGCACCGGGGGCAGTGGCAGGCACGAGGTCAATTATGGGGCGGCAGCTCCTCCAGCTCGATCACTGCTCCGCCGCCGGCCGCAGCGCTCAGGTTGGCCAGCGCCGAGATGACGAGGCCGACAATGGCGCCGAAGACAGCCCCGATAAGGACCGCCGCGAGGGTCAGTGCAGCGAACACCACCGCGGGAGCGGCGTCCCAGGAGCGCAGGGCGATGTGGGCGGGTTGAAGATGCAGCAGGTCGACGAAGTTAACGGTGGCCGACAGGCCGGCCGGCAGCGTGAGGCGCACGGCGCGCCAGCCTTCGACGATCTGATGCGCCACGTCGACCAGCCTGACCACGGCCCACGCCAGCAGGGCAGCTGGAGGCAGAGCGATCAGTGCGCCGGCAGCCGCTCCCTGGCGCGACAGCGCGCCCGGACTGACAGAGCGGACGCGGTAGCGCGCGCGGCGCGGTGCGTTCACTGGACCGGGTACCGGATGGCTACGCCTCCACCACCACTTTGACGATGCCGTCGCCCCTGTCGAGTGCCGCGAACGCATCAGGCGTCTTGGTGAGCGGGAACCGGTGAGTGACGAGCGGCGAAAGGTCGATCATGCCGGCTTCCACCAAGGCGATGGCGCGGTGGTAGACGTGCTTCATGCGCCGCGCCAGCTTGATGGTGACGCCCTTGCGGCGGGCCTGGCTGGCGGGGAAGGCGGTGCGGTCGTCCGACGGGATGCCGACCAGCACCACGGTGCCGCCGGGGCGCACCAACTCGACAGCCTGGCCGGGGGTCTGTTCCGCCCCGGCGCACTCGATCACCACGTCCACGCCGCGCCGGCCGGTGAGCGCGCGGATGGCGCGCACCGGGTCTTCCCTGGACACGTCAAGCGCATCATGCGCGCCGAACGCTCGCGCCGCGGCGAGCCGCGCGGGCAGCAGGTCAGTGGCGAAGACACGAGCGGCGCCGGAAAGACGAGCGAGCCTGATGGCCAGCAGGCCGATGGTGCCGGCGCCGAGCACGGCGACGGTGTCCGCCAGGCGCAGCTTGGCCAGATCCAGCGCGTGGATGCCCACGCCCAGGGGCTCCAGCAATGCGCCGGTTTCGTGACTCATGCCGGCCGGCAGCGGGTAGAGCAGGTGCGCCGGCCAGGTGAGGTACTCCTGCAGCCCGCCATCGGTGGGCGGGGTGCCGGCGAATCGCACGTTGGGGCAAATGTTGGGGTGCCCTGCTAGGCAGTGCTCGCAGGCGTTGCAGGCGATAGCGGGGTCCACCGCCACGGCCGTGCCGGGGTGCAGCCCGTGCGCGCCAGGAACGTCTGAACCGAGCGCCACGACTTCGCCGGCCAGCTCGTGGCCCAGGACCAGAGGCTCGATCTTCGATGAGCCCGCGGCGGCGCCGACGCGGCTGTCGCCGATGCCGGCTTCACGGTAGTAATGGAGGTCTGAGCCGCACACGCTGATGGCGCGCACTTTCACCAGCGCCATGCCGGGGCCGGGGGTGGTCACCGGCAGCTGCTCCAGCCGCATGTCGCGTGCGCCGTAGAGGCGGGCCGCATTCATTACGTCAACCATTCGTCAGCTCGTTCTATTGCGCGCCGCAGGCGAGGGCGATGTTGAGCAGCTCGGCGTCTGCCAGCGGACGCTTGCTCGCCAGGCCGGCCTGGTGGGCGCGGTGGAGGATGTGCTGCACCTGCTCGCCGTTGGCAGTGAGGCCCAGGTCGGCTAGCTTCTTCTCGACCGCGGTGGCGTCGCTCCACTTGCCCACCAGCACCTCGGGCAGGCGCCCAACGGCCTCGGGCTCGAACGCGAATGCGGCGCGTCGCTGGCCGGCGGCGATGAGCTTGGAGGAGGCGCCCCACTGCTCCACGCGGGTGGCGCCAGTGCCGGTGACGCCCTTGAAGTAGGCGATGGGGATGCCAGATATCTCCGCCGCCAGCTGCGACAGCGCCATCAGGCGGTCCAGCTTGACTCCGGTGCGCACGCCAAAGAGCGCCTCCAGGCCCATGGCCAGCTCCTCCAGTGACGAGCCGCCGGCGCGGTAGCCGATGCTGTTGACCGAGCAGTGCAGCGCGTCGGCGCCGCCTTCGTAGGCAGCGAGTGCGCAGGCGGTGGCCAGCCCGTAGTCGTTGTGGCAGTGCACTTCCACAGCCCGAAGGGTGAAGGTCTTGAGCCGGCGGACCACGTGGCGCACCGCGCTGGGGTGGCAGATGGAGAGGCTGTCCACGAAGGTGAAGGCGTCGGCGCCGGCCTGCTCGGCAGCTTCGACGGTCTGGCGGAGCAGGTCGATTGACAGGCGCGACGACTCGGGCATGAACAGGTTGACGTGCGCGCCCGCAGCTTTAGCAGCACGCACGCCGTCGAGCGCCTCGTCGAGCAGCTCGGCGCGCGGGCGCTGCATGACGTACTGCTGGTAGACGTCCGAGCAGCGGTACCAGACCATGACGTGGCGCACGCCCAGGTCCAGCACGCGCGGCGTCTTGGCGGGGTCCCAGGTGACGTACAGGTCCAGCGGCAGGCCCGCCGCCACACGTTCCATCACCGCACGCACCGACTCGAACCAGCCCGGCACGGTGAGGAAGAGCTCCATGCGCCGCACGCCCACGCTGGCCAGCGCAATGGCGAAGCGTAGCTTGTCTTCAACCGTATAGGCGACGTCGGCGCACTCTTCTCCATCGCGCACGGTGATGTCGTGCAGCTCCACCGGGCGCGGCGGGACGGCCACGGCGGGATCGAAGTTGTGCGGGCTGGTGGACCAGTGCGGCCCTTCCCAGGGATTGGCGTTGCCGGTGGTGCCAGTGGTGCCGGTGGCTTCGATCATTTTGGATGCTCCTTCGGTGGTCTTGAGGATGGCAATCTCGCGGGGCGCACGGCCAGAATGTGTGTCCCATTGTGTCCCACCGCACACGGAGACGGATCTAACCGGCAGCGCCTGCTGTCCGTAGAGGTGTGAAACACAGAGTGCATGGCGCGGGGGGGCGACTGGTTGGTTCTTGTCGCTATTTGTCGCCCTTTGTTGTCGCTGCTACCTGGTAGTGGGCACGGGCGGTGGCGAGACCGTGCGGCGCCGGCGCAAGTCGCGGCGGGGTCGTCTGGCGGGACTGTGGTCAGTTGATGTGGTGTCATTCCAATGTGGGCGGCTGGGAGTGGAGAACCGGCATCGACGGACCTCCCATAAGAGAAGACGATTCAGGGCCGCGAAACCGGCAGGGGCACGTACCGATGGCGCGACGGTGCGGGTCGACCAATGGTGTCAACTTCTTCTTCGTCTTTGGTAGAACCTGGGCTGCCTGGACGGGCTGCCCAACGGTTGGACGGGTGTATGCGAGGAGAGCGAGAGAGATGGCGACGGGACATGGTAGGACGCGGCGGGTGGTGATGGGTGCGCTGGCCGGTGGTGCGGCCGGGGTGGTGACGGCGTGCGGCGCGCAAGCGGGCGGGAGCAGTGCACAGCAGGGTGGCGCGGCAGCGGAGCTGCAGCCGGCAAAGCTGCACGCGTACGTGCGGCAGCAGGTGGCGCTGTTTGGCGACGTGATGGAGAAGCGGGTACGTGCTTATGAGACGGCGCGGCAGAACAAGATCACGGTCAACTGGGAGCTGGTGTCGACCGACTACGACAAGAAGCTGGGGGCACTGGTCGCCGCGGGATCGCCGCCGGACATTAGCGACCATTCAACGGACACGTTCAAGCCGTGGGCGGCGCAGGGAGTGCACCGCACGCTGGAGCCGCTGGTCAAGCGCGACAAGGACTTCAAGCTGGACGAGTTCTTCCCGCGCCTGATCGAGGGCAGCCGCTGGCAGGGGCAGCTGGCGCGCATCCCGCACTACGCGGCGCCCTACCCGATGTACTTCAACCGGAACCTCTTCCGCGCAAAGAACGTGGCGCTGCCAACCGCAGACATGACGTGGCAGCAGCTGCGCGAGACGGCGCTCAAGCTCACCTCCAAGCCGGAGAGCCTGTGGGGCTTCGAGGCGGACGTGGACCCCAACCTGTGGGTGAGCTGCATCTGGGGTGAGGGCGGCGAGGTGCTGGACAAGGAAGGGACGAAGTGCCTGATCGATTCGCCGCAGGCGATGGCGGGAGTCGAGTTCTACGCAAACCTGCGCGTGCGCGACCGGGTGGCACTGGACAGCAAGGATGACTTCGCAGGCAAGAACCGCGACACGCTGTTCGCGGGGGGCAACGTGGCGATGTACGTGGCGCCGCTGTCGCGCGCCAACCAGCTGATCGAGCTGTCCAAGGGCGCGTTCGAGTGGGACATCCAGCAGCCGCCGCGGGGCAGCGTCAAACGCGAACAGCGCCTGGGCGACGGCGGTCTGTCGATCACGGCGGGGTCCAAGGCGCTGGACCAGTCGTGGGACTTCGTGAAGTGGATGACGAGCGCCGAAACGCAGAAGGAGTGGGCGGGCCAGCGCCTGAACATGCCCAGCCGGAAGGCGGTGGCCGAGTCCGACGCGTTCCTCAAGACGCGCCCGCCGGAGAACACTAAAGCCATGGTGGACATGATGGCGACGTCGCGCGGTTTCTGGCCGGTGCCGAACCGCGGCATGAGCTCGGTGCTGGAGACGGGGATGGGGAACATCTTCGCGGGCAAGCAGGGCGTGCGCGAGGCGTGCCAGGAGATGAAGCGGCTGATCGACGCGGTGATCGAGAAGGAGCGGCCCAACTGGAAGCCGCTGGCCGGCGTTTGATGCGGATATTCATTGCCGACCCGGCGGCACTGGAGCGGGCGCGCGAGCGGGCGCTAGGCGGCGACCCGGCGCTGCGCCCGGCGATAGAGAAGCTGCGGGCCGAGGCGGAGGCGGCGCTGGAGGTGCGGCCGGTCTCGGTGATGGACAAGCTGCATGCGCCGCCGAGTGGCGACAAGCACGACTACATGAGCCTGGCGCCGTACCACTGGCCCAACCCGGAGACGCCTGACGGGCTGCCGTACGTCAACCGGGACGGGCCGGTCAACCCGGAGCGCAATGAGTACGACCGGCCCAAGGTGGACGTGCTGATGGGCAGCGTGGACACGCTGGCGCTGGCGTACTGGGTCACTGGCGACGAACGGTACGCCGCACACGCTGCCCTGTTCCTGCGCACTTGGTTCCTGGACCCGCAAACCCGGATGAACCCGCACCTGCGCTACGGGCAGGCGATCAAGGGAGTGTGCGAGGGGCGCCGCGGCGGGGCAATTGACTTTCGCGGGTTCGACCGGACAATCGACAGCATTGGCCTGCTCGGTGGCTCCTTGGCTTGGACTAATGCGGAGGACAGACAGCTGCGCGAGTGGCTGCGGGCATTCCTGGCCTGGCTGCGGGAGAGTGACCTGGGGCAAGAGGAATCGCGGTCACAGAATAACCACGGCACGTGGTACGACGCGCAGGTGTGCCTGCTGGCGCTGGCGACGGGGCAGCCGCACCTGGCGCGGGAGACGCTGGAGGCGCGTGCGTTCGAGCGCATCGCGACTCAGATCGAGCCCGACGGGCGGATGCCGAACGAGCTGCGCCGGACGCGGGCGCTGCACTACTCGACGATGAACCTGATCGCGTGGCTCAACCTGGCGCGGCTCGGCGGCCAGGTGGGGGTGGACCTGTGGCGGTTCGAAACCGACGACGGACGGAGCATCCGACGCGGGCTGGACTGGCTGCTGCCCTACGCGCTGCGCGCACGTGAGTGGCTCTACCAGCAGATCACGGAGTACGTGGAGCCGATCCTGCCGGTGCTGCGCCGTGCGGCCAACGCGTTTGGCGCGCCGGAGTACGAGGCACGCGTTGCGGCGCTGCCGGGAGCGGCAGCAGCGCGTGAGCAACTGCTGTTTCCGGCCGGTGAGTAGCGCCGGACGTGTGAACCGTGAGAGCTTCGCCGGGGTGCGTGATACTGGTCCGGCGCCGCTTGCGCTGCGTCCCCAATCAGGGACCGGGCCGCTGCGCCCGACGCTTCGCTAGCTGCGCCACACTCGCCTTTACCATCGGCTCGATCGCGGCCGGCGGAAACGGCCACACGGCGCTGACGTTGATCTCGCACAGCACGTAGGAATCCTCTCCTGCGTCATCCTTGGGCCCGTAGAGAAAGTCGGCATCCCAAATGATCGGGAGGTCGTGCGTCTCGATATCCAGCAGGTGCTGCATCTGGGGCACCCACTCGCGCATCTTGGACTTGAGCGCGCGAAAGGCCGGAGCGTTGGGCCCCTCCATCACGGAACGGCGTTGTGGCGCGGCCGACTGTCCCCCGGTTGCGCCTGCGTCGAGCAGCGCCTGCGGCCACTGATGGCAGAACCCCACGACTTCGTCGTGTGTCAAGTAGCAGCGGACCATCCCGTCCCGTAGTCGGTCCTGATAGGTCTGGTCGACCAAACAACCCGACCACGCAAAGTACTGGCCGCAGCGGTCGAGGAATGCGCCGAGGCGCAGCTCCTCGACGGCTTCCCCGTCCGCGAGTCCCACGAGTGCGTGTTGCACCTGCACCATAGCGTCTAGCGAAAGGGTCTGCCCGTTGAGCGGGACCGGAGGCAAGAGGTCGATGCGCCATACGCCGTTTCCTGCCGTACCCCGGCCCTGCTTCAGCACGCGCCGGCCGTGCCGGGCGAGCCGGGTGGGGAAGCGCTCCATTAGCTCCCCCACGCTGCGGTAGACGTCGGTCTCGGTCTCCCACCCGACGGTGCGAGTCTGGAAGAGCACCTCCTTGGTGCCCATCTTCAGGATCACGTCGGGGCGCGCCGAGACCCATACGCCTGCACCGGCAACGTCGCGCAACAGCGCGTCGAGGCTGGCCCGCGTCGCGCCGTCCTGGATAGGGTTGACCCAGACCAACACGCCGTCCAGCGCGCGCAGCTGCTCCTGCACCTCGGACACGGCATCGTCGGCATAAACGACGTGCTCGGCGAGCACGCCCGCCGCGCCGAACGCCTCGATCACAGGGACCATTAGCTCCTTCGCCCGCGGCGATGGAGTCCCGGTGTGGGCGTCGCCACGCGCGAGCAGACCCACCCGTCTTGATTGTTCAGACCGCGCCACCATGGTCGTGTACCTCCGCCCGCGCTGCATCCTACCGTTCACACACCATTAGCCATGCGCGGCGAACGGCTCGAAGGTGGCGGGCGTGACGGTGTAATGGGCGCTACCCGCGTCCGATGAACGGCTGCTTGATTGGCATCACCGTCGCCTCCAGCATTGTCACGTGCGGCGGGAGCAGCGCCATCCACACCGCCGCCTGCGCCAACTCGTCCACGCTCATGTTCGCCTCGGCGCTCGTCGTCCCCACATGGCGCTCGATGCGCGTATTGCCGGGATACAGGCAGCTTGCCGCGATATTGTGGTCGCGCCCCTCAAGCGCAGTCACCTGGGTCAATCCCCAGACGCCGTGCTTGCTCGCGCTGTACGGTCCGGAGTTCGGCCGCACCCGCTGCGCCGAGATGCTGCTGACGTTGATGATCCGCCCGCCGCCCTGCGCCTTCATGATGCGGAACGCCGCGCGCGTGCACAGGAACGGCCCCGTCAGGTTAGTGGCTATGACCCGGTTCCACGCCTCCAGCGTCAGCTCGGCCAGCGGCCCGCCGCTCGAGATGCCCGCGTTGTTCACCAACACGTCCAGTCGCCCGAAGCGCTCGGTCACCGCCTCGAACAGCCGCTCGACCTGCCCTTCGTCGGTCATGTCCGCCGGTACCGCCAGTACTGGCCCACCCAGCGCCTCAAGCTCGCCCCGCGTTTGCTCCAGCACCTCGCTGGGCCGCGCCGCGATTGCCACGCTCGCCCCCTCGCGCGCCATGCCGCGCGCGATGCCCTTCCCAATCCCCCGGCTCCCGCCGGTCACCAGCACTACCTTGCCGTCTAACCCACCCATGTCTGTCCTCCTCGTTGTCCAGGGTAGCGTGCGACGGTCGAGCGATCCGGCGTGGGTCTCCGTGCGCTACGTGGCGTGGCGCAGATATGCGACGAGCCGCTCGGTGGTGCGACCGGGTCCGGCGGGCGGTGGGACACGGCGCTCATCCGCGATGGCCTGCGCGGCGGCCTGGGAGAAGGTGGTCAGGCGCGTGTGGCGGATGGCGATCCAGTAGCGCGCGTCGCGGGCGAGCAGGTCCGACGAGAGGCCGAGTACGAGCTCGCGTGCAACCTCCCAGTTGGCTCGTGTTACGAGCCTGACCCACTGCGACGAGAGCCACGGGGTGAGCAACGGAACCTCCACCGCCACGGGGCGCCGCAGCCGCAGCGCGCGGGCGGCGGCGTCGATAATCTCGCGCCCGGTGAGCGCCTCCGGGCCGGGCAGATCAAACGACGCGCTGGCGGGCAGGGGCAGGCGCAGCCCCGCCTCCAGGGCGGCTACGACGTCGGCGATGGCGACCGGCTGGGTGCGCGAGCGCATCCAGCGTGGCAGGACCATAGTGGGTAGCCGCGCGGCGAGGTCGCGCACGATCAACCAGGAGATGCTTCCCGCGCCGACGATCATGCTGGCACGCAGCTCCAGTGACGGCACCGGCCCGGACGCCAGCGCTTCGCCCACGTCCAGGCGGCTGCGCAGGTGCTCGGACGCTTCACCCGAGGGAGCCACCCCGCCGAGGTACACGATGCGCTCCAGTCCGGCCGCCGCTGCGGCCGCCGCGAAGCGGTGCGCGGCGTCCACTTCGCGTCGTCGGAAGTCTGGATGGCCGCCGCGCATGCCGTGAACAAGATAGAACGCGGCGCGGCAACCATCTAGTGAAGCCGCCAATCCGGCACCGCTTTCGACATCCGCCTGAACCCACGTGCGCGACGGCCAGCGGCGGGCGGCGCGCCCAGGATCGCGTGTGGCCCCTCGGACGTGGTACCCGGCGGCTTCCAGCACGGGCCACAGCGCGCCGCCCACGAACCCGGTGGCGCCGGTGAGCAGCACCGAATCGCCGGCGCCTGTCCCGCCGTCCTGATGGTGCGCAGGTGACGGGCCGGCCGAATTTCGCGTCCCGTCTTGTAGAGCTGGCGGCGTACTGGCGGTCATGTGAGTGCTCCTATCGACCGAGAGATCGAGGCAAGCGCGCTGTGCGCGGCGTGGCTGTGGTAGGCGCCGTACAACCAGCCGATGCCTTCCCAGACGGCTGCAAGCGCCCGTGGAAGGAGCGCACCCCTCGGCTGCCTGGGGAGTGGCTGGTGCGGGGCGGAGCGGCGTAGTGGCAGTGGGCCGAGGAAGCGCGAGGGGAAGGCCTCGACACGCATCCAGGCGTGAAGCTCGTCACCGCGGCGACGCTCTACGCCAAGCGTGAGCGCGCCGAGCGCCGCGGCGGCTTCGGGCGTGGAGGGGCTTTGCGTGGGGCGGACGAGCAGACCAGGAGTAATGCGCCAGCGGCGGACGACGTGCGTGTCGCCCACGTCGGTGCGCTCGTGCACGAGCGAGAGCACGTTAGACCCGAAACGGAGGCGGCAGTCGATTCCGGAGGCGCTGGCGTGGCAGCGGATCAGACCGAGCGAGAAGCGTCCGATGCT
Source organism: uncultured Chloroflexota bacterium (assembly GCA_902805635.1). Taxonomy (GTDB): domain Bacteria; phylum Chloroflexota; class UBA11872; order UBA12225; family UBA12225; genus CADCTC01. The sequence goes on from CADCTC010000018.1 coordinate 56,351, forward strand.
GCGCGCAAACGCAGCCGTGATGAGGGCTGGGATGCGATCGCGCGCATTGGGGTCGGGCCACCGGCCGCGCCAGACCAGGTGCTCTTCACTGTCCAGCAGCCCGCGGGAGAGATCGCGCCTGATCCAGCGGCCAGGACCGCGCATCGAGGTCTCAGCGGGCACGGCCGGCACAGCAAGGATGGGGATTCCGTAGGGCACCTGAGCACCTGAGACGATCATGGTGCGACAGGCGTATATACGCCCCGGAGATGAAATTGGTCGTCCGCTACGGACCGCCGGCGTCAATCGCCGTGCTTCGCACGGCGAAGCCGGGTGGACTAGGGGAGCACGAGCGTCTGGCCGATGGACAACATCGTCTCTGGGGTATTGAGATTGTTTGCCGTGACCAGTGCCTCTACCGTCGTGCGATAGCGCACGGCGAGCGCGAGCAGGGTATCGCCCCCTTGTACGGTGTGCTTCCGCTGTCCCGACGAACTGGTTGCCACGGTCGAGCCGGGAGTGGCCGCCGGCGCCTGCCGCATGCCGGATGCCCCGGCCGGTGTGGCCACGGATGTCGCGCCTGCAGATGGCGTGCGGCCCGGCGTGGCCCCGGAAGCCACTGTCGTTCGTGGTGTCGCTTGTGCCCCTGCTACCTGGGTCGAGACTACGGTCCCGGGTCGAGGCGTGCCGGAGGACGGGGTGGCGGCCGTGGTTACTAACCCGCCGGCGCCGGCAGCCTGCACTGATCCGGCCGGCGTCATGGTTGCGAGTGCCGCCGCGGGCGTCGTGTTCGGTGGAGATACCACGGTCGTGACCGGGTTTACAGCGGCTCCCGCCGCCGCGGTGGCTGATGGTCGAGCGGTGCCGCTAGCGCCGGGAGTGCCCGCAGCGGTGCCGCCGATGCTTGCAGTGCGATCGGGTACCGTCGTTGCCGTCGTTGCCACGCGCAATGCGGATGCAGTCGCATCGGACGGAACGAGCGTCGCCACGGGCGCCAGCGCCACAGCGGTGGACGTTGCGGCGGGCAGCAGGCTGGCTTGCTGCGTAGTGCCGGTGGTGGGGCGCGCGGGCACCGCCGCGGCGTTGCTGGCGGTGCTTCTGCCTGCTGCCTGGACGAGAAGAGTGCCCAGGATCAGGACGCTCGCCACGGCGCCACCCACGCACAGGCCGAGCTCGGTGCGACGTCGCTCGGTCCGCAGCCTGGCGCGAGCGTTAGACCCGACGGTTGGCAAAGGCGCCGTCTGGTGGATCGCACCGGCGGGCCACGGTGTCCCCTCCATGTAATCGGGCTGCGGCGTGGGGTCGTAGCTGCTCCGCATGTCGTTCGGGCTCCTTCGGCGCGACGGCGAGAAAGCGCGGTCGTTCGGTCGTGGTCATCGACAATAACGGCGCAGGAACCCGAACGCATCGCGATTGATGCGTAAGTAATGGACCGACCGATCTTCAGACCGTGCCGGCGGCGTCCGCCGATGAGTCGCCGAAAAGCGCTTGGGTGGCGAGTCGGTCGGCGCCGATGACCAAGCCAGGAACACCGGGCACGCGCAGGGCCGGCGCCGCCAGCCGCAGTGTGCGCTGCAGCAGAGTGAGGAGGGCCTGCGTGGCGCGCTGGCCAGGGCTCTTGTCAAGCAACCACCACAGCAGCACTGCCAGGTGGGCAAGGTACAGCAGCCGGCCGAGCGCGGGGCCCAGGTCCCCTCGCGGCGCGTCGATGGCTCCGACTACGGCGCCGACGAAGACGTGCTGCACGCGCAGCCGGGAGAACGCCGTGCTGGGGGCGAACAGGCCCTCGTTGGCGTCGCCCACCAGCACCGGCACCAGCGCGGCAAGCGTGTCGCGCTGCGGTCGGAGCACCTCCAGGCTAGTCCGCAAGGCGTACATGAACCGGTCGCGCCACCGTCCGCGTGGCATTTCCGTAGCGCGTGCGGCGTACACCGCGGAGAGCTCGTCGTACAGCGCGAGCACCACCGCGCGCTTACTCGGGAAGTACCGATAGAGCAGCCCCACGCTAACGCCGGCCGCTTCGGCCACGTCACGCAGTGTCGTGGCCTGCCAGCCCCGCTCCGCGACCAGCCGCACGGCCGTCTCGTACAGGCGGCGGCGCGTCTCTTCCCCCTGGGCAGTGCGCCCGGGCGGGCGACCGCGCCGTCGGGGGGCGCCTTGCTTCAACTCCTCGTCACGATCCACCCCTGGTGCCGGCGGCTCCTCTTGCCTTGACATTTTACTTGAACACGTTCACTATAATTGTGAAATGAAATATCAACGAGGCGACGGATGAAGGTGGTGCTTCCGGGAGGCTCGGGACACCTTGGGCAGCTGCTTGCGCGAGAGCTTGGGCGGCGCGGGCATGAGGTTACGGTGTTGTCCCGTGGAGGGACCGCAAGGAATGGGCGCGCCAGCGGACTAGGCGTACCGCGTGTGGTGGGGTGGGATGGGCAGAAGCTTGGCCCGTGGGCCGGCGAGCTGGATGGGGCGGACGCCGTGATCAACCTGGCCGGACGCAGCGTGAACTGCCGCTACACGCACGCAAGCCTGAAGGCGATGCTGGACTCGCGGGTGGACTCGACACGCGCTGTGGGTCGGGCGATCGAAGGCGCCGCGCTCCCGCCGCGGGTGTGGCTACAGGCGAGCACGGCGACCATCTACGCCCACCGCTTCGACGCGCCGAACGACGAGCTGACCGGGCGCATGGGAGGTGACGAGCCGGACGTGCCGGCGTACTGGCGGCGCAGCATAGAGATCGCCAGCGCATGGGAAGACGCGCTGGATGAGGCGAAGACGCCGGTGACGCGCAAGGTGGCGCTGCGGGCCGCCATGGTGATGGGCACGCAACGTGGTGGCGTGCTAGACGTACTGGTCCGCCTGGCGCGCCTGGGGCTTGGCGGCGCGATCGCGGGAGGCCGGCAGTTCGTCTCGTGGATCCACGAACGCGACTTCGTGCGGGCGGTGGAGTTCCTGCTGGAGCGGGACGACCTGCGCGGCGCCGTGAACGTCACTGCGCCTGCGCCGCTCCCCCAGCGGGAGCTTATGGCCGGGCTGCGGTCGGCGCTGAAGGTGCCGGTCGGACTGCCGGCGGTGCTGACAGAAGAGGGTGAAGGGGTATCGCGCGGGGCGGGGCGCCGTTAGCAATGGAGCAATGATCGAGAGTCCCCAGCACCATGGCGACCTCCTGCGGTTGGTCGCACAGTTGCGAGCGATGCGCGCGGCGGATCCAACGAAGTCGGCGGACTGCGACCGGCTGCTGGCAAAGCTGAGGCCACACGTCGATCTGCCCACACTGCCTACGCGGCGCATACCAGCCGCCGAGTGGCAACCAGCGACGCTCAGCGCCGCCAGTGGACGAGAGTGCCGCGTTCTCGCAGAAACGGCTCGTTGAGCGTGAAGCCCCAGCCTGGACGGTCGAGCACCTCGATGTGTCCGTTACGGGTCTGCGGGTAGTCGGGGAAGAGGTCGAGCCAGGCGACGTGCTGCTTGGCGTTGTCGAAGACTTCGATCCACTCGGTCTGCGGGTAGGCGGCGGCGATTTGCACGTGGAAGTGCGGTACGTGGTGCGGCGCGAGCGCCACGCCCTTAGCCTCGCAGTAGGCAGCCACCTTGGCGAACTCGGTGAGGCCGCCATTCTTGATGCAGTCAAACTGGACGTAGCGGACGTGTCCCTTGTCCACCAGGTCGCGCGTCTCCGCCAGCGTCACGTGGTTCTCACCAGACGCAATGGGGATGCTGGTGCTGGTGCCGAGCCGGCCGGTCTCGGCGTCCCAGTCGCGGGTTTCCTTGGTGCCGCGGTGGGGGCGGCCGGGGCTGGGCAGCGGCTCTTCGAGCCAGGTGAGGTCGTACGGCTCCATCGCTCTGGCATGCTCGATCGCCTCTTCGGTGCTCCATGCCTGGTTCGCGTCCACCATGATCTGGCCGTCCGGGCCGAGCGCTCCGCGCATGGCGCGCACGCGCGCGGCGCTCACGTCGGGGCCGCCGCGCCCGACGCGGATTTTTGTGGCGCGGAAGCCGCGCTCGTGCATCTCTTCCAGCGTCTCTTGCGCCATCTCCTCGGGCGGCTGCCCATCGGTGAGGAAGCCGGCCGAGCAGTAGGCGCGCATTGGCCGCGGCTGGCCGCCGAGCAGACGGCAGACGGAGAGCCCGGCCGCTTTCGCTTTGGCCTCCCAGAGCGCCAGGTCCACGGCGGCGATGGCGCCGAGGGCGGCGTTGCGGGTCCAGGCGGCGTTGCGCGGCGTGCCGTCGTCATGAAGCAGCGCCTGGGCCATCGTGGTCCACAGGTGCTGGGTGGCGGCCGCGTCCTGGCCCAGCAGCAACGGGCGAAGCACCTCGACGATGGCCGACGAGATCATGGGCAGCGGGGCGCCGCGCGCCTCGCCGATGCCTTCTACGCCGTCGGAGGTGGTGACGCGGCAGATGACGTCGGTGCTGTGCGTGATCGGGCCGCCCGAGAGGCCCCTACCTTCCGCTAATGGCAGCTGAATCCAGGCGACCTCGATGTCGGCAATCTTCACGTGTCGTTCCTCTTCGTTAGACCAAGTGTCAACGGCGCGTATGTTCGTGGCTGTCCAGATTCATGTGTTCCCCCTCTCCATCACCAATTGCCACGTTGACCGGGTCCACGCTCTGTCTGCCCCGCCATATTCGCCACGATACCATGCTCCGCCGCACGTGCAAGGGTTGAGACTGGTAGCCTGAGGACGAGGCAACAATGGCGGCGTGTTTGGCGGGTACATCATGAGGGCTGCTACTGGTTCGACGGCGATACCGCCTTCGGCGGGCGCGCGCCACGGACCCCTGCCGGCGACGGGGGCGGCACTTCGCCATCCGGGCCTGGCGGCGTGGGTGGAGGAGCTGGCGGCGCTCTGCCGGCCCGAGCGCGTGCACGTGTGCGACGGATCGCAAGCGGAGTTCGACCGCCTCTGCGCCGAGATGGTGGCGGGGGGCACGCTGATCCCGCTCAACCCGGCGCTGCGGCCCAACAGCTTCCTGGCCCGCTCCGATCCCGGCGACGTGGCGCGCGTGGAGGACCGCACGTTCATTTGCTCGCGCAGTCCGCAGGACGCTGGCCCCACCAACAACTGGGTGGACGCGCGCGAGATGCATCAGACGCTCGACCGGCTGTTCACCGGCTGCATGGCGGGGCGCACGCTGTACGTCGTGCCGTTCAGCATGGGGCCCATCGGCTCGCCCATCGCCGTGATTGGCGTGGAGATCACCGACAGTCCCTACGTGGCCGCGAGCATGCGCATCATGACCAGGATGGGTCAGCGCGTGCTGGAGGCGCTGGAGGCGCTGGGCGACGACGCGGTGTTCGTGCCGTGCGTGCACTCGGTGGGGATGCCGCTGGCGCCCGGCCAGGCGGACGTGCCGTGGCCCTGCAATGCCGAGCACAAGTACATCGTCCATTTTCCGGAGGAGCGCTCCATCTGGTCGTTCGGCAGCGGCTACGGCGGCAACGCGCTGTTGGGCAAGAAGTGCCTGGCCCTGCGCATCGCCAGCATCGCGGCGCGAGACGAGGGCTGGCTGGCCGAGCACATGCTGATCATGGGCGTGGAGAGCCCGGAGGGCGAGAAGACGTACCTCGCGGCCGCGTTCCCGTCGGCGTGCGGCAAGACCAACCTGGCCATGCTCATCCCCCCAGATGAGCTGACCGGGTGGAAGGTCACCACCATCGGGGACGACATCGCCTGGATCAGGCGCGGCGCGGACGGGCGGGTCTACGCCGTCAATCCGGAGGCCGGGCTGTTCGGCGTGGCGCCGGACACCAGCGAGCGCACCAACCCGAACGCGATGGCCGCGCTGCGCGGCGACTGCCTGTTCACCAACGTGGCCATGACGCCGGAGGGCGACGTGTGGTGGGAAGGTATGACCGAGACGCCGCCGGCGCGGCTGATCGACTGGCAAGGGCAGGAGTGGACGCCCGGCTGTGGCCGGCCGGCGGCGCACCCGAACGCGCGCTTCACGGCGCCCCTTCAGCAGGTGCCGTCGCTCGACCCGGCGTGGGACGACCCGCGCGGGGTGCCGCTCAAGGCGTTCGTCTTCGGCGGGCGGCGCAGCGGCGTCCAGCCGCTGGTGTACCAGGCGTTCAACTGGGCGTATGGGGTGTACCTGGCGGCAACCATGGCGTCCGAGACGACCGCGGCGGCCACGGGGCAGGTGGGGCAGGTGCGCCGCGATCCGTTCGCGATGCTGCCGTTCTGCGGCTACCACATGGGCGACCACTTTAATCACTGGCTGCAGTTCGGTCGCGAGACCCCCGAGCCGCCGCGCATCTTCAGCGTGAACTGGTTCCGGCGCGACGCGGATGGCAGGTTCCTGTGGCCTGGCTTCCGGCAGAACATGCGCGTGCTGCAATGGATCGTGCAGCGCGCGCAGGGCCGCGCCGTCGGCATCGAGAGCCCGCTGGGCTGGATGCCGCGCCACGAGGACCTGGACTGGCGCGGACTGGACGTCACCCCGGAACGGTTCCACGACCTGATGGCGGTGGACCGCGGCGCGTGGATGGAGGAGATCAACGCGCATGACGCGCTGTTTGGCCGGCTCTACGACCGCCTGCCCAAGGAGCTGCTGTTCATCCGCGAGCTGATCCTGTCCAGCCTGTGGCGCGCGCCGGCACGCTGGAGCCTGCGCCTGCCGCGCCGCCCTGGTGGCGTACCCGCGGCTGCCAACGAGTAGTGGCCGGCGCAAATCCGCCCGGCCGCTTAGCCGGCGAGGCGCTCGACGGCTTCTTCGTCGAGCGCCACTCCCAGCCCAGGACCGTCGGGCACCTGGATGTAGCCGCCTTCCGGCAGCAGCGGTGTCTTGAGGATGCCGCTGCGCTGGCGGCTGGCGACGACGTTGAACTCCTGGGCGTAGCGGCAGTTCGGGGTGCTGGCCCAGAAGTGTAGATGCGCCGCCAGGCCGACGCTGACCGTGGTGGTGTGGGTGGTGACGTACTTCCCAAACGCGTCGGCCAGTGAGGCGATCTTCTTGCCTTCCGAGAGGCCGCCGCACTTGGTGACATCCGGCTGCAGGATGTCCGCGGCGCCCTTGGTCAGGATGTCCTTGAAGTCGTAGCGCGTGTGCTGCTGCTCTCCCACGGCGACGGGGATATCCAGCGCGGCGGCCACCTCGGCCATGCCGTCCAGATCGGTGTAGGGGATGGGCTCCTCATAGTGGAAGACGCCGTACCGCTCCAGCATCCGGCCGACCTTGATGGCGGTGTGGACGCTATACCCGGAGTTCGCGTCCACCAGGAGCTCGGCCCTGGGCCCGATCGCCGCGCGCACCGCGGCCACCAGCGACTCGTCCTGCGACACGTCCTTGGCGTCGAAGCCGTAGCGCTCGCCGATCTTGATCTTGACGCCGGAGAAGCCGCCTTGCATCGCCTCGGCGGCGCGGCGGGCGTACTCTTCGTCGTCGAGGTCACGGCTCATGTAGCTGGCGTAGACGCGCACGCGGTCGCGGTACTTGCCCCCCAGCAGCTGGTAGACGGGGATGCCCAGCGCCTTGCCGGCCAGGTCGTGCAGCGCCTGGTCCACGCCGGAGATGGCGATGCTGGTCCCCTGGCCCCTGGTCTTGTACGTGGTGACGTACATCTTTTCCCAGCAGCCCTCCAGGTTGCGGGCGTCCATGCCCACCAGGAGCGGCTTGAGCTGCGTCTCCACGGCCACCTTGGTGACATCCGGGTGCATCGGGCTGGCCTCGCCGATGCCGTACAGCCCGTCCTCGCCCCATACCCGCACCAGTGGGTAGCCGCGGTCCTGCGGACTGCGGCGCAGCACGGTACACGTCACGTCTCGAATCTTCACTTGGAGTTCCTCAATGGTGGGGATACGGTCGATTGTGGTCGCCATCCTGGGGCGGTGGCTGTGCGTTGGCCGTGCGTTGACCATGCGTTGTCCACGGCAGGAATTACCCGCAGGGTTCCTGGAGGACGGCGTTACAGGCTGCCTCGACAGCCTGCATGGCGTCTTTGGCGGACTGCTTGCCTTCCCACACCGGGGTGAGGGCGGGGCGATAGGTCTGGCGCAGCTTCTCGCGCTGGGGGATCTGAGGCTCCCACGTGGCGCCGTCCATGGCGTCCGCCCAGAGTCGCTGGTTCTTCGGGGGCAGGTCCGGGCGCAGCCACAGGTTGGAGTTGGCCTGCGCCTTCTTGGGCGGCATGCGGAAGCCCTTGGCGCCCAGGATCTTCTGGGCGTCGTCCGAAACGAGGTGCTGCAAGAAGGTGAAGCCCTGTTCCGGGAACTTGGTGCTGGTGGGGATCATGAACAGCAGCGGCGTGGCGGTGTGGCCGCGGCGGACCTTGCCCTTGGGGTAGGGCACGATGTCCCACTGGAAGCCGGTGACCTGGCTGCGGTAGGTGTTCCAGTTGCCACCGCCGGCCAGCATGGCCAGGCGGCCATTGATGAAGAGGTTGGAGGCGCTGTTGCCGGACTGTGCGGTGTAGGCGATGGGGGGGTGGACGCGGTGGCGGTTGATGAGGTCCGCCTGCCACTGCAGCGGGTCGTAGCCGCTGGGCTGGGAGAGCGCGAACTTCTTGAGGTCCTGGGTGAGCACCTCGCCACCGTGGCCGTGCACCCAGTACCCGTACCACGAGTGCAGCACGTTGGTGCCATAGACCTGCGCGGCGCCGTCGGCCGCCTGCTGGGTGCTGGTGAGCTTCTTGGCGGCGTCCAGGAAGTCATCCCAGGTCCACTCGTTGCTCTTGTAGGGGACGGTGGGCACCTTAAGCCCGGCCTTCTGGAAGAGGTCGGTGTTGACCCAGATCACCTGGGGCTGATAGCCGGAGATGATGGCGTAGGTCTTCTTCTCGTAGACCGGCAGGCGCCACTGATTGGGGAAGAACTCGTCCTTGTTCACCTTCTGGCGGGTGAGGAACTCTTCTAACGGCCGGCAGTTGCCGCGGCAGGCGTAGGACGCCAGCAGGTCGTCGTTGAGGCGGGCCACCTCCGGCGCGGTGCCGGCGGCCATCATGGTCTTGAGCTTGTCCTCGTAGTTGCCGCCGGTGGGCAGGATGGTGACCTTGATGCGCTGCTGCGACGCATTGTACGCCTCGGCCATCTCCTCCATGCCGGAGGTCTTGGGGTCCTCGCTCATCAGCCAGGACAGCTCCACCGTGCCTTGCACCGCCGTGGCCTGTGGCGCCGGCGATGCGCTGCCGGCGCCACACGCCGACAGCAATCCGGCAGCGGCCACTGCGCCGGCGCGCTCCACCACCCCCCGCCGCGACCACCGGTGTGCTGCGTGGGCTGCCTGGGCGTCGGGTGCCTTCTGTGCTGTCTGCGCCTTGTGTGCGTGTTGCTCCATGACGTGGCCTTCCTCCATAGGTGCGTGCGTCCGCGGCTGCGACTGATTCGGCGTCAAAAACATCATATTGATCGATGACCGCTTATTGATCGACGACTGACCCGTCCACATGTAGGCGCGTACCGATGGGCCGGGGGCGCGGCGGGAACTTCGCGCGCGCCTCGGGCGCGAGCTCGATGCCAATACCCGGCGCGTCGGGGATGATCAAAAAGCCATTCTCGCACCGCACGGTCGTCTTGACGATCTCGCTCTTGGGCGCGCGATCCTCGCCGGTGGGGTACTCCTGGATGGCGAAGTTGGGGATGCACGCCGCGATCTGCAG
>CADCTC010000019.1 GCA_902805635.1 uncultured Chloroflexota bacterium
AGGCACGCCCAGGCGCCACGCCTGCAATGGTGACATTGCTGGCGAATTCGCGGGACTGGCGCAAGTGCGTCGCGGCGGGGGCATTGTCAAGTTGAGCGGCGGCGATGGTACTTTGGAGCCAGTTGAAGCCGCGCCGTGCCGGCCGGCCTATCTGGAGGCTTCGCCGCCGATCGCAGCGAATTCAGCTTCTCCTCGGTCAACTTGACAATGCCTGGGACGGGCACCGGGAACCGACCAGAACACGTTCCGCGCCCTGCGTCGGGACCCACGCGCCGCCGAGTCTTTCCCACAGGACGTTCAGGAGCTGCGCGGCTATCTCAGCGGGCAGAGCCTGATCCCGGGCGTGGACGCAACGCCAGCAAAAGGCACAAACGTCCCCCTGTACATCCTCGGGTCCTCGCTGTTTGGCGCACAGCTGGCGGCCCTGCTGGGGCTGCCGTACGCCTTCGCCTCCCACTTTGCGCCCGACGCCTGAAGGACAGCCGCTGGTACACAACTTCAAGTACACCGCTGCCGGGACGCCACCCGCGGTGAAAGCCTATCTGGATGCGTTCGCCGCCCGCCTGGAGGCAGACGAGCTGATCATCGCTCACACGGCGCCCACCGTGGCAGAGCGGCTGCGCTCCGTGCAGCTCACCGCCGAGGTCATGCAGACGGAGTCTTTCCTCGCCTCGCCGTTGAAGGTGCCGCCGTCCAGTTCGCTGACGCGGTCATCGCCGCCGATACCGAGTGTTGCGACGACCCCTAGAACCTGGGTTCTACGCCGGCATCATCCTGCTGGACGCACACATGGCCAGAGCTCGCGACGCCTTCATTCGGGGGATGCTGGCGCTGCACTCGATGGTGGCGGTGAACGTCTGGAAGGGCGTGCCGTTCTTCACGCTGCTGGCGCTGGCCGGGCTGAAGGCGATTGACAAGGAGCTGTACGAGGCGGCGTCGATCGACGGGGCGAACGCCTGGCAGCGCTTCCTGCACATCACGCTGCCCAGCCTGCGCGTGCGCATAGGCCATGGAGACGAGGCGGACTGGGACATCTACATCGGGAACAGCAACGAGGCGCGCCCTGGGCGAGTCGCCGTGGCACTGCCCGTTCGTGTGAGTAATAACCTCAGTGGCCTATCGCGGCGGCGGGCGGCAGCGTTAGGAACCGCGGAGGACCCATCCAGTGCCCACTGTCCGTCGTGCGCCTGCACCCACGCCCACTGCCCCCACGCTCCCCGCGCTCCCACCATCTACCGTTAGCAACCGCGCCTGTGCGGCCTGCGGTACACCGCTACCAGGGTCTGCCTCGAGAAACCGGGCTGTGTGCCGGTTGTGCAACGCCCGGAGCTCCCTTGGCGTTCAGTGGAACGCAGTTACTCACCGCCGCCGCGCCGTCGGGCGCTAGTGGGAACCAGAGGCGCGCCAGCGCCCGGGCGCTAGCTCGTCAAGTCGGTGTCGTGAAGAGGCTGTGCATCATACCATCGAACTTCATCGCCGGGAAGGTCGTGCCGTCGACGACGCGCCACTCGCCTCTCCCACGTCGTGGTGCGGCTGGGCTCCCGGCGGCAATCGTGCCCACCAGCCTGTCCGTGCGAATGCCCCCAGTGCGTACTTCTCCACCACGGCGCCGCCGGCATCCTTGATCTCCAGGACGGCGGCGAGCGGGACGTGCCTACGGGACGTGATGGAGCGGGCTCGGCGCTCCCGGCGGCGCAGGTGCGTGGCGCACCGCTCCCGGCGCCGCCGGCTGGCGCGCCACCGGCGGGCGGGCCACGTCCACCCACACGCGCCGCCGGCGAGCACACGGTCGCCAAGGGGGACACGCTCTTCTCGATCGCCCGCCGCTACGGCACCTCCGTGGACGCGCTCGTGGAGGCGAACGGCCTGGGCGCGCGTGACGCCGTGCTGCCCATCGGCCGGCGGCTCGCCATTCCGCCAGGGTAGCGTGCGCCAGCGGGAGGGCGGACGGCCGGGCCGGAGGTCGCGGACGGTGGTGCGCCGACGGCTTGCGGGGAACTGACCGTACGCGCCTCCACCGTACACCTGCGCCAACGCGCCGTCGGGGCGGCGAGTAGGACGACGCGGCCTCAGCCGCACCCGCTCGCCAGGCGGTGGTGGTCGGAGCGAGACGGCGCTGGTTAGGCGCCGGCCTTCTGGGCCTCGGCTTTCAAGATGGGATCGACTTTGGCCTTGATGTTCGCGGCGACGTTGCGCGCGGGGCGCTCGCCGGACCACAAGTAGGCCAGCTCTTCATTCATGACCTTTTCGACCTCGGTCCAACCGGCGACGCGCACGTCGACGTGCAGGTAGTCGCCGCCGTCGATGAAGAGCTGCACGTGCTCGGGCGGGCGCTGCACGAAGCAGGCGTGGGTCATCACGGAGCGCCGCGATCCGATCGTGGCGCCGAGGTCACAGAGCTGAATTTGCTCGGCGCTGCTCGTGATGTGCTTCAGGAAGGCCCACGTGGCGTCCTTCGCCTTCGTCGATGCGTCGACGGCCCACCCCGCTCCGCCGCCGGCCGCGACGTACTTGCCGGTCCTGCTCTTCGGGTGCATGACGACGTCAAAGACGAACTTGCCGGCGATGTCGCGCCGCACGTTGCCCAGCTGCGCGGGGATGCCCTCCTGGATGGCGACGCTCCCGGCGGCAAAGTTCTGCCCGGCCGGCATGGTCTGGGGCATCACGCGGTGCCGGTGGATGAGGTCCTGCAGGAACTGGAGACCTTCGACGGCGGGCGCGCGGTCGAGCACGACCTCCAGCTTGGTTTCGTCGATAATCTCGCCGCCGTTGCTCCAGACCCAGGGCGCCCACTCACGGACGCTCCTGCCGGTGTTGAAGCCGAACTGCGAGCCGTCGGGCTTGGCGAGGCGGCGGGCCGCGTCCAGGAAGGCGTCCCACGTCCAGTCGTTCTGCTTCCAGTCCGACGCGGGTCGCTTGAGCCCGTCCTTCTCGAACGCGGTCACGCTGTAAAGAAGATTGCGGTTGGGGAAGTCACGGGGAAGACCCCACAGGCCATTCTTCCAGCGGTACTGGTCGACGCCCTTCTTGAAGAAGTCGTTGAGGTCGTGTCTGTCGCGGGCGACGAAGGGCTGGAGGTCGAGCACCTGCTTGCGGACGACGTAGTCGACGACGTGCTTGGGCTCCCACTCCCACATGTCCGGGGAGGTGCCCGCGGCTTTGAGCGCGGAGAGCTTGTCCCAGTACGGGGCGCCGCCGGCGCCGGACGCGTTCTCGACCTTGATCTGGGGGTACTGGGCGTGGAAGGTGGTGACCGATTTGTTGTTGCCCTCGAGCTGGGCGGGGCCGGACTCCCAGTTAAACCAAACGACGCTGCCTGGCTGGGCGGGTGTCCCACCGGCCGGGCCGCCCGCGGAGGGACCGTCAGCGACGCCGCACGCCGCCGCGAGCGCGCCGGTGGCGCCGGCCGCATGGAGCAGCAGCGCGCGTCTCGTGCCGGGTGAGGCTGGCGTCATGCCTGTGTTCATCTGGTGAGTTCCCTTTCGGGGGACATCATTGCACAGGGTGGACGGATTGTCACGGGGGAGGCGAGGCAGGGGGTGGGGTCCATTCATTCGGTTTCCAGGAGCGGCGGCATGTCAGGCATCCGCAGATGCTGGGTTCCGGCAGCGGCCGGGCGCGTGGCCACGACCCGGCACGTGTCCGCTGCTGAGCCGGCTCGTGGGCGATGGCAGAAGTGGTACTGACGGTGGAGCCGGTAGCTGCCCCTGGCCATCGACAAGTTGAGATCCGGACGCACGGTACGCTCTGGCGGTGCCCGCCTCGCCCGCTCGTGATCCCTTGAAGCGTGGCTACCGGTTTCCCGCCGGGATCATCAGCCACGCCGTGTGGCTGTACTACCACTTCGCGCTGAGCCACCGCGTGCAGTAGCCCGAGTAGTGCGCGATGACGCGCTGCCAGGCGGGTCAGCCCAGGTGGTTGGCGTTCCAGCGCAGCTGCTCACGCTGCTGAATGGTGGGCTTGCCCGCGAACGTCTCGTCGAAATTCGGCCAGCGCTCAACTGAGGCCGGGTCGTACATGGTGTCGTAGGGGGCAGGAACCGCATACGGGAAGTGCGGTCCGTAGAAGGAGACGACCATCGCAAAGGGCTGGTCGGGCTCGGCAGCGTAGCGCTCCAGCGCCTGGATGGCGCGGTCGGCACACCATGCCTCCTCCTTCTCCTCGGCGGACAGCGCGGTAGCCCGAGTCGGCCCGCGCCTGTGACCAGGCGCGCTTGCCGAGCACCTGCCGGTCGAACACGCCGTTGAAGTTGCGCATGTCCGCGAGCTGCCCGTGGTTGTGCGGGTACAGCCCCGTCATGAGCGACGCGCCGGGGAAAGTGCGAGACCATAGCCGGCCACTCCCGAGAGCCGCTGCGTGCTGCCGGCGGGATCGACGAGCGCCAGGCCCGTGCCATCAAGGAGCAGCAGCGTGCCGTCGGGGACCCATGCCATCCCGCTCACATCGTCGAAACCGGCCACCCCGACCTGCCGCAGGATCCCGGAGGCGACGTCCGCCACCCACGGCCAGCCGATGAGGCCATGTGCGTACGCAGTCGACACACGGGGCGCCGTCCAGCCCGCGGGCATCGTCTGCCGCCCGTCGGGCGGTGCACCCGCCGACGGCGGATCGGCGCTCCCGGCCATGAACGCCAGGCGTGCGCCGCTGGCATCAAACCGTGGCGTGCTGAGGAACTGGAGCGTCTCGGCAGAGGCGAGTTCGCGCTGGGTGCCGTCTGGGGCGATTGGTGTCAGGCGGTCGGGTGCAGTGCCCACCGGCGCGCTAGCGATCGTGCCGATCACGGCCAGCGTCCCATCGCGAGCGGCGCTCACCTCGCGCGGCGCGACACCGGTGTCGAGCACCGCACGCTGCTGGGCACGCAGGTCGATGCGCACCAGGTCTGCGACGGCGAGCGGTGCACCCGCCGGATCGGGGCGGCGGCGGCGCACGACGTGCAGCGTCGCGCCGTCGGCGGACCAGGTAGGAGAGAGCAGCGCCTCCTGCTGCGTCTCGGGCCACACAACCATTGCCGGAGCGCCCGCTTCCCACGGGCGCAGCAGCACGATCTCGGCGCTCGGCCACTGTACCTGCGGCGGGCCAGCGGACGGCGCGGCGCGGGGAGGCGCCTGAGGCCACGCCACGGAGACGTACGCCAGCTGCTGCCCATCGGGCGACCAGCTGGGGTCCTGGAACCACCCTCCCTGGCCTGCGGCGAGCGCCAGCTGGCGCCGGCTGCCGTCCGGACCCAGCACCATCAGCGCGTTGCCGGTGACCGTGGCGATCCACCCGGCCGGGAGCGGTGTCAGTGCCTGGCCGAAGTGAAGCGCTCGGTGACGTCGCGCCGGCAGGGGCGGCAGGCGTAGCGCTGGCGGCCGGCGGCGTCGCGCCCGTCGCGCTTGGAGGGGGGCTGGTGGCAGAAGGGGCAGGGTGGCATCGGGTGCAAACCCTACCAGCACCCGACGACGTCGCGAACTCCGGGAGACCCCTCAAGTAAACACCTTCAGAGGGGTGAAGTCCAAGTACCCCGTCGACATCATGGGATTGACAGCGGGCGCGGAGCGGGTATGCTGCACTGCGTGCGACGGGCAGGCCAGCAGGCGGGCCAGCAGGGCCTCGGCCGGTGCGCGGCCGAGCGGGGTAGGCCTCGCTCAGGAACCGCCTGGGCCAGTCTGGTGGCGTCCGGGCGTGCAGACCTGGCCCCGTAAGGGGAGCGAACCAATGGGATTTTGGCAGCTGCTGGCGGAAAGCTCTGAGGTGGCGGCGGTGCACGCGGCGCTGCTGCCCACGGGACAGGTGGTGTTCTACTCGGGGAACACCGGGCCGGACATCCCGGCGCAGGCGCGCGTCTGGAACCCGGCCACCGGGGAGGTGCGCACCCCGCCCAACGAGCCCGACACTGACCTGTTCTGCAGCGGCCACGCGCTGCTGCCCGACGGGCGGCTCTTCGTGGCGGGCGGCACCGGCCGCTATTCGACGGGGCCGGATGATCCGTGGGGCGGCAGCAACGCGGCCTACATCTTCGATCCCACAGGCGGCTGGGAGCGTGTGGCGGACATGTCCTTCGGCCGCTGGTACCCTACCGTGCTCTGCCTGCCGGACGGGCGCATGCTGGTAGCGTCCGGCGACGACAACGGCATCACCACCGAGCAGGTGGAGATCTTTGATCCCGCCACCGGCGGCTGGGAGGTGCTGCCGCCCAGCGCGAACCGGGACCTGCCGCTCTACCCGCGGCTGCACGTGCTGCCCACCGGCGAGGTGGCGTGTGCCGGCCAGGGCGCGGCGACCGCGATCCTGGACCTGCAGACCAACGAATGGCGCGAGGTGTGGCCGCCACTGGGGGCGGGCGGCTCCGGCCCGAACGCGCCAGCCGGAGACGGCGAGCGTGGCGGCGGGGGTATGGGCGCGGGCACGGGCAGAGACGTGGACGCGGCCGCGGGTGACCACGAGCACGAGCACGAGCACGGGCACGAAGAACATGGGGAGGGGCCTGAGGGGTACGGCGTGGTGGAGGGGCCGCACCACCACCCGCCCGGGAGCGCGGGGCCGCGGCCGGACGACCTGGCGGTCCTGCTGCCGCCGGCGCAGTTCGCCAAGGTGCTGAACGCGGGAGGCGGGAACCCGGCGGGCACGGATGAGGCGCGGATCATCTCCTTCCTGGACCCCAATGCGGAGTGGCGGACCATCGCGCCGATGCACTTCCCGCGCTGGTTCCCCAACTCGGCGATCCTGCCGGACGGCACGCTGCTGGTGGTGGGCGGCGGGCGCTTCTACAACGCGGACCCAGTGATGGAGGCGGAGCTCTTCGATCCGGTGACGGAGACGTGGACGGTGGACTCGGCCATGGCGGTGCCGCGGCTCTACCACTCCACCGCGCTGCTGCTTCCCGACGGCCGCGTCTGGGTGGCGGGGACCGATGGCGAGACGCGGATGGAGCTGTACAGCCCGGACTACCTCTCCGGCGGGGCGCGGCCGGTGATCTTCGCCGCACCGGTGGGGGTGACGTACGGGCAGGGGTTCCCCATCCCCGTGTCCGAGGCGGAATCGGTGGTGAGCGCCTGCTTCATCCGGCTGGGATCGGTGACGCACGCCTTCAACACCGAGCAGCGGCTGGTACCGCTGGGCTTCGCCGTGTTGGGGCCCAACGAGATCGAGGTGACGGCCCCGCCGGACCCGAACGTGGCCCCGCCGGGGCACTACCTGCTGTTCATCCGGAACGGCGCGGGCGTGCCGGCCGAGGCGCCCATCGTGCAGCTGGTGATCACCGCCGCCGAGCCGCCGGTGATCCTGCCCGAACCAGCGCCCGTGGAGAAGCCGATCGAGGAGCCCGTCCCGACCGAGGAGCCGATAGCGGTCGAAGAGCCGGTGCTGGTGGAGGTGCTGGTCGTCGAGGAGCCGGCCGAGCCGGAGGAGCCGCTCGTCGCCGAGGAGGTCGTGGCCGCGCTGCGCGGCGCGCTGCAGGCGGGATCGCTGGAGGAGCTGCAGGCGCAGGTCGCCGCCGTCGCGGACGAGATAGAGCGCCGCGGTGTGGGGTAAGCACGCGGCAGCGGTTTGGCGGCTGTCGCGGCCGCCGCAGAGATACCTGTTCGGCGCGACGGTGGCCGCCGTGACGGTCATGGCGGCCACGGCCGCCACGGCGGCGCTGATGCCGGCCGCAGTGACTCCCGTGATAGCACCGGCCGCGCCCCCAGCCGGGCCGCCGGCGCCGGTAGCACAGGGCGTGGTGTGTGAAGCGGCGGCGGAGCGGCCGGCGTGGCGCGAGGTGGCGGCGCCTGGGCCGGGGGCGCGGGCGCTCCACGCCGCCGCGTTCGACCGGGCGCGCGGGCTGGCAGTCTTCTTCGGCGGCGTGCGGCCGGACATGGCGGTGCTGGGGGACGTGTGGGGGTTCTCGCCGCTGACGGAGACGTGGCAGGAGATCACCGTCTCCGGAGAGGCGCCGACGCCGCGCTGGGCGGCGGCGGCGGTGGAAGACGTCCCGCGCGGTCGGGTGCTCGTCCTCTTCGGCAACGATGGGCGGCCGAGCGAGGAGGTGTGGGCGCTGGACCTGGGGCGTCTGGTGTGGGAGCGGGTGGCCTCCGGGCCGCCGGCGCGCTTCGACGCGGCGGTAGCGTCGGACGGCGCCGATCGCGTGTGGGTGTACGGCGGCTTCCCCTGGTCGCCCGCACATCCAGAGGCGGTGCTCGGGGACCTGTGGGAGCTGGATCTGGCGGGCAACACGTGGCGGCAGCGCACCGTGGCCGCCACGCAGCCACCGGCGCGGCTGCCGCCGGCGACGACGAACGCGTCGCTGGCGTTCCACGGGGACGCGCTGTACCTCGCCGGTGGGCACACGGCGGTGGGGGCCACTCCGGGCACGTGGCGGTACGACCTGGCGGCGGAGATCTGGGACGTGGTGTCGGCGCCCGGCCGACCCGCGGCGTGGGCGCACCAGGCGCGGGCGATGGACGAGTGGTGCGGGCGATTGCTGTTGGTGGGCGGCGACAACGCGGACGAGCGCGACGTGCCCTATCTGGAGGCGCTGCAGCTTGGGCAGCCGGGCCAGCCGAACGACCCGGGCCAGCCGAGGCACCTGGGGCACGAGCCGCGGTACGTGCGGCTGCCGGGTGAGGAAGCCGGTGTCTCGCGCCACCACAGTGCGATGGCGCTCGATCCGGTTTCGCGCCGGCTGATCCTGTTCGGCGGCTGGCGGGGCAACGGCCTCTTCCTGGGGGATACCTGGCTGTACCAATTGTGGTAGACGCCGGTCGCCGCCGTCGTGGTTGTGGTGGCGGGGGGAGCGTCGTCGGTCCAATGGTACTGACGCTCCTCTATTGTCCGTATGTCAGAGTTCGCGACTTTGTCTGGTGCTGGTAGGGTTGGCGCCTGATGCCGCCCTGCCCCGTCTGCCAGCAACCCGCCTCCAAGCGCGACGGCTTTGATGCCGCCGACCGCCAGCGCTACGCCTGCCGTTCGTGCCGCCGCGACTTCACCGACCGCTCCGCCTCCGCGTTCGCGGGCTACCGCTGGCCCGCCGAGGTCATCCTGCTGGCGGTCCGGTGGTCCCTCAGCCATCCGCTCTCCGCCACGAGCGTGATGGAGCTCCTCGCCGAGCGGGGCATCGACGTCTCCAAGCGCACCGTGCTCCGCTGGGTGCAAACCTTCGGGCCGCTGCTGGCCGCCGAGGTCCGTCGCCACCGCCGCCCCCTGGGCAGCAAGTGCTATGTGGACGAAGTGTTCTTCTTCCGCGGCAAGGAGAAGCGGTACCTGTACCGGGCGGTGGACGAGACGGGGCAGGTGGTGGACGTGCTGTTCCGCGAGCACCGCGACACCGCGTCGGCCGCGGCCTTCTTCCGCCAGGCGCTGGCGCGCACCGGCTGGCGGCCCGCGCAGGTCATCAGCGACCACCACCAGCCCTACGTCCGCGCCGTGCAGGAGGTGCTGCCGGAGGCCGAGCACGTCCGGACCGGGCTGCACCGCGCCAGGGGCGAGACCACCAAGCCCATCGAGCGCAGCCACGTCTTCACGCGCGACCGGCTACGTGCCTCGCGCGGGGTCAAGGCGCTGGCCACGGGCCAACGGTTCTTTGAAGGGTTCGAGGCCCTGCACGCCCTGCGGCGCGGCCACGCGTGTCTGGGCGCCCTGGTCCCCGGCCACGATCCGGCGGCAGCGGGGGTGCACGAGCGCGTCCGTGCGGTGGCGCGTGCGGTGACCGCGCTCGGCGCGTGGCTGGCCAAGGCGCCCCGCCCCGCACGGACCGCTCGCGTGACGGAGCGGCCGCCACGGCTCGGCGAGAGGCACGGCAAGCGCCTCGCCGTGTTGGCGCGACTCGGCCGTCAAGCCGCCAGCCTCCCGAGACCACGTCAAGGCGGTCGGCCAAGTGATCCGAAGCGCTGGCTGGACGCGGATTCTCGACACAGTCCGGCTCCTTGGCCACGCCTTCCGTGTCCGGGGCCCTCGGCGGGCGGGCCCCGGGCCCAACGCCGGCCAGCACGGCACCCAAGCGGCGCACCCGGCACGTGACCCGCTCGACCAGCTCCTCCGACGGGTAGCGCTGCTCCGACACGTCGATCTGCAGCGCCTCCGGCTCGCCCGCAGGACGCGCGGCCGGACGGCGCCTCAGTGCCGGCTCGAGGGGAAGTAGGCGCACCGAAGTAAGCGCACGGGCGCGCGAAGGAGACCGCGCTAGCCGATCCACCCTGGCGTCTTGACCGTCTCCGCGATCGCCAGTGCCCGTTTCAGCTCATCGCCTTCGATCGGCGGCACGTCGCACGCTGCCGCATTTTCCTCGATCTGCTGGCGGTTCTTCGCGCCGGCGATGACACACGACACGCCGGGGTGTTGCAGCACAAAGCGCAGCGCCGCCTGCGGCATCGTTCGTCCCGTTCCGTCTGCCAGGACGTTGAGCTGTGGCAGCTTCTCGAACGCGTCGCGCGCCTCCGGGCGTGAGAAGCGCTCCTTGCGCAAGTCCTCAGCCGGCAGCGCGTCCGCCGCGGACGCGCCCTGGTATTTGCCGGTCAGCATCCCCTTCGCCAGCGGCACCCGAATGAGCGTCCCGATCCGCTCGCGCTGCGCCCACGTCAGCAGCGCGTCCGCGCTGCGCTCCAGCAGGTTGTAGCCGATCTGGAGCACCTCGATCGGCCCGAAGGACCGCAGCCGCTCGATCGCCTCCCGGTCGTTCGTCGAGATGCCATAGAACCGCACCTTCCCCTCGCGCTTCAGCTGCGCCAGCGCCCCCATCACCGTCTCGCTCGCGCAGCCGTGCGGGATGGCGTGCAGCTGGTACAGGTCGATTGCCTCCATCCGCAGCCGGCGCAGGCTCGCCTCACACGCCTCCAGGATCCGCTTCTTCGCCGCCGCCGCGTCCGCCTTCTCCCGGTCCAGCCCCTGATTGGGCTGCACTTTCGTCGCCACTATCCACTTCTGGCGCCGCGCTCCCTGGAGCGCCCTCCCCACGACCTCCTCGCTGTGCCCCGCGCCGTACCCCTCGGCGGAATCGATGAGATTGACGCCCAGCTCCTCCGCCCGATGGATCAGCGCCACCGACTCATCATCCTCCACCCCCGTCCACCCCGTCCGCGTCCCATCCGGCCGCGTCTGAAGTCCGGAGATGGGGTACGCCCCGATCCCAATTTCACTTACCCGCAGTCCCGTCGCCCCAAAATCGCGATACCGCATCACGCAGACCCTTTCTCGATGCCGGGGCCGCCAAGAGGCACGCTCGCGTCCTCACGACAGGCGCCCAGTCTACCTGCCCGACCATTATCCCCCCATCACCACCAATCAGCAGCGCGACGGCACCATCACCAGCCACTATTATCGTCAGCGGAACGGCCATCCTCTACCGAGCGGCGGCGCATGCGGCGGGCGTGGCCGAGTCACGAGCGGCTCAGTCGACTCGGTCGTGCGCGCGAAAGCGTCGCACGAGCTCCGCCGCGCTCGCCCCGACAGCGGCGCCAGGGACGATCCGGGTGACCGCGCCTCCCAACGCATTGAGCTCGAACGGCCTCCCGCTGGTGCCGGCCGGGGTTGCCGGCATCGGCGTCCAGGCGTCCAGGCGTCCGGGCGAACTGCGCTCGCGCTCGCGCTCATGGCTCGCGCTTACGGGTTGTGGATAGAGCTTGCCACGCCACCACCAGCGCTAGCGCGTACGGCAAGCTCCTTGCGGTATCGCCCCCGAAAACCACAACCAGGTGAAAGTAAACCCGTCCGGTCCATCCCGGATCACCCGCAGAGCGGCCGGAGCGCCGATAGGCGCGCTGGCGGGCTCGCTCGCCGCGTGTGCGTTTGGCAGTGCCTCCCGAAGAGACGCGCGCCGCCTTCCGCGCCGGAACCGACATGGGCAAGTCTTTCGACGGGGACGCCCGCCTCACGTCCGACGCCGCCCTCGCGTGGCTCGATGGACGCGGCACGCAGAGCGACAAGCCCTGGTTCTTCTCCACGCGCTGCCGGGGCACGCGCTGCCGGGGCACGCGCTGCCGTACGCCTCGGTGGACTACCGGTGGGGGGCGTACCTGGCGACTGCGCACCTGGTGGCGACCGGCCGGCGGCGCGTGGCCGCCGTGGTGGAGTCGGACCGGCCGCCGGAGATGCTGCGGGACTGGCTGGCTACCGCGACGCGCTGGCCGAGGCGGGTTGCTGGCGGCACCGGAGCTGGTGGTCGAGTGCAGGCAGCGGACGGATGGCGGAGTAGGCGGCGGTGCGTTGGTGGACGCGCTCCGGGCACACGGCGCGACGGCGGCGTTCACCACGTCGGGCAACCTGGGGCTGGAGCTGCTGTGGCTGTGCGCCGCGCGCGGGGTGGTCGTACCGGGCGAGCTGGTGGCAACGTTCGACGACGCGTCGGAGACGACCCCACTAGGCGGAGCTGGGCGGGCAGGAAGCGGTGTAAGCTCTCCACACGCACGCCGGCCGACTCGACCTGTCGGCGCACGGCGGCAACGCCACCTGGGTTCTCCAACGAAGCGGCGCGCACAAACGCCGACCGCTACGCCGGCACCAAGCAACGTCGCGAACTCTTGCCGGCAGCTCGGCGGCGGCCACCCACCGGCGGCGCCACCACACATGCCGGCCTCGGCGGTCGGCAGGCCGTGCCCCAGCGACCCGGGCACCACCCGGGCGCTCGAGGGCAGCGTATTGCTCCGTTCCCGGTCGGTAGGTGACGCGTGCTCACACCGACCGCACGCTGCACGCACCGATGTCGGCGTATCATGCGGGTGGTCGCTGAAGCAGTGGAACCGGCCGGGTCCGGCACCGCCAGGAGGAGAGATGAGCCCCGCCACTTCGGGCGCCGAAGCGCGCTACGACGAACGCACTGACGGTATCGAGCGGAAGATAGCACTGCTGCGGGAGGCACGGGAGCGGGGGGACCTTCGGCTTGCCGAGGCGCTCGCGGACTCACTCAAGGACGGGCTAGCCGCGGAGCGCCTGCTCGGCGGCGGGGCGTCGGCGATCGGGCGAGCGCCGGGGCGGCCGGGGCTGGGGCCGACCGGCTGGGCCGGAGCGGCGGAACTGCCGCCGGCATGGGCCGGCTGGGCGGCGGGCTGGTCGCACTTCCAGAGTGTGACCTTGGAAGAGATTGCGGGGTTGCAGCGTGTCCGGGAGCCGATCGACGTGGCGCTCGCTGCGCCGGTCGACTGGTGCCACTCCCTCGCGCGCGAGGTGCGGGTGGCTGTAGTCACTGCCGATGGGGCGCTGGTGGCGGTCCCGAGTCAGGTGTACGGGGAGGAGCGGCGGCGGGGTGGGGCCGGAAAAGACACGAGATCGGCGCGCCTGGTGTGGCAAGCGAGCGTGGGTGCAGGGGGGACGGCGCGGTTCGTGGTGCTGGCCGGGAACGGGGCGGCGGAGCTGCCGGACTACGCGACGGACATGGCGGTGCGGGGGGAGGGGGTGGCGCTGGAAATCGAGAACGAGCACATGGTGGCGTCGCTGTCGAAGCAGACGGGGCAGCTGGAGCGGCTGCGGTACAAGCGGGCGCACGGGCTGGAGCTGTTCGCGGGAGGGGAGGGGCACGGCGAGCCGCCGCACATCGACTGGGCGCACGACTATCTGGCTGCGGAGAAGTTCCAGAAGTTCCGGGTGACGAACTGGGAGGCGGTGCGGAACTACGAGGTGGTGCGGGGGCCGCTGTGCACGACGGTGCGGCGCTGGGGGCTCCCGCACAGCCCGCTGCACCCGGTGTTCACGGCGGCGCGGATGCTGGTGGACGTGACGTACGTGTTCTACGCCGGGGCGCCGTACTTCCTGAAGGAGGGGCGGATGGAGGCGGTGCAGGACTTCGAGCTGAATTACCTGCGGGATGACGAGTGGGTGTTCTCGGGGTACTCGTTCAACGAGCTGCTGTGGATGGACGAGGAGGGGAAGGCGCACGAGGGGGCGGTGCCGGCGGAGCAGGCGGCGAAGATGTGGGGGGTAGGGTTCTTTCATCGGGGAAGCCGGGACGCGTTCTTCGCGATACGGCTGCGGCACGAGTTGGAGGGAAGCGGCGGCGCGACGCTGTATCACGCAGATGCGCCGAGCCTGGATTACACGGGGCACGGACAGCTGTGGAGCCGGTGGGCGCTGCGTGGGGATCCGATGCTGCGGGCGGGGGACAGGCTGTTGCAGCGGAATGCGTACGTGGTGGAGGCGTACGGGGAGGACGGTGGGCGGCGGCTGGAGCAGTGGCGGAGGAAGCTGCTGTCGCCGCTTCGGGTCGAGGCCGGCGGTAGTGTGGAGGGGCTGAGCTCGGAGAATAAGGGAGAGCGGCTGGCGGGGCCGGGGGAGAGTGGCGCGGCGGCGGAGTTGAAGGCAGCGGTGTGGGAGGCGCTGCGCGAGGTACGGGATGACATGTTCTATACGGTGGACGCAAACGTGGTAGACATGGGGTACGTCTATGACGTGCGCGTGCGGCAGGGAGAGGTGGAGGTGGTGATGACGATGCCGCACCGGGGGAGGCCGCACTACCGGTACCTGGGAAATCCGATGCGAGAGCGGGTGCAGCAGGTGGAGGGAGTACGTTCGGTGACGATCACGCCGGCGTGGGAGCCGGCGTGGACGCCGCACCGGATGAGCGACGAAGGATGGCGAGCGATGGGATTAGACAACCGATGAATCTGTGGATGGACGTGATGCGTCACCTTGAGCCGGTGATGGCGGACCACGAGCGGCTGTTCGACGCGTGGGAGGCGGGGGGGGTGGATGGGCTGGTGATCGGGCCGATGGCGTTCGAGGACAAGACGTTCACGTTCGACGCGAATCCGGCGGTGTACAAACGGTTTGGGGTGGAGCCACCGCCGGCGAACACGCAGGGCTCGCTGTGGTGGAAGCGGCCGGACGAGACGGCGGAGAGCGGCGGGGCGCCGGGGATGCCGGACGACGTGGCGCAGAAGCGGGCGCTGCTGGACAAGACGCTGCAGGCGGCGAAGGACCGGGGCTGGCAGGTGTGGCTCTTCTGCCCGCACTACGGGGCGGGGCCGGGGTCCACGGGGCCGATCATGGTGGCCGAGCAAACGCGGGTGGTGAACGCGGCGCGGCTGGTGGACGCAATGGAGCGGTATCCGATGGCGGACGGGGCGGTGCTGGATGGCCCGGAGTGGGGGTACGAGATCGCGCCGTTCCACCAGAACGAGCGGTCCTCGATCTTCAAGGATCTACCGGAGTCGGTGGCGGAGGGGGCGAAGCGGCTGGGATACGACTACGGGCGGATGGTGGCGGCGAAAGACCGGCTGTTCGCGCGGCTGCACGCGCTGACGGACCGGGACGTCGCGATCTGGGGCGGTGCTGGCGGCGGCTTCCTGGGTGGGTTTGGGCTGCTGGGGAACGATCCCGGGCTGGCGGAGTGGCTGGCGTTCCGGCTGGACTCGCTGACGGAGACGTACGGGCAGCTGCGGGAGTTGGTGGACGCAAAGGCTGAGCGGCCGATCAAGCTGGCGGCGGGGCCGCGGTCGGCGGCGTGGTCCTCCCTGTGCGGGTACGACTACGGTCGGCTGGGCGGCATCCTGGACGTGATGCTGTGCAAGCACTACTTCTGGCACCGGGGGTTCGACGGGCTGTACGGGACGGTCGCGCGATACGTGCAGACGCTGACGGAGTGGAGCCCGGGGCTGAGCGAAGCGGGGGCGCTGCGGTTCGTGACGGCGCTGTTCGGAATCGAGCTGCCGGGGGTGCGGTCTTTGCGGGACTTCGACCTCGGGTTTCAGCAGGAGTTCTTCGACACGATTGTGGTGAGGGAGACGGAGCGGGCGATCGCGGCGATGGGGGATGCGGAGAAGGTGTGTCCGTGGGTGGATGCGGGAAGGAAGCCGCACGATGGGGAGCCGTTCACGGCGCACGACCTGGACCGGATGCTGGAGGCGGCGGGGAAGGCGGGGCTACGACGGTTCCTGTACCACCATCATGGGAACCTGACGCCGGGGGAGTGGGCGGTGATCTCGGCGCGATGCGGGAAGGGTGGCGCAGCAGCAGGGTGGCAGAGCACGACGAGCCCGGTACCGAGCCTGGAAGGCTACGCGGCGTCGGGCTCGATGCCCGGATATCACCCGCCTGATTTGAAGATTCTCTGACGGCCGGGCGATCAGGCGCTGAGGCGATCAGGGCAGGTCCATGGCGTTGATCACATGGATCTTCGTGCAAGATCCGCTCATACGCTGGCGCGACGACTTTCGCGTGACGCTCGACGCAGGGCACAAGGGCGGCGTGCGGAGCATCGTGGTCAGGGTCATCACGGCGTGGTTTGGGCTTCGGCTGCCCGGGATCGAGTCGCTGGCAGCCATGGAGCCGGGGGGGGTCCGGACGCGTTCTTCACGGACGTGGTGGCGACCGAGACGCTGGGCGCTAGCGGCGATTGGCGATCTGGAGCGACTGATTGCCTGGGCCTCGAGCGGCCGTGCGCCCCGCGCTGGCGACCAGATCTCCGGACGGATCTGCACCGCATCCTGACGTCTTCGGAAGAAGCAGGCTTGCGGCGCTTCCTGTTCCACTCGGCGGAGTCGATGGATCACGCCGAGTCGGCGGTGCTGTCGGGCTTGTGTGGCAGGGGTGGCGGGAAGAGCCAGGCGATCCCGATGCGGACTGCCCGGCGGGTACGCCACGTCTCGACACGTACGGCGGCGGGCGCACACCGTCGAGGGTATAGTGACCACACCGGCGGGGTGCCGGCTGTAGAAGCTCTGCCAAAGGAAGCACGCCATGCTGCGACGTCGACTGCTGACTACCGGAAGGCTGGGGATGGTGGGGATACTCGCGAGCGCTTGCGGAGCGCCCGCCCAGCAAACGGCCGCCCCCACAGCGGCGGCGCGGGCGCAGCCCACCGCACTTGCGCGGCCTACCGGTGGGAAGCTCTACTTCCTCGACCACTCGCTCCAGAAGGCGGTGCAGGACGTCACCGTCAAGCGCCTGGCGGAGTTCGAGCGGATGTTCCCCGGCACGACCATCGAGCACGACGACGCCACGCCGGACAACTCGGCCAAGTTCCCGGTGCTCGTCGCCGGCGGGACCTTCCCGGACGTCTCGGTGACGCACACCGCGTTCGTCGACCAGTACCCCTTCTTCACGGATCTGACGCCCTACCTGGCCAGGGACGGGCAGGTCAAGCCGGCCGACTACTTCCCCACCGTGCTCAACGCCTTCAAGGTGCCGGTCAGCGGCGCGCCGCGGCAGCTCGGCATCCCGCGTGAGGCGCACGCGACCATCCTGTACTTCAACCGCAACGCCGCCGCCGCCGTCGGTGCGAAGGAGCCCACCAAAGACTGGACCCATCTCGACTTCGTCGAGTTCGGGCTGAAGCTGCGCAAGTGGAACAACGATCCGGCCACCGCGACGTGGGGTATCTCGAATGGCACGGGGCTCGGCGGCGCCTCGAGCGGCCTCGCCACCTTCTGGTCGCACGGCGCCGAATTCTTCAGCGAGGACGGCAAGACCTGCCTGATCGACAAGGGGGAGGCGCGCGATGCGTTCCAGTACCTGCTCGACCTGATCGTCAAGCACCACATCGCACCCTCGCCGAGCGAGATCCTCGGCAGCGGGCTCTCGGGCTCGACGCAGGCGCAGTTCAACACCGGCCGCTACGCCACCTACGCCTGCAATCAGAACTGCTCGCCCATCACCAGCGGCGACCAGATGTCGTTCGCCTGGGACTTCATGGCGGTGCCGCAGGTGCCGGGGCGCAAGCGCGGTACCCGCTTGGCGGCCAACGCCTATGGTCTCCTCGCGCAGGGCCAGAACAAGAATCCCGATCTCGGGTGGGAGCTGATCAAGCACCTCGTCGGCGAGCAAGGCTCCACCCAGCTCGTGCAGGGCGCCACGCTGTACATGTCGCATAAGAAGGCGGCCGAGCAGTGGGTTACCACCGTCGACCGCCTCGGCGGCGCGAAGAACGGCAAGGTCGTAGCAGACGTCCTGGAGACCATGGGGCGCCGCGAGCAGACGCTGATCAAGGGCTGGGCCAAGGCGATGGCGCCGATCAACCGCGAGTGGACGGCGGTGCAGGACGGCAAGCAGTCCATCGGCGAGATGATCAACATCGCCAAGGCGGAGGCGGAGGCGGTGTTGAAGGCAGAGCAGGCATCGTAGCGTCGGGGAGGCGCGACAGCCGCCCCCTCGAGGACCCACTCCTCGATGAGCTAGCCCGTGGCCACCGAACCGGAGCGACTCCAGCCGTTCCTCATCACCGGAGAAACCCCAGAGAGTCCAGGTCCACCGGGCGCGGGCGGGCAAGCCCCGTGAGCAGGCGCCGCGTCTCTTCGGCGAGCGCGCTCACTGTTGGCCACCAGCTGCGGCGGCGCGGGAAGAGTTCGCGATGCTTCTCTGTCAAGCGGCAGGAGCGATACACGCCGTAAGCGGAGATGCACACGCCTCGGCGGGCGGCGCCCAGCAGGCCTGCCAGTGGTGCCACACGCGGCGGGCCAGGTGGCGCTTGAGGGCACGGCGGGCCTCGCGGGCGGTGCGGCCCTCCTGCTGGCGCCGGGCGAGGTAGGCGCGGGCAGGGGCATAGCTCCGTGCCTGGACGAGCGCGACGTGGTGGAGGAGCCGGTTCAATCGCCGGTTACCCTGCCGGCTGAGGCGGTGGCGGACCACGCCGGCGGTGGACGCCTCGAGCGGCGCCACGCCGGCCATGGCGGCGAGCTGGGCCTCCCCAAATCCCGGCCGCGGCGCCCCCAGCTCGGCGATCAGCCCCGCGGCGATCACGGGCCCCACGCCCTGAATGGCACACAGCGGGGCGAAGCGCGCCGCCACGAGGTGTTCGAGGCGCTCGCGCAGCTGGCGCTCCTGGTCGGCCAGGAGCGCCAGCTGCGCCGCGAGGTGGCGCACCGCCTGTTCCCGTGCCCGCGAGAGCGGGCTGTCGCCCGGCGCAGCGTACTCGAGGCAGGCCGCCACGCCGGCAGCGGTGGTGAGCGCGGGGAGCCGCCGCTGGTACTCCGGGTCGCAGACCAGCAGCAGAGCGTGCAACCGGTTGCGCACGCGCGACAGGTTGTGAGACGGCAAAACCATGCGCGCCGCCTCATCAGCCCAACGTGCATCCTTGTCCGGTGCTCAAGTGGATCGTCGTACTCCCGGCGGTGTTCCGCGCCGCCTGCCGCCGGCACGGTGACCTGGTGGCGGAGAATCTGTTGCTCCGGCATCAGCTGGCGGTGCTCACTCGCCCCACGCGGCAGCGACGGCGGGTTGGCTTCCGGCGGCTGGACAAGGCGCTGTGGGTGCTCGTCCGCGGCGTGCGCCGCGACTGGCGGCGGCACCTCGTGGTCGTCACACCCGACACGGTGGTCCGGTGGCACCGCGCCGGCTGGCGCCTGTACTGGCGCTGGCGCTCTCGCTCGCCGGGTGGCCGCCCGCGCCTCAGTCCTCAGGTCCAGGAGCTGATCGCGCGCATGGCGCGGGACAACCCACTGTGGGGCACCGAGCGCATTCGCGGTGAGCTCCTCAAACTGGAGATCGCTGTGAGCAACCGCTCGATCCGGCGCTACCGCTGGCGTCCCGCACCGCGGCTACCGAGCCAGACCTGGGGCACGTTCCTGCGGAACCACGCGCACGCGATCTGGGCGGCGGACCTGCTGGTGGTGCAGACGCTGACGTTCAAGACCCTGTACGTGCTGCTGTTCATCGCGCACGGCCGGCGCGAGCTGGTGCACCTGGCGGTGACGGCGCACCCCACCGCCGCCTGGGTGTGGCGCCAGGTGGTGGAAAGGACGCCGTGGGGTCGCCGGCCCACGC
>CADCTC010000020.1 GCA_902805635.1 uncultured Chloroflexota bacterium
GAACTGGTCCGCTTACGAGCGCGGATGCTCAATCTGTGCGATCGGCTGGCGACGTGGCGGCAGGCGGGATAGCACCCCAGCCGCCGGGGGCGCGGCTCAGCTACGGGGCCGTTTGCTGTACTCGCCCTGGAGAGTGACGCGCCAGAAGCTGAGCGCCAGCAAGCCGATAGATAGCGCGCCAAACACGAACGCCACGATGCCGGGGATATCCACGGTAGCGTACCGAGCATAACACGGTAGTGGCGCTGCCTGTAGCCGAAAAGGCACGGTTCCTTGTCTGCGGCCGCGGCGGCCTGTAGCATGGAGGCAGCACGAGAGTCAAGCGGGTGGGGGGAATATGGCGCAACTCGCCCGTCCGACGTTCGGTGCTCAGCCGACGAACGCGCTCTATCGGGAGCGCAAGCGTGTGCTGGTGGTGGACGATGACGCCACCACCAGCGACCTGCTGCTGATGGTGCTGGAGGATGAGGGCTACGCCGCCGAGGGTGCGCCGGATGGGCAGCGGGCGCTGGCACTCGCAGCCGAGGGGACGCCGCCCGCGCTGATCCTGCTGGACGTGCGGATGCCCTTCATGGACGGCTGGGCGTTCCTGCGTGCCTACCGGGAGCGGTACCCCCGGCCGGTGCCGGTGATCGTGGTGACGGCCCAGGCGGTCAACGCCGCGCAGGCCGCGGACCTGGGTGCCGCGGCGATGCTGCCCAAGCCGTTCGACCTGGGCGACCTGCTGGACCTGGTGGCACAGCACGCGACCACCAGCTAGACGCGCTCCACCGCCCGGCATCAAACGTGCGGGTGCCCGGCGTCCCCACCGCCAGTACGGGACACCGGGCCACCCGGCAGTGCTACCCTGGCGGGAGGAGTCCCATGACGGTCAGCAACGGCCACAGCGTGACGCGAGGCGGGGTGACGATCTGGGACGGCAAGACGTACTCGCTCCCGGACGGGCAACTGGTGCGCGGGTTCATCGAGCGGGTGGACCAGCCGGTGCCGGTGGTGGTGTTCTTCACCCCGGAAGATTGGGCGTTGAGCAACCTGGCCGCGTTCCAGGTGGACGGCACCGACCGGCTGGAAGGCATGCCCCGCGGCGCAGAGCCACCGGTGCCGACCGGCTGGACGCTGGCGGACCTGCGGCCCGCGGAGGCCAGCGCGTGGGACGATGCCGTGACTCAGCTGGGCGGCCAGCCGTGGCTACAGGTGGACAACCTGGTCACCGGCGCGTCGCCCGACGAACAGCGGCAGCATGAGCGGCACTAGCGCCTACCCGTGGCTGGAACGCCTGCGCCAGTACACCGCCATGTGGGATGAAGAGCGCGGCGGCTGGGCCGTGTGGGACATTCTTGAGGACCGCTGGACGAACGGGGCAGTGTTCTCCACGATCTACGCCGCGGAGGCGATGGCCGCGGTACTGGACTCACAAGCGGTAGCGGAGGACACCATGGCTGTGGTGCAGCGGGTTGGGCTGGGTCTACCGGATACCTGGGCGTAGCCGGTCCCGCCGCGCCAGTCCCGTTCCCTACCGCTACTTGCGGTGCCGTTCCCGGTCCTGCTCGTGGAGGCAGCGGCGCTGCTGGCGCACCGTCTCGCGCTCGTTGAGCGTCTCGGCCATGCTGCTGGCGATGTGCTCCAGACCGTACACCGGCTGCCCCGCGGCCCACGCCTTCAACTGCACGTCGATGACGCCGTAGCCGTTCCGCGTGTTGTCCCACCCGACGATGTACCGCACGGCCACGGCTGGATCATGCAGCGGAGTCCGTGTGGCGTGCGCCGTCGGGACGCTGCCGTTGGCTGTCACGGCTTCCGCAGGCGCGTGGCCGCCGAGCGACAGCGCCAGCTTCTTCAGACCCAGTGCCAAGCGGGTCTTGACCGTACTGGCGGGAGCACACTGCACTGCCGCGATCTGGGTGTGCGACAGCCCCCCGAAGTAGGCAAGTTCGACCGCCTGCCGCTGCTCCTGCGGCAGCAGGTCCAGGGCCGCACGCACGGCGTGGCGCTGCTCCGCCAGCAACACCTGGTCGTGGACTCCCGGCTCCGGGTCCACCGGCTCAGGCTGCGGCGCATCCCCAATGTCGCCGTCGTACGGGTCCGGGGGCGGCCGCCTGCCGCGGTGGCGCAGTTCGTCCACGGCCCGGTTGTGGGCGGTCCGCAGGAACCAGGTGGCGAAGCGCACCCGCTCCGGCTCGTACGTGCCCGCGCTGCGCCACAGCAGCGAGAACGAGTCCTGGAGCACTTCCTCGGCCGCCCCGTTGTCCCGCACCATCCGCACTGCCAGCCCGTGCACCGACGCCGCGTACCGCTCATACAGCAGCGCCAAGGCGCTCTCGGCACCGGGGCCACGCACGGCGATGGCCGCCACGAGGGCCTCATCAGACGGCGCAGCCGCCGCGCCCGGCGGTGGCAGTGGGCGGGGCGCGGTGGACAGCGGGCGGCTCCTTACCGGGTAGTACCCCCACCCTTCGGTGAGGCGACGCTGCAAGTATGCGCCAAAATCTAACGCGGTGTTAAATCCCCGATCAGCAGGCCGCCACGCGCCCACCAGCTTGGCGCGGACGGCATCATAGGACCGGATGCGCGGCGGCGGCGTACATGTCTTTGTCACCGCCGTATTCCCGCTCCACCAGGGCCAGTACCTCTCGTTCAGGCGGTGCGGAGTCTCACGGCCGTGGTACTACGCTCCGGTGCTACCCACGACAATCCGATGGAGACGCTGAGCCTCGCAGGGCTGCCCCGTGGCAGGCGGCTGCGCCTGCGGCGCGTGCGGGTCGGCCTGTCCCAACGGGCACTTGCCGAGTTGGCCGGGATGGCGCACTCGCTGCTGAGTGACCTAGAGCGCGACGTTCCGCAGGCCGTCCGGCCCGCGCCGCAACTGGCGGCGGCCGCCGCGAAGGTGGAGGCGGTGCTCGAACCCCTCGAAACCCGCTGGCGCTGACCGGACAACCCGAACCGCGCCCGCTATCATCGGCGGCTGCCGCCGGTCTGAGCGCCCCCGGCTCCCGGCGGCAGCACCTGTCTCGGTCGGAAACCACACGCGAGGAGCGGCGCAGCGCGTGGAGGGATCACGGGTATGGTATAGGACTCGTGGTAAGTACGAGCGGACCGCGAAGCCGCGTGTGTGCGTCTTGCGGCGGGCCGCTCGACCGGCGCGGCGGGAAGAAGGTGACGCTGTGCCGCGTCTGTGCCGCCAGGCGTTCCCTCCGGGCGCAGCGGGAGTACAAATGGGTCCCCGGCGACCGGAGCGGAGACGAACCAGCCGGTGAGTGCAGCTAGATCAGCCAGTACTACGCGGCGGTGTGCTGGTCAACGAGCGAGAGCAGCGCCGCCAGATCGAACGGTTTGCCCAGGTGATCGTCGGCCCCCACTTCCGCGGCGCGCCTCCTGGCATCGTGCGAGGCGGTGATGAGGATGACGGGGGCGTGTGGCGTGGGGTGCTCCCGGAGGCCGTCCATGAAGCACGGCGCGTCGCGCTCGCCGGCAAGGCGATGGTGGTGTGCATGAGCCGACGGGTGTGCGTTGACCTATATCGGCACCTGGTCACGCTGCACGCAGACGGGCGCGAAGACTCACCAGACTCACACCGCACGCTCGCACCAGGTGAGAGCACGGCGCCAGCAGCCGCGAGTGACTCACACGAGACTCACACGCCGGAACAGCCTCGTTCCAGGAGAGAGAGCCTGCTCGACCGCGGCGACCTGGCGTTCGTGCGCTGGCACCGCCACCGGGGCATCCCGTTCGCAGAGGTGGCGGAACAGGCGGCCACCGAGTGCCTGCGGCGTGGGTGGCGCATGCTGGTGGTGGACACCATCGGGCAATGGGCCGGCATCCAGGGGGACGCCGAGAACCACTCAGGCGCCGCAATGGCCGCGATGGAACCGTGCCAGGACGCCGCCGGCCGCGGGCTGGCGGTATGGGTGGTCCGCCACGATCGGAAGTCCGGCGGCGAAGTCGGGCAGAGCGGCCGAGGCAGCAACGCCTTCAGC
>CADCTC010000021.1 GCA_902805635.1 uncultured Chloroflexota bacterium
AGCTGGTCGAGGACCGCCTCGGCGAAGCCGGCTGGTTCCGGCCGGATGAACGCCTCGAGGCGGATGCCTGGGTCGGCCGCGACGTGCGCCGGCCTGCCTCATCGACGCGCGTCGCCGGAGCGCCGCGATGAGCCTCGAGACGGTCGAGGGCGCTGCCGCCCGGACCGGCGAGACGACGTCACGCGTGATCCTCGTGACCGGCGCGGCGAGCGGCCTCGGTGCCGCCACGGCCCAGCTGCTGGCGCGGCACGGCATGTCGGTGGTCGTCGGAGACGTCGACAAGGGCGGGGCGGCGCGCACGGCCTCGGCCATCGACGATGACGGCGGTGCGGCCTTCGCGCTCCCGCTTGACGTTCGGGATCCACGCTCGGCGGAGGACGCGGTCGCGGCGGCGGTCGGCCGGTTCGGCCGCCTCGACGTCCTGATCAACAACGCGGGGACGGACGTCACGGCGCCGTTCGAGGAGATCGACGCGGAGACCTGGGACCGGATCATCGACGTGAACCTCCGGGGCCCGGCAACGATGACGCGCGCCTGCCTCCCGGAGCTCCGCCGGAGCGGCGGCCACATCGTGAACATCACGTCCACCGCGGCGAAGCGCGCGTGGCCGAACGCGTCCGCGTACCACGCCAGCAAGTGGGGGTTGCTCGGGTTCAGCCACGCGATCCACGCGGAGGCGCGCACGTACGGCGTCCGGGTCACGGCGGTCGTCGCGGGCGGGATGCGGACCCCGTTCCTGTTCGAGCGGTTTCCCGACCTCGACCCAGGGCTCCTCCAGGACCCGGCGACGGTCGCGGAGACGATCCGGTTCGTCCTCGAGCTGCCCCCCGAGTCGGTCATCCCGGAGGTGACCGTGCTCCCGATGCGTGAGACGTCATGGCCGTGATCGAGCCCGCGTCGCACACGAGCTCCCCGGCGACGTCGGGACCCTCCGCCGGGACAGGTCCCACCGTCTTCCTCGACAAGGACGGGACGCTCATCGAGGACCTGCCGTACAACGTGGACCCGATGCGGATCCGCCTCGCGCCCGGTTCGCGGGCCGCGATGCGGCGGCTGGGGGCGGCCGGATGCCGGATCGTGATCGCCACGAACCAGTCCGGCGTCGCGCGCGGCTACTTCACGGAGGCGGACCTGGCCGCGGTCGCGGACCACCTGGCGGCGGAGCTCGAGGGGCTCGGTGCCCGGCTCGAGGGCTTCTACTTCTGCCCGCACCTGCCCGAGGGAATCAACGAGTTCGCCATCGACTGCTCGTGCCGGAAGCCGGAGCCGGGCCTGATCCGGCGGGCCGCCGTGGACCTCGGGATCGAGCCCCAGGGCAGCTGGTTCGTCGGCGACACGTGGATGGACGCGATGGCCGGCCGGGCAGCGGGCTGTCGAACGATCATGGTCGGCCCGGAGCACCGGGATGCCGCGTCGCTGCCGCCTGACCGCCGCCCGGACTTCGCGGTTCCGGATCTGCTTGCGGCGGCACGGATCATCCTCGACGGTGAGGCGGCGGGCGCCGCGGGCGCCGAGACCGTGCGGGAGGTTGCCCGATGAGCCAGCTGTCGTCGCTCCTCCCGGCACTGCAGGGCCACCGCGTCGTCGTGATCGGCGAGGCGATCCTCGACAGCTACCTGCACGGCCGCGCGGACCGGATGAGCCGGGAGGCTCCGGTCCCGATCGTCGAGCTCGACGGCCGCACCGATGCGCCGGGCGGCGCCGCGAACACCGCGGTCAACATCGCGCGCCTGGGCGGCGAGGCGATCCTCCTCTCGGTGGTGGGGGCCGATTCGGAGGCCGAGCGGCTGCGCGTCGGCCTCGCCGAAGGGGGCGTCGTCGCAGGCGGGCTGCTCCGCCGTCGCGATCGCACGACGCTGGCAAAGCAGCGGCTCATCGCCGGCGGCCAGATGCTCGTCCGGTTCGACACCGGCTCCACGCATCCCGTGGACGCGCCGACCGAAGACGAGCTGATCGCCCGCCTCGCTGACCTGCACGCCGAGGCGGACGCCATCGTCGTCTCGGACTACGGCTACGGCGTGCTCACCGATCGCGTCGTCACGGCCCTGGCCGAGCTGCAGCGCCGCCGTTCGGTCGTCCTCGTCGTCGACGCGCGCGACCTGCGGCGCTACACCCGCGTGGGCGCCACAGCGGTCAAGCCGAACTACGCCGAGGCGGTGCGGCTCCTCGGCGAGCGTGAGCTGCCCGATCCCGGCGCACGCGCCGCGCAGGTCGGCGCCGGCGGTAGTAGCCGCGACGGCGCCATTTAACGTAGAAACTGGGAGCGCGAGGTCGCCGGGAACTGCCATTGCCGCTAACATGCTAGCATCGCGTCGGCAGCCGGGAGAGTTGGACCTCACCCCGGCCTTCGGCCACCCCTCTCCACTCCGTGGAGAGGGGACTCGGCAGTACAGGCGCTGCGGACAAGACAGAGAGGGAAGTGCAATGAGGGACCAGTTGAAGGCAGGCAGTGAAAAGACGCGGCGGCGGCCCGGCCCGGTAACACGCCGCACGCTGCTGGGCGCGGGCACGGCGGCGATGGGTGGGCTGCTGGCGGCGTGCGCGACGGGCGGGGGAACGGGCGGTGAGGGGGCGCAGGCGGGCGCGGGGGCGAAGACACCGGCGACGCTGGTGTACTGGTGCAACGTGGGGCAGGCGGACTGGGAGAAGATCGAGGCGGCGGCGAAGGAATACGTCAAGAAGAACGCGCACCACAAGATCGAAAGCACCAACTTCGATACCAGCGGCACGCCGGAGGCGGACTACGGCGCCAAGATGATCACCGCGTTCGCGGGTGGATCTGCTCCGGACGTGATCTGGACGACGACGCGGCGCATGCTGCCGTTCGCGCAGGCGGGCGGTCTGGTGGACCTGACGCCGCTGTACGCGCGCTCCAAGATCAAGACCGACCAGTACTACCAGCAGGCGGTCGAGGAGCAGACCGTGGGTGGCAAGCTCTACGGCATCAGCCAGGGCTGGGGCGTGGGCGTGCTGGGCATCAACCGCACGCTGTTCGAGAAGGCAGGAGTGACGCTCAGGCCGGACTTCGATAAGACGTGGACGCACGCGGAGTTCCAGGACATGGTCAAGCGAGTTGCCAAGCTGGACCCGCAGGGCAATCTGGAGACGTGGGGGGTGGACTACTCCGAGACGTGGCCGCTGTGGTGGGACTTTGGCGTTGAGTTTCTGGACAAGGAGCGTAAGAAGGTCGCCATCAACGAGAAGCCGGGGGGGGCGCAGGCGCTGCAGTTCTGGCACGACCTGACGCACGTGCAGCGCGTGCAGCCGCGGCGCACCGGCGGCGACCGGCCAAGCGGCGTGAACATGTGGAACACGGGCCGCCAGGCACTGCTAGGCAATGCAGGGCCGTTCGTGCTGGCGCAGTGGTCCAACTTGGAGTTCAACGCGGACATCGTGATGCGCCCGAAGGGCCCGGCGCAGCGGTTCCACCGCTGGTACACCGACGCGTACTCCATGTGGACGGGGTCCAAGGTGAAGGACGCCGCCTGGGAGTTCATGGCGTACGCAGGCACAGAGGGGCAGAAGGACGTGGAGAACGCGGGCGGGCGCTCCATTCCGGGCTACAAGCCGGTGGCCGAGGGGCTTTTCGTTCAGCGCAAGACGCTGAACATCAACAAGCAGCGCTGGCTGGACGCCGCGAAAGAGGCGAAGCAGCAGCCGCTGGTGAAGCAGTGGGACGAGATGAACGCCATCGTCTCCAAGTACCGCAACGACTTGCTGGATCAGAAGATCGGGTCACGCGAGGCGGCGCAGGGGATCGAGCGCGAGGTCAACGGGCTGCTGGCGCAGGCTTAAGCCTGCGCCAGCAGCCCGTTGACCTCACCCGGCCTTCGGCCACCCTCTCCCACAGGAGTGGGCCTAAACGAGACAGCCGGACCAAAACAACAAGTCTGTCATCAAGCCAGGGCGAGTGCTTCGGCCGGGGCCACGCGCAGCGTGGGCTGGAAGCGGGCGCGGACAGCGTTGGCGCCGAGGCGCAGCAGCTCGTCGCGGGTGAAGCCGAAGCGCTCGGCCAACAGCGCGTGCTCGGAGGTCATCGAGCAGCGGAAGGCGCCGGGATCGTCGGTCGCGACGCTGACGTCCATGCCGGCGTCGAGCGCGCGGCGGATGGGGTGGTCTTCGATGCGCGCGATGCTGCCGGTGCAGAGGTTGCTGGTGGGGCACATCTCGACGTGGATGCGCCGCGCCAGCAGCGTCTCCACCAGACGCGGGTCGTCCAGGACGTGCGTGCCGTGGCCCAGGCGGCTGGGATGGCCGTGTGCGAGCGCGTCCCAGGCGGATTCGGGGCCACACCACTCGACGGCGTGAATCTGGATGGGCACGCCGGCGGCGTGGTAGCGGTCAAAGACGGGGGCGAGCGGCGCGACAGGGAAGCCTACCTCCGGGCCGGCGAGCGACACGCCGCAGATCAAGCCAGCGTCAAAGAGGCGCAGGTTGCGCGTGCAGATCTGCTGGGCACGGTCCAAGCCGCGGTTGCGGCCCCAGGCGATGAGCAGCTCCACCTGGATCTCGCCGGCCCCGTAGGTGGTGACCGCCTCACGGAAGGCGGCCAGCTGGTCCACGGCCAGACTGGGGTCGAGTGAGAGCTCACCGGACGCGACGAAGAGCTCGGCATAGACAACGGTTTGGGCCCTGAGCCGCTGGATGTGGTGTCGGGCGATGTGCTGGTAGAGGTCGAGCCGGCCGTCGAGCGACGCGTGGGAGGCCCCCCACGCAAAGAACGACTCGAAATCGCGAACCGGGTAGGCGGCCTCAAGCGCGCCCTCATCAACGGAGAGATCGATGCCCTCCTCGCGTAGCTCGCGCAGCATCGCGGGATCGAGGATGCCGTCCAGGTGGCAGTGCAGCTCTGCCTTGGGGATATCCGCGACGTCGATGGGCATTGGGTGTTTACCTAACCCCCGACCCCTTCCCTAAACGGAAGGGGAGCCGCGCAGCACGCAGCGTCACCGGCGGCGGCGTGAGTGCAGCTAGGGTACGGCACAATGGCGACACGATGACGGACGAGGGCAGCATGGCGGGAAAGCGGTTTGAAGGGCGGGTTGCGGTGGTCACCGGCGGCGGGACGGGGATTGGGCGGGCGGTGGTGCGGCGGCTGGCGGCGGAAGGGGCGCAGGTGGTGCTTGCGGGGCGTCGGGCTGAGCCGCTGGAGCGAGTGGCAGAGGAGGTGCGCGGGCTGGGTGGGACGGCGCTGCCGGTAGCGACGGACGTGTCAGACGAAGTTGCGTGTGACCGGCTGATCGAGACCGCGGTGCGGGAGTACGGGCAGCTGGACGTGCTGGTGAGCAACGCGGCACACGCGGCGGGGCGCGGCACACCACTGCAAGAGATGGCGACCGAGCGGTGGCGCGAGACGCTGGAGACGAACCTATACGGCGCGTTCTTCTGCGGCCGGGCTGCGTCCCGGCAGATGGTGCCGCGCGGGTACGGGCGGATCGTCAACGTCGCGGCGATCCAGGCGTGGTCGCCACTGCCGTACAACGCGCCATACGTGGCGTCTAAGGGAGGACTGATCTCGCTCACACGGGCGATGGCGGCGGACCTGGGGCCGCACGGAGTGGTGGTGAATGGCGTGGCGCCGGGGCCTGTGTACATCGACGCGGATGAAGTGCCGGCGGAGGTGGACGAAAGCGCGGCGACGCTGGTGCGCCGCGCGGGCCGGCCGGAAGAGGTGGCGTCGGTGGTGGCGTTCCTCGCGTCGGACGAGTGCAGCTTCGTGGTGGGGCAGACGATCGTCTGCGACGGCGGCAGGCTGCTGTCGCGGCGGGGCGACCCGGGGTGGGTGTGAGAGCGCCTACGTCCAGGTTTCGGAGGCAGTACACCCGGGCCGCGAGAAGAGACGTGCCAGAGGCAGGCCGGCCAGGCAGCCGGCGAGGACGATGACGACGCTGAGGGCGCCGCTGATGACCAGCGTGGGGGGCAGCCCGATGGTCTCGGCGATACGCGCGGCGGGGAGTGAGGCGAGCGGCATGGCGGCGAAGCTCATCATGTAGACGCCCATGACGCGTCCGTGGTGCGAGGGCGGGGTCTGGGCCATGAGCAGGGTGTTATTAATGGAGGTGTAGGCGGCGGAGGCGGCGCCGGCCAGGGCCAGCAGTGGCAGGGCGATAGTGAAGGAGGGGGCGAAG
Source organism: uncultured Chloroflexota bacterium (assembly GCA_902805635.1). Classification (GTDB taxonomy): domain Bacteria; phylum Chloroflexota; class UBA11872; order UBA12225; family UBA12225; genus CADCTC01. Next base: position 6,129 of record CADCTC010000021.1, read on the forward strand.
CCGAAGGCGATGAGCGCGAAACCAAAGGCGACGCCGGAGAGCAGCTGCACGCGGGAGAGCTGGCCAACGCCGCTGCCGAGTCCGGCGACGACGAGCGAGCCGGCGAGCGCGCCGAGGCCGCTAGCGGTCAGCAGCGCACCCAGGCCGGCGGCGTCAACGCGGAAGACCTCGGCGGCGACGGCAGGCATCAGCGCCTGGTAGGACATGCCGAAGAAGGGCGGCAGGAACGCGAGTAGCATCAGCCGGCGCAAATGCGGCTGAGCGGCGACGTAACGGAAGCCGGCGGTGAGGCGCGCCATGCGGGACTCGACCACCGGACGGGCAGGCACGGCGGCGGGGGGCAGGCGGAAGAGGGCGACCAGGACCACGCCGTAGAGCAGGGCCATGATGGCGAAGACGCCGGTGGCGCCCAGCGCCGGCACCGTGAGCAGCGCCCCGGCGATGGCGGGACCGGCAACGCGGTTGAAGTTGACGCCAGCGTTGTAGAGGGCGACGGCGTTAGCCAGGTCTTCGGGCGGCACCAGCTCGGCGATAAGGGCCTGGCGAGCAGGGATGTTGAAGGCGAAGGCGATGCCCTGGATGAGGGTGACGGCCATCAGGTGCCAGACCTGAATGACGCCGGCGGCGAGCAGGACGGCGGCGAGCACGGCGGTGAGGCCGACGGTGGCCTGGGTCCACAGCAGGACGTTGCGGCGCGGGAAGCGGTCGGCGGCTTCGCCGGCAAGCGGCGAGAGCAGGAACATGGGGATGCCCCATCCCAAGTTGACTAGCGCGAGGGTGGTGGCAGAGCCCGAGAGCTGGTAGGCGACGAAGCCGAAGGCCACCATCGCCATCATCATGCCCAGGGTGCCGGGCAGCAGGCTGAGGAAGAGCAGGCGGAACTGTGGATGCCGGAGCGCAGCGCCCCACCGACCGGCGAACCCTGCACGCGCAACGACCGCCGGCAGCGCAGCCACGTCTCCTGTCGCCGTCCTTCCGGGGTCGATCATACCGCCGGCATCTGGAACGGTGATTCCGATCGGTATGTCTCGATCCGTATGATGAAGGCTTCAGCGTCCCTTGGCGCCGCCGGCGCCTCCAGCACGTCTGTTGACCAGGAGAAGAACGATGGCAGAGCAACCGCGTCCACGCAAGCGCAGTGTGGCCAAGATCGTCCGGACGGTGCGCCAGGCCCGGCAGTACCGGCCGGACACTGTGCCTGATGAGGTGCTGGCAGAGCTGCTGGAGGTTGCGCGGTGGACGGGGAGCTCGCGCAATACGCAGCCGTGGCACTTCGTCGCGGTGAACGACAAGGAGCAGCTGCGCCGGATCAGCGAGCTGCGCACGGCGATCAACTGGATGGCGGGCGCACCGCTGGGGATCGCGATCGTGCTGGACGGGGCGAACGCGATGAGCGAGGCGTACGACGAGGGGCGGGTGACCGAGAGGCTGCTGATCGCGGCGCGGGCGCGTGGGCTGGGCGGGGGCGTGGCATGGTTTGGGGACGCGGAGCAGCAAGCGGAGGCGAAGCGCATCCTGGGCGTTCCGGAAGAGCGCGCGGCGCGCTCCATCGTGCTGATCGGCTACCCGACCTCGACGACGGACCCGCGGCCGACGCGGGCGACACCGGGCCGCAAGCCGCTGTCTGAGCTGGTCAGCTACAACCGGTGGGGCGAAGCGCAGGCTTGAGCGCCTGCGCTTCACGCAGCGCGCGGCGGCACGGCCCGGATCGCCGAAAAGCTCAAACGACTACTCTGGGGCAGGGAACCGGGTGCGAAAACTGATCTTCTTCATGGTGACGACCCTGAACGGCTACTTCGAGCGGGGGAAGTGGGACGTGGAGTGGCACAACGCGGACGACGAGTTCGACGTGTTTGCCGCGGAGCAGCTGGACGAAGCTGACACGCTCCTGTTTGGGAGGGTGACCTACGAGGGGATGGCGAGTTACTGGCCCACGCCGGAGGGGATTGCCGAAGATCCTGTTGTGGCGGGCCAGATGAACGGGCTGCGCAAGATCGTCTTCTCGAGGACGCTTGAGCAGGCGGACTGGGGGAACACGCGCCTGGTCAAGGACAACATCGCCGAGGTGATTGCGCGCTTGAAGGAGGAGCCAGCCGAGGATGGCAAGGAGGGCAAGGACTTGCTGCTCCTGGCCAGCTCCGACCTGGCTGTCTCGCTGGCGGAGCTGGGGCTCATAGACGAATACCGTGTGATGGTGAACCCCATTCTCCTGGCGGGTGGCACACCGCTCTTTACCGGGCTTCGTCAGGACCTGGAGCTAGAGCTGCTGAGGGCGCGGACGTTCAAATCCAGGAACGTGCTGCTCTGTTACGCGCCTAAGAAGCAACCGTAGGGACGAGGTCTGGAGCCGGAGTGGGAGTGGGGGCCTGCCCGAAGCGCCGGCGGGAGCGCTCGCGTGCTGTCTGCGCTTCCTCGTCGCGGTTGCGCGGCGGGGTGGCGGTGGTGAGCGACTGGAGCAGGCGGGTGGCTGCCTCGGTCACCTCGTCGACGGCGCTGTCGAACACGGCGCCGTTGGCGCGGGACGGGCGGGCGGCGCCGCTCAGCTTGCGCACGAACTGGAGGGCGGAGGCGCGAATCTCGTCTTCGGTGGCGGGTGGCTCGAAGTGGGCCAGGCACTTGATGCTACGGCACATGGGGCTACTCTCTTCTGGTTCAGAACGCGGCGGTGGGCATGGACGTTGCCAAGAAGGCGGCGGCGCCGCGTGCAGATTAGTGACGGCTGGCTCGACGCATCAAAGCGGCTGGGGCGCCGCTGGCTTGAACTGGCCGGGAACGGCGACCCGAATATCTCACCGCAAGGGGACACTCACATGCGATTCATGATCATGATCAAAGCGACTGCCGACTCCGAGGCGGGCAAGATGCCGGGGCCTGAGGTGTTCGAGGCGGTGGGCAAGTACAACGAGTCGCTGGTGAACGCCGGGATACTGCTGGCGGCCGAAGGGCTGCACCCCAGCAAGAAGGGCACGAAGGTCAAGTTCTCGGACGGCAAGCCGACGGTGGTCGACGGGCCGTTCACCGAGGCAAAGGAGCTGATCGCCGGCTTCTGGATCATCAAGGCTGGCTCGCTGGAGGAGGCCACCGAGTGGGCGAAGCGCTGCCCCAGTCCGCCGAAGGGCGAGACTGAGCTGGAAGTGCGACAGGTCTTTGACATGGAGGACTTTGGCGAATCGTTCACGCCGGAGCTGCGCGAGCAGGAGGAGCGCCACCGCGCGCAGGCGGCCGCGCAGCAGTAGTCGCGACCGTCGATGTGATGGGCCGTTCGTCCTCGCGCCCTTAGACAAGTGGAGGGCAATGGGTGAACGGCCCACCGTTCCCAGGCACGGACGCCGCTTCTTAGACTCTCAGCGTGACGGCAGTCGAGACGCAGCGGACAATCGAGGCGGTCTGGCGGATTGAGTCGGCGAAGGTGATCGCCGGGCTCGCGCGGATCGTGCGCGACGTGGGGCTGGCGGAGGACCTGGCCCAGGACGCGCTGGTGGCGGCGCTGGAGCAGTGGCCCGAGGCGGGCGTACCGCGCAACCCGGGCGCGTGGCTGATGGGGACGGCAAAGCACCGCGCGATCGACCTGCTGCGGCGTAAGAAGCTGTTCGAGCGCAAGCAGGAGGAGCTGGGGCGGGAGCTGGAGGTGCAGCAGGAGCTGGCGGCGCCGGACCTGGACGCCGAGATCGACGCTGCGGACGGCGACGATATCGGGGACGACCTGCTGCGACTGGTGTTCACGGCGTGCCACCCGGTGCTGGCGACGGAGGCGCGGGTGGCGCTCACGCTGCGAATGCTGGGAGGCCTGACGACTGAGGAGATCGCGCGCGCGTTCCTCGTGCCGGAGGCGACGGTCGCGCAGCGGATCGTCCGCGCGAAGCGGACGCTCGGAGAGGCACGCGTCCCGTTCGAGGTGCCGCGCGGGGCGGAACGGGCCGCGCGCCTGCCGTCGGTGCTGGAAGTGATCTATCTCATATTTAATGAGGGGTACTCCGCGACCGCGGGTGAAGACTGGGTGCGGCCGGCGCTGTGCGAGGACGCGCTGCGCCTGGGCCGCTTCCTGACGGGGTTGATGCCGCAGGAACCGGAGGTGCATGGCCTGGTGGCGCTGATGGAGATCCAGGCGTCGCGCCTGCGGGCGCGGGTCGGCCCCAAGGGCGAGCCCATCTTGTTGCTGGACCAGAACCGGGCGCGGTGGGACCAGCTGCAGATCCGGCGTGGCCTGGCGGCGCTGGAGAAGGCGGAGGCGCTCGGCGGGGAGCGTGGCCCCTACACGCTGCAGGCGGCGATCGCGGCGTGCCACGGGCGCGCGCGTATCGCGGAAGAGACGGACTGGGGCCGCATTGCGTCGCTGTACGATCAGCTGGCCGAGCTCACGCCGTCGCCGGTGGTGGAGCTGAACCGCGCGGTGGCGCTGGCGATGGCGTACGGGCCGGCGGCGGGATTGGAAGTGGTCGACGCGTTGATGTCGGAGCCGTCGCTCAAGACGTACCACTTGCTGCCCAGCGTGCGGGGCGACTTTCTGTTCAAGCTGGGACGGTTTGACGAGGCGCGAGTCGAGCTAGAGCGCGCGGCGTCACTGACGCAGAATGGGCGGGAGCGCACGCTGCTGCTCGAACGTGCAGCAGCGTGCGCCCAGGAGCTGGTGTCCAGTCGGTCCGCCTGAGGCCGGCAGGCCGGCGCCGCGTTACGCGAGTGCCGGGACCAGGGTCGAACGAGAGGAGGAGCGGAGGGGGACCAGGCGCCAGCGACCGTAGGCGATGAAGGCGAACAGGGCGGACATCACGAGGGCGAAGACGGCGCTCTCCGGCTGGCCGCCCATGAACTGGTAGACAGTGGCGCACAGGGTGAGCAGCACCAGGCACACGGCGGCGAGCGGGGTGACGCCGGTCTGGTAGCGCAGCAGACCGGGCAGTACCAAGCCGATGCCGCCCAGCACCTCGCAGACGCCGATGAACCACATGAACGGCTGCGACAGGGGGATGGGCATGGGCAGCGCCTCGGCGGGCAAGAGCAGCTTGGGCGCGCCGCTGGCCAGGGCGATGAACAGCGCCAGGAATGCCTGCAGGATCCACAACGTGATGCCGATGTGCTTTGAGCTCATGGTCTTGGTTCTCCTTGGCGTGGTGAGGTTGTCTCGATAGAGAGTCGCGTCGTGTTAGACGCGCGCCGGCTGGGCCGGTTGCTGGGCCTGGGCGGCGACCTGCGGCGGCAGCTTGGGCTGGACGATGCGGATGGCGTTGCCGAATGGGTCGCGCAGGCCGCAGTCAATGCCGTACTCACGTTCGACGGGCTCCTGGGTGAACTCGACACCCCTTGCTCGCAACGCCTCATAGGTGGCACGGCAGTCGTCGGTGGTGAGGCCAATCCAGCCGCCGGTTGCGCCTTTGGTGACCAACTCGCGCACGCGCTCGGCGGTAGACGCATCCATTGCGGGCGGGCCGGGTACTTCGAGCAGGATCTCGCGGTCGGGCTGGGCCGGTGGGGTGACGGTCAGCCAGCGCATGAAGCCGAGGTTCATGTCGTGCTTGACCTGCATGCCGAGCTTGCCGACGTAGAAGTCGAGCGCTTCATCCTGGTCCAGGACGAAGATTTGGGAGAGCGTTATGGTGAACATGGACCTAGTCTAGGCCCGCGGCGTCATCCTTTGCTTCTCCAAAACTGCTCGGTCTGGTCCAGGCCATGGCGAAGCAAGTCGGCACGGTGCGCGGGTCCACGGTGCCGGCCGATCCGGCCCGTCCGGGGGCACTCGTGCCGCCGGTGGCGCGGGAACGCTTGCGGTAGGCCGCCGGCGACTCGCCCATGATCTCGCGGAAGGTGCGGCTGAAGGTGCCGAGGCTGTTGAAGCCGACGTCCAGGCAAATGTCGGTCACGCTGCGCTCGGTCTCGCGCAGCAGGAACATGGAGCGCTCGACACGGCGGCGCTGCAGGTAGCGGTGGGGCGTCTCGCCGAACGTGGTGCGGAAGGTCCGGATGAAGTGGGCTTCGGAGACGAGCGCGATGCGCGCGAGGGCGGGGATGTCCAGCGGCTGGGCGTAGGTGCGGTCCATAGCGTCCCGCGCCCGCAGCATGCGGCGGTTGGTCTCTTCGACGGCACGGCTCAACGGCGCCGATCCCCTCTACACCATCAACGCTGGCGACACGGCGGAGGCGCGCCGCGGGACGGCACAACCTGGCCATCTCTATGGTGACAGGCGGCGCGGGAGGGAGTATCCTGGCGGTGCCACACGCCGACGCAACAGACTGCCGGCAGGGTGGACCAGCAGGGTAGGTCAGCAGGGTGCTGGCGCAAGCGACGAAATGCGACGGCTGAGATTAAGAGAATGAAAGCGCACTGGCGGACGTCAAGCGGGTGGAGCCGGCGGCGGGCGCTGGCTGCGCTGGGGGGCGCGGCGGCGGGTGGGGTGCTGGCGGCGTGTGGCGGAGCGGCGCAGACGGAGGGGCCGGGCGCAGCGACGGCGGGGCCGGTGGCGCTCACCGTCTTTGGGGCGGCGGGGGGCGTGAAGAACCGGTTCTTCCCGGAGCAGGTGACCGGGTTCAACGCGAAGCAGTCGCGCATCACGGCCAGCTTCTCGCCGTGGCCTCCGGGACAGACGCCGATGACGCTGGGCGCGGCCGGATCGCTACCGGACACGATGGACCTGGTGGCGAGCGGGATCTTCGCACCGTCGGCGGCGAAGGGGTTCTGCCGTGACCTGGGGCCGCTGATGAGTCAGGCAAAGGTGGACCTCAAGCCGTTCTACCCGGCGGCGCTCGACTCGATGAAGTTCCGTGCCAAGCAGTACGCGCTGCCGTACATCGCACACCCGGGGTACAGCACGTACTACGCGAACCTTGACCTGCTGCAGCAGGCGGGGGTGCGCGAGCCGGACGACACGACGTGGACGTGGGCACAAGCGCAAGCGATGGCGCGCCAGCTGAGCGCCGCGGGGAGGGGAGTGGGGGACGTGTGGGGCATGGCGCCGCCGACGGAGGTGCTGCACGTGACGGTGGCGGCGCGGGCGTTCGGGGGGAACGTGCTGGACAAGGACGGCAAGCGCTCGATCATCGCCGAGACCGCGGCGGCGCAGGGGGTCCAGTGGATAGCCGACCTGCTGGCGCGGGACCGCGGTGCGCCGCTGCCGGGCGTGCTGACGGGGAGCCAGCCGCAGAGCCTGGTTGGCGGGCAGGTGGCGATGGTGTGGTTCAACCTGGCGGTGATCGATCCGCTGCGCCAGCAGTCGCAGGGGATGCGGTGGCGGGCGTACCTGGCGCCGAAGGGACCACAAAGCAGAGGACTGTTCCTGGGGGTGGACGGGATCGGCATCAGCAGCGACAGCAAGCAGCCGGACGCGGCGTTCGAGCTGGCGAAGCACTTCGCGTCCAAGGAAGCGGCAATGGCGATGCTGGACCTAGGGCACGTGCCGGGGGCGCGCCAGGACACCTGGAACGAGCCGAAGGTGACCAATGACCCGGCGCTGAAGGTGCTCTCGCGTGCGATGGCGGAAGCGGCGCCGCTGATCTACCCGGCCAATGGGCTCACGACGGAGTACAACCAGGCGCTGGCGAAGGAGCTGGCCAACATCTGGTCGGGCAAGGTGAGCGTGAAGGACGGGCTGGAAGCGACGCGACGCGCCGGGCAGGAAGTGCTGGACCAGGGTGGTTAGGACTTCACCCTGCGGCACGCAGACATCACCCTGCGCTTCGCACTGTCCCTCTCCCACAAGAGAGGGCACAAGGAGAGCGGCGATGCGAATCGTGGGCGGTTGGGTGACGTGACTTCATGACTGACGCGCAGCCCCGATACGAGCACAGGTACCGGGGCAGCTACCGGGCGGCGGTGATCGGGCACACGGGGCGTGGGAACTACGGGCACGGGCTGGACCTGGCGTTCTGGAGCGGCCCGAGCACACCGCTGTATTTCCTGCCACGACCGTTCCCACTGCCGGGACGAGAACAGGAGTGGCAGCGGCTGGAAGTCCCGTCGGAACCACCGGTGGCCAAGCCGCCGCTGGGGGCGGCCGCCTTTTTTGCGGCCAACCGGGCATTGGTGATGGACCTGCTGGAGGCGGTGGAGGAGGACCGGCCAACGGTTGCCGATGGGCACGACGCGCGAGCGGCGCTGGAGATGATCCTGGCCGTGTACGCGTCGCACCTCAGCGGGCAGCGCGTATCACTGCCGCTAAAGGAGCGTGCCCACCCACTGACCGTGTGGTGAGCGTGGTGAGCAGTGTACTCACCTGATCGCCCACCTCTGCCGTGGTGGATGCCAGCCGGCACGGATCCAGTTGCGGCGAACAGCAACTGGCACGGGATTATTGAGCTGCAGGGCGACCACCGTTGCACGGCCAGCGGCGGTGCGTCCAGCTATCAAGACGCCGCCATCATCCCAGCGGAAGTGGCGTGCCCATGCCTGCGTGCGAGGGTTGAAGAGCTTGGCGCGCCGGCCGGTGCGTGGATCGACTGCATCGGTCTGCACGCCCTTGTAGACGTTGCAGAGACTGCACGCCAGCCAGAGGTTTGCCTCGTCGCCGGTGCCGCCGCGCCCACGAGGGATCGTGTGCTCAACCTCCAGCAGACCGAGCACGTACTCTTGGCGGCTGAGGCAATAGCCACAGCGGTTGCCGGCGGCGCGCCGCACGCGCTCGCGGACTGCCGCGGCGACGGCGGCGCTCAAGGCGCGAGTGGTGACCGGAGGCCGCGCCGCACCGCTTCGGCAAGGGCCTCAGACTGTCTCAGCCAAAGCGATTGATACGCCTGCATCAGGGCAGCCAGCTCCGCGGCCTCGCCGGGGTCTTGCGCACCAGCCTGTCGCCTCTGCGACAGCTCGGACAGCCGGGCAGCTGTCTCGCGGGGCAACCGTGCATCCCCGAGTGCCAGTACTTGAGCGTCGGTGAGTTGGAGCACGGATCCAGAGGGTTCTACCGGCGTGGGAAGCTTGCCAAAGGCGAGACTGAGCGCCTCCTGGAGCACGTCAACCATATTCCGTTGGGTCGCCCCCGCCACGAGCGAGGCGCCCTGAATTACTTCATCGGGAACGTCGAGTGTCAGCGCGGTGCTCATGCGTGCAGACCCATATCCATCATGCCACAGCTCGTGTGAGGAATGGGCAGCTGGTGGCACCTTCGTCCACTCCATGGCGGCGTGAGGTCACTGAGCGCAGCCCTGTGGGCTGCCTGACGGTGCCTGCCGGCGACCTGGCTCAGTAGTCGAAGTCGAAGACGAGGACGCCGTTTTCGGGCTCGCGGATGGCGCGGAGGCCGGCGGCGGCGGCTTGGTGGCGGGGGTCGGGGAGGTAGGCGTCGCGGGTGGCAGCGTCGGAGAAGTCCATGACGAAGCCGTGGGTGAAGCCGAGCGTGCGGCCCTCGGGGCTGTTGTTGGGGCCGGCCTCGAAGCTGAGCAGGCCGGGCACCTGGCCCTTGAGGGCGCCGAGGGCGTCCAGCGCTTGCTGGACTTGTGAACCTGGAACGTCCGGACGGACCTTGACGAGCACGATGTGGCGGGTTGGCATGACGCGGCGGAGTATAGTGCGCGGCCGACACCGTCACTCGAGCCACGTGGGTACACCCATGGAAAGTGACGGGCACAAAAGTTGCGGGGAGGGGCTTGCCCCGCGACGGCGCGTCCTTGGTATGAGGCGCCAGACGCGGGAGCTTGACTGCCTCATGCCTTGACGCGGTGAGGCCACGACGAGGAGCAGCGCATGTCCAGCACGTCCAACACTTCGGGTACTTCTGGCACTTCGAGCGGAGGAGCGGACCCGGTGCAGATGCTGACCGCGGACCACCGTCGGGTGGAGCAGCTGTTCGGGGAGTTCCAGCAGTCGCGCGATGCGAGCCAGAAGATGGAGATCGCGCAGACGGTGTTCGAGGAGCTGCGGGTACACAGCAAGCTGGAGAAGGACATCTTCTACCCGGCGGTGCGCGAGGTGGGCGACCAGGAAGACAAGGAGCTGGTGGAGCACAGCTACCACGATCACGAGGAGGTCGAGCTGCTGATCGCCAAGCTGCGGGGCATGACTACAGTGGACAAGCAGTACGAGACGCTGTTCCAAGAGCTGACTTCGGCCGTGATGGAGCACGCGCAGGAGGAAGAGCTGCAGATGTTCCCGGATACCGAGAAGCAGATGGACGCTAACCGTCTGCAGGAGCTGGGGCAGCAGATGCAGTCGGCCAAGCAGCAGCTGCAGAACGGTATCGCGCGGTAGCACTGTCGTAGGTGCTTGGCGGTGCCTCGGCTCACCTGCCCTTCGACAGGCTCAGGGCGAACGGTGCCGTGGCGCCTGCCCTTCGACAGGCTCAGGGCGAACGGTTGCCCTGAGCGTCTCGTCGCGAGGTAAGCGGGCTCCGGCGGGGAGCGTCTCGCTACGCTAAGGGGACAACCCTTTCGTACGGAGCGCGATCCACCATGTCTTCTATCAGAACCGCCAGTACCGCTGTCAGTCCCGCAGTCTCAGCATCGACCGCCGTAACGCAGTCTGTCCAGGAGGCGGGTATTCCGCGGCCGGAGCATCCGCGGCCGATCTTCCGGCGGGAGCCGTGGATCAACCTGAACGGGCGGTGGCGGTTCACGTTCGACCCGCGGGACATTGGGGAGCAGGTGCGGTGGTACCGGATCAGGCCGCCGCAGCTGCGGCGGGACACGGACATGGACGCGGGCGGCGCGGCGCGGCCGTTCGGGGCGCCGCGGCCGAGCACGCTGGTAGACGATCCGTTTGGGGACGAGATCGTGGTGCCGTTCCCGTGGGAGAGCCGGGCTTCGACGATCCAGCAGAACGAGCAGAAGGGGGCGGCGTGGTACCAGCGGATCATCACGGTGCCGGCGGCGTGGGGGAGCGAGGCGCCGGACGCGCGGACGGCGGGGGGTGAGGTGGGGGCCACGGCGGACGGCGAGCGGGTGGGGGCGGAAGGCAACACGGCCAGCGGCGGGATGGTGAGGGTAGAAGGGGTCGTGGCCGGCAATGGGGCGGCCCGGGCGGCTGGGGCGCGCACGATGGGCAGCGGGGAAGAAGAGGAGACGACGGGAAGCGGGCCGGCGGGGGCGGAGGGGCTGCCGTCGATGGAGGACGCGGGTAACGCGGCGGCGCCGGGAGCGCAGGCGCAGTGGCGGCTGCGACCGTGGCTGTGCTTTGGGGCGGTGGACTGGAACGCGAAGGTGTGGGTCAACGGACGCTTCGTGGGGGAGCATGACGGCGGCTACACGCCGTTCGACCTGGACCTCTCCAAGTACATACGGCCGGGAGAGCCGGCGGCGCTGACGGTGCGCGCGTGGGACAACAGCGCGGCGGACACGCCGCTGGGCAAGCAGACGATCAACTGGTACACGAGCTCGTCGGGCATCTGGCAGACGGTGTGGCTGGAGGGGCGGCCGGCGGCGCACATCACGCGCATCCACGTCACGCCGCACCAACAACCGGAGGATGCGCAGCACCCGCAGGGCGTTAGCGGATGGAAGGCGACGTTCGCGGTAGGGATCGCGGCGGGGCAGCTGGCGGATGGGGCGTACCGGCTGACAGTGGCGCCGGCGGACGGCGCGTTCCCCGTGGTGTTGGACACGATCATGGTGGGAGGCGCCCGAACGAGCGCCGGTGAGAGCAGCGGCATGGTCCAGGAGCGGGCGGATGCACTCTCTACCGAGGCGGTGCTGGAGGTGGCGGTGCCGGAGCCCAGGGCGTGGTCGCCGGAGGACCCGCATCTGTATGAGTGTTCGGTGTCGCTGGCGCCGGCGGACGGCTCCGGCGAGGCTGACACGGTGCACACGTACTTTGGGCTGCGGACGGTGTCGAAGGGGAGGTGGGAGGGGAAGCCGTACGAGTACGTGCTGCTGAACGGGGAGCCGGTGTACTTGAGAGGGGCGCTGGATCAGGCGTTTCACCCGGACGCGCTGCACGCGTACCCGACGGACGACGCGATACGGGCGGACGTGCAGGCGGCCAAGGACCTGGGGCTGAATATGCTGCGCTGCCACATCAAGGTGAACGACCCGCGCTACTACTACTGGTGCGACAAGCTGGGCGTGCTGATGATGTACGACCTGCCGAGCTGCCGGGTGTACACGGGGAAGGCGCGGGCGAACTGGGAGCTGACGTTCCGAGCGGCGCTGGAGCGCGACTACTCGCACCCCAGCATCTTCAGCTGGATCCTGTTCAACGAGACGTGGGGGCTGGAGGAGCACCAGACGCCGGCCTCCTGGGCGTGGGTGCAGGAGATGTTCGACCTGTGCAAGCGGCTGGACTCGACGCGGCTGGTGGAGGACAACTCGGCGTGCCTGTACGACCACGTGGACACGGACATCAACACGTGGCACTTCTACATCGCGGAGTACGATCGGGCGCGGCGCCACGTCCAGCGAGTGGTGGACCAGACGTACGAAGGATCCACGTACAACTACGTGAGCGGGCTGTACGGACACGAGGAGGGGGCGGGGCCGTACAAGCAGGGGGTGCAGCCGCTGCTGAACAGCGAGTACGCGGGGCTCTCGGCGCGACAGGGTGACCGCGACATCTCGTACACGTTCAAGATGCTCACGAGCGAGCTGCGGCGCCACGACAAGATCTGCGGCTACGTCTATACCGAGCTGGCGGACATCGAGTGGGAGCACAACGGGCTCCTGAACTACGACCGGACGTGGAAGGAGTATGGCTACGACGCGTTCGTGCCGGGGATGACGGTGGCAGGCCTCAATGCGGCGGACTTCGTGGGGTTCGACGCGCCGCCGTGCCAGACGGTGGCGCCGGGGAGCACGTTCAGCGCGCCGGTGTTCGTGTCGCACTGGGACCGGCGGCCGATCCAGGAACCCGTGCTGCGCTGGCGGGTGTGGCTGGTAGACCGGTTTGGGGAGCGGCGGGAGGCGGACGCGGGGGAACGGCGGGTGGAGCTGCGGCGGTATGGGGTGGTGGAGGCGGGGGAGATCGAAGCGCAGCTGCCGGATGAGCCGGGGTTGGTCACGGTGGCAATCGAGCTGGTGGACATTGGCTTTGGCGACGCTGGCCCTTCGACAAGCTCAGGGCGAACGGAAACGGCAGGGTCAGGGCGAACGGAAACGGCAGGCGCGGAGCAACGCGGAACCGCCGGAGTTGTGCGGGCGCGTAATTACGTCAGCGTGGACGTGTCCAGAGGTGAGGCGCTGGCGGCGCACGAGTACATGGAGGTGAAAGACGGTGACGCTGCGCAGGGTGCGCAGGGTGCGGGCGGGCGGCACGTGCTGCGCTTCCAGCCGGCGGACTTCGCGGATTCGAACTGGCCAAACCCGCGGCTGGGGAGTGGAGGGTCGAAGTTCGGCGCGGCGGGGGCGGGGTGGGTGGAGTACGCGGTGACGCTGC
>CADCTC010000022.1 GCA_902805635.1 uncultured Chloroflexota bacterium
GGGGAGCCGTGGGCCGGGATGCGGCCTCCGCTCGGACGAGACGTCGGCTAGCCCGGCCGAGGAGTCCCTCACGCGTCGTTCCGTGCCGTTTGACAGCCGTTCCGGCCGGTTGCTACACTCGTGCTCGTAGCCGGGCCGCTAGCTCAATTGGCAGAGCAGCTGACTCTTAATCAGTAGGTTCCCGGTTCGAGTCCGGGGAGAGCACTTCTCACTGCCGAATGGGCCAGAAGAGCCTCCGGGATCATCCTGGAGGCTCCTTTGTTTCTATGGAGCGGTCCGTACGGCCGGGGCAGCGCCACGGGGAGATGCGGCGCGAATGGAGCGGTCTACGTACACTCTGGGGTCCGCCCAGCCAGCCCAATCGAACTCTAAGGTTGCCCGGCTTTCTGTGCGGAGCGTGAGCGTGACGTGCTGGCCGGCGAAGCGACCTAGATCTGCCTCGGTGAAGCGCCAGCTGCGATCCGTGGGCCGCGTCTGCGGCAGCAGCACCTCGTCGGTCACGGTATGGGTAGCGCCTGTAGAGTCTGTGACTTCGACCAGAAACCGCACGCCGTCGCCGCCTGGTAGGTCCCACGCAGCTGGATCAATGCCGATGCCTGCCTGGAACACGGCGCCGGGCGGAACGTCGAGCTCGACTCGTGCTTGGGAAGGTGGGTGCATGTAGAGCCACCGACGTGCCTGGCCGCCGATATGCATGGTCCGCACATTGACGTACGGTCCTAGTCCAGTGCCAGCGGGCGAGGAGATCGCCAGAGCGTTGGAAGACGCTGCAAAGTCGAGCACGAGGTTGTTGCTGTGCCGAATCACCGACAGTGGTGGGCGCCAGAGCGGGAGTGCTGCGGACAGCAGGTACGGCAGGGCAGTTAACGCGAAGACGGAGCTTCCCACGACCTGACGGGACAGATGCCCTCCCGGCCGGCTCGCTCCGCCAGACGCCGCGGGGGCTTGGCTCTGGCGGCGGGGACCAGCGGGGCGCAGAACGACGTAGCGGGGCAGGAGCAACGCGACAGCGACGGACAGGCCGCCGAGGGTCAGCAGTGTGCCGGCGACCCGGGGAGGGGTGTCGGTAAAGACGAGCTGCACCTCGTGGATGCCGGACGGAACGCGAACGAGGGAGAAACCATGGCCGATGCCGACAGTAGGGTGAAGTGGTGGCACCTCGACAGCGGTGGGCCGGCCGTCAACGTAGGCGCGCCATCCCGGAAAGGCAAGGCTGCGAAACGCGACGATCGCGCCCTCTGGACCGGGGACGGCGAGGCTCGCGCGCATCCGGCTAGGCGTCTCGGAGAACTGAGAGACTTCTATGACGCCGACAAACGGCCAGAGCCGTCCGGCTATCCAGCCAGCGGGGGGATAGATACCCTCGTAGTCATCCCTACCGCCGCGGCTCGCGTCGAGCGGCTCAGGGAGGCGGACCGTGCGTGGGGTAAATTCCCCAAGAGTCGTGGTGCCAGCGGCGAATCGGTTGCCTTCCAGCCCGCGCAGCTGCTCGGACCACGGTGGCAGCGTCCACGGAGCTCCAAGGCGCTTGTGCCACGGACGCTCTGCCAGGCCATTCACGCCGAGGTACGTGACCAGGACAGCCGCAAGCACCCACTGCGGACGTCCAACGCGCGAAAGCCACGTGAACAGGCCCGCCCCGGCGAACCCGACCATGAGCGAGCAGGCGCCGAGCAGTCGCCAGGGAAACTGCACGGAAGGCAGCAGCGGCGCCCACTGCCAGACCCACGTGGCCCAGGTGGTGTTCAAGAACCAGCACGCCAGCGCAACGACAATGGCGACGGCCACCAAGGCTCCACCGGCACTTGCTTGGTTGGCGGCGGGTGCGCCCGGCATGACGATGAGGCGGAGTGGTACGCTGGCAACTGTGCCGGCACCGAACGGGAAGCGTGCCTCCAGCCGGCGGCGTTCGAGCCACGCCACGCCGGCTGCCAGCAGCGTGACACCGAGAAAGAGCGCCTGACCAAGGCCAAGCTTTGCCGGCCCCAGCAGCCCGGCAGTGGCGTGCGGGTAGGTCCAGTTCAGGTCGAAAGGTCCGCGCGTGCTCACGCGGTATGGCTCGTCAATGGTGCGCGTAATTCTGCTTGGGGTATCGGCGAAGGGGTGATATAGCCAGGCGTGTGGACCGAGGTCGCCGATGCGCCCGAACTCCGTGTGAACAGCCCCCTGCTCCAGCAGCACCGGAAGCCAGAAGACGGCGCTCAGTGCCAGGCCCAGGCCCAGGCCGACCGCCGTGCTGCGCGCTGCCACGGCGCGCTGTGCGTGGGGCAGCCCCCACGCGCAGCCTAGCAGCCAGAGGAGAAGCACTCCGATGCTGGTGAGCGCGGTAAGGCTGTGTACGAGTACCAGCACGGCAAGCGCGCATCCGAGGGCAAGATACGATCTGCCGCCGGTGCGCACGGTGTGCCAGCCAGCGAGCAGGAGCCACGGCAGCACGGCCAGGCCGAGGGCTTCCGGGAGCGCCGCGCGGTTGTAGAGGTTGGTAACGAATGGATACGGCGCCATGACGTAGGCGCCTGCTACCACGATGCCGGCGAGCACGTGACGGTGCACCGCTCGCCCGAGTGCGTACGCCCCGGCGCTGCCGGCCAAGCAAGCGATGAGACCGACCCACTGCAGTGAGCGGTAGATTCCAGAGCCCAGAAGAATGACGAGCTCCGCCAGGTAATAAAGCCCCGGCGAGTAGAAGTTGAGCAGGGGAAGACCGTATCCGAACCCCATATCTGGCCACCAGCGCGGATACCAGGCTCCACGGCGCAGCAAGTGATCGAAGACGTACACCCGCAACGCGTGGTGCATCCCATCGTCTGCGTAGTAGCTGAAGCGCGGGTCTATCCATGGCCAGGTGACGACAGCGCCAAACGCGAGGGCAACGGCGAGACCAGCGCAGCCCCGCGGCACCCGTTGGACGTTCAACCCTGCGCCTTTCCGGCACAGGCGGAGGCGCTGATGGCGAACAACGTGCGTTCGCCCCGTGTTCCGTCCAGGTGGGCATCGGGCGGCCAGTTAGCGATCACACGCGCTGCGCAGCGCGCAAGCAGCGCTTCCAACTGCACGCGGCGTTCTGGCGGAATTGCTGTGGCGGTAACGGCCAGGTGGGTGAGACCGAGCTCGGCGGCGGCCGTCGCGTCGTAATCGGCTACCACCCGCCTATACAGTGGCTCGTAGTGCTCTGGATGACCAAAGTCCCACCCCACGGGAACAGCGGCACCACTCACTGCCCACCACAATGGCATGAAACCGGCAGGCGTCGCGTTGTACATCTCCACGAACGCCGGAGCTCCGTCGATCATGGCAAGCCTGGCGCCGGGCGGCTCGTGTGCGAGGCGAGCGGCGAGTGCAGCGTCAGAGTGATAAGCGGACCGGGGAGCCGGATCGACCGTCAAGGCACCCCAACATAGGTATACCCCTGCGCCGCCACCGATGGTGACCACGCTCACGGCGGCGGCGCTGCGCGCGAGGTGACCCCGCGCGCCCCGGACCGATGTCAGCGCGCCTACGGCCGTGATTGCCACGAATGGGGCAGCGATGCCGGTAGCCATGCTGGCATAGCGGTACATCTGCACGCGGAGGTTCGTGGGGGTTCCGGTGGTATAGGTGGCGGTGGCTAGGTGCCAGAAGAGCGCCACTAGCGTGGCGGCCAGGGCTCCTGCTAGGAGGAGGGGATCACGTCGCCACACGGCCAGGACGAGCGCAGCTGCTAGCGCCGGCCAGAACAGCAGTCCCCAGTCGTGTACGTGAACCAGATTTGGCTGGGAAATAGGCACACCGCCGGCGAGCAGGGCGTGGTTTCCACCGTACGTGGCGGTTAGTCCGATTGCGGTGTTCCACTCAAGGCGCACGTCGCGCGCCGCGCCCGTAGCGCCGAACTGGCGGGTGGCCCCGACCAACAGCGCGAGACCACTCAGGACTGCGGTGGTGAACCACACTGCGTCTGCC
>CADCTC010000023.1 GCA_902805635.1 uncultured Chloroflexota bacterium
CGGGGCGTGCGCTCCATCCACCACCCTATCCCTCCCGCCCTTCCCGCCCCTCCTGCACGCGCCGCCCTGTCAGGCGTCCGGCGACTCGGGCGGCGTCACCGGCGACACGGCGGCAGCCGTCGGGGCGGTGCGGCCCAGCATCTCTATCACCAGCCGCAGGTCGTCCTCGGTGAGGTCGTTAACCAGGCGCATGTAGCGCTGCCACGTGTCATCGCTCATCTGGCCGCTCACCGCCAGCTCTTGCTGTATCTGCGCCACGATGGCCCAGCCCTCGCGCGGTGGCTCGTTCTGTTCCACAGGCTGCTCCACGGGTGTACCCATCCCCTCCACACGCCCACGGCTCGCCCCGCGGCAATGTCCCAGTTATGATACACGCGCGGCTCAGTTGTGTCACGCCGCCGCGACACAGAACCTCGGCGGCTGCGTTGACCGGTAGCCGTTCCAGACGGACGCCGCGCCCGTCTGTCATGTAGCGTACGGTCGCCCCACGCGCGCCATGGTAGTCTTTCCAGGTAGGCGCCGCGCGACGACTGGACAGGCACGCTAGAGGGTGGACCTCTGCTCCCCGGCCGCACGCGCACCACGCCGGCACGCCGTGTCCCAAGCGGTCTCGTTCCTGGCCTGGTTACCACCGACTCTCGGACTCGCGCCAGCGGCTCCGGCACCCGGCCCCTTTCGATGCCTCTGCCACCGCATCGAGTTGAGTCCCTCCGTGCCGCTAGCCCCCCTGCTCCACCTGATCCCCACTGAGGAGCGCCAACCCCTCCAGTCCCTCATGCGCCGCGTCCCGCTGGAGCTCGGGGAGACCCTCATCTGGCCGGGTGAGCCCATAGAGGCCGTCCACTTCCCCATCGACAGCATCGTCTCGGTCATCACCCACGGCGCGGACGGCGAGAGCGTCGAGGCCGGCCTGATCGGCCCAGAGGGCATAGCCGGGCTGCCGCTGTTCTTCCGGCAGGACCGGACGCCGCACCGCTACCAGTGCCAGGTGCCGGGGCAGGCATGGCGCATGCGGGCCGCCGACTTCACGCGCGAGAGCGCCGCGCCCGGTCCACTCCAGCACGCGCTGCTGCGCTATGCGCACGCCTTCATGGCGTTGACGGCGCAGGGGGTGCTGTGCAACGGCCAGCATGCCGTGGACGAGCGCTGCGCCCGCTGGCTGCTGACCACCCACGATCGCGTGGGGCGGGACACCTTTCCCATCACCCACGAGTTCCTGGCCGTCATGCTCAGCGCGGGCCGCCCCGGCGTCAGCGTCGCCCTGGGGTCGCTCCAGCGGGCCGGCGCGGTCTCCTACCACCGGGGCCAGATGACCGTCACCGACCGTGCTGCCCTGGAGGCGGCCGCCTGCGCCTGCTACCGCATCACCACCGACCAGTTCGCCACGCTAGACGGCGCGCCGCCCGCGGGGCCCACCGCAGAGTAGGCACACCACACCACGTTGGGAGCAGCCACACCCAGCATCCCGCCGGCTTCCCGTGGCACGCTGCGTGCGTTTCTATCCCCGCAGCGCCCTCCTCCGCCGGCACCCCCGCCGTAGACGGCGCTACCATGCACCCACTCCATTCCGCGGCGTTCCGTGCGTTGCCGGCGCCGCCCAGGCAGGTCAGACCGTGACGCAGATGCACCCGTCCGCGGGTAGCGTCCTCGTCGTGGACGATGACGCGCAGGCTCGCTCCTTCATCGCCGCTGCCCTCGCCACCAGGGGCTATACGGTGTCCGCCGCCGCCGGTGGCGCCGAAGCGCTCCGCCGCCTTAGCGCCCATAGCGCCAGCCCTCCCGACCTCATCCTCCTCGACTGGCGCATGCGCACCCCCGGCCCTGTCTTCGCCCAGCGCTACCGCGACCTCCCGGTCCGCCACGCCCCCATCGTCCTCATCACCGGCATCGAGGACGCCGAGGCCGCCGCCGCCCAGATCGGCGCACGCGCCCTCCTCAAAAAGCCCTTCGACGTGGACGAGCTCACCGCCCTCGTAGACTTGCTCGTCGCCGCCACCGGCAGCCCGCCCGGCGCGCCGCCCGCGGCCCCCGTCTCCGCGCCAGCGCCAGCACCAGCACCAGCACCAGCACCAGCACCAGCACTTGTCGGCGCAGAGCCCGACCTACCAGGCCCACCGACGCGTGCCGCCGGCTCCGCAAGCCCCGCCGCGCCTACGTCCCCACCGCTGCAGAGCGCCGCAACCGAGACCGCCGGCGCCACGCTGCGCCGCCGGCGGCTGACCCGCTTGCTGCAGCACGCCGCAGCGCTCCAGCGCGCCGTCGAGGAGAACACCGCCGCCGTCGCCGCCATGCTGGAGGCCGAACGTGCGCGCCCCCTCACCCCCCAGGAGCGCCATGCGCTGCGCGCCGTCCGCTGGCGCGCCGCCGCGCTTCGCCTGCAGCTGCGCGACGCCCACGCCGAGTTCGAGACGCTCCGCACCGATCCTGGCTAGGCACTCCCGGCCACTTGCCGTAGCACCGGCGTGATCTCGCCGGGAGCGACTATTGCCCCTGTCCCTCTGCTCGTGCCGACTCGAGCCCCAGGCGCAGGTACTCCTCGATGGCTACGCGGGCGCACTCGTCCAGCAACGCGTGCAGCTTTGGCAGGACGGCCAGCACCTCCTCTGCCGCGAGGTCGCGCTCCAGGCGCTGGCGCACCACCTCGCGCAGCAGGTGGTACTCCGCGAGCGTCTCCGCCAGGGGGGCGTTCTGGGCGACGCGTTCCACCGAGTGGTGGCGGATCCGCTGGCGCGTCTCGCCGCTCTGGTCCAGCGCCTCCAGGGCCTCTTCCGCCGCTTCCGCCTCGGGCGGGCGGCGGTGCCGCAGCCCCAGCACCACCAGGTTCAGGATGCGCGGCATCGCATTGAGGAAGTCGCTGGGGTCGATGTCCGCCCGTCCGGCAAGCGATCCCGCCCGGCGCGCCCCCGCCAGCCAGCGCAGCACCACGTCCCGCTCGGCCGCCGCCAGCACGTCCGCCGCGCGGCGCAGCAGCGTATCGGTCTCCAGCGGCTGCGCCAGCAGCCGGATCTCGGCCGGCCGGCCCGCGGCCGCGCTCGCCACCGCCTCCAGGAAATCCGCCAGGTCGAACGGCATCATCAGCGACGCGTGAACGTTCCCCGATGCCTGCGCGGCCAGCTGCGTATGGGGATGGAGACTCAACACCACCACCGCGGTACGGCTCGTCTCCGGCGTGCTGCGCAGCGCATCCAGCAGCGGGAGGGGGTCTCCGCGACCTGCGCCCACCACCACTACCGCCTGCGGCTCCGCGGCCACCAGCGCCGCCGGCGCCTCGGCGGCGGCTATGGTGCGGACACGATACCCCTCGTCCGTCAGCGCCGCCGATAGCAAAGCAGCGATCGTGTCGTCGGCGACGGCGAGCATGACGGTGCGTTCTGGCAGCGTGCTCATGTATGCCCGGAAGTGTTGCAAACCAGGCACGTGCCATGGCAGCCGGCAGCGTGAGGGATCGGCGCCGGCCTACGCAGCAGATGCCGTACCCGGAGTGCCCCCGCCCGGCGGCGCGTCTGCCGGGGCCAAGTCAGCCATCCAGGAGTCGCTGCCCTGCCTACGCCTGCCTACGCCGCCCGCCGCGTCTGCTTCTCCACCGTGCGGTACAGGTCGTCCAGGTCGAACGGCTTGCCCAGGCACGCGTCCCCGTTCACATCCCGGCACCACTGCGCCGCGTCCGTCGCCGCGGTCATCACGATGATCGCCCCGTGCGGCGGCGGCACCTCCGTCGCACGGTACGCCGCCGCAAATTGCCAGCCATTCATGCGCGGCATGTTCATGTCCAGCAGGACCGCGTCGGGGCCACCCGGCGCCATGGCCGCCACGCACGTCAGCGCGTCCTTGCCATCAGCCGCCGTGTGCACCTCGTAGCCCTCATCCTCCAGCGCCACCTGCACAAAGGACCGGATCGCCAGGTCGTCGTCCACCACCAGCAGCCTCAGCGCCCCATG
>CADCTC010000024.1 GCA_902805635.1 uncultured Chloroflexota bacterium
AGCGCCACGACCCCGCCTACAAGCAGCAAAACCCGCACGTCACGGTCGAGTACATGCACGTCCCGGACGCCGAGCTGGCCGAGAAGACCACCACCCTCTTCGTCGCCGGCGATGCCCCGGAGCTCTTCATCCCGCAGGGCGATCACGCCATCGCCTACATCGACCGTGGCTGGGCCGCCGAAGTGGACTACCGTGCGGTGGGGTTGAAGGGCGGAGCCGACCTGGCCAACGCCTACGCCTGGCAGCAGGCGCTCGACCAGTGGAAGGTCAAGGGCAAGTACTACGGCATGCCCACCGAGATCTCCAACTACTGCCTGTGGATCAACAACAAGCTGTACCGCGAGGCCGGCCTGGACCCCCAGCGCGATTACCCCAAGGACTGGGACCAGATGATCGACGTGGCCCGGCGGCTCACCAAGCAGGAGGGCGGCCAGATCACCCAGCGCGGCTTCGACCTGGACTACGGCCGTCCCGCCTATCACTGGGGCGGTCACCTCTACCAGCTCGCCGGCCCCATGATCCAGGAGGACGGCAAGGTCACCATCAACAACGAGAGCGCCGTCCGCACGCTCCAGTACTGGGCCGACTGGGGACTCAAGCACCAGCTGGGCGGCTTCAAGATGACCAACGGCGCCACCCCGTTCCGCAACAGCCAGGTGGCCATGTGGGTCAGCGGCGCCTGGTACTCCGCCGGCCTGCGCACCAACGCCCCGGACCTCTTCAAGGACGTCACCATCAAGCCCTTCCCGCGCTGGAAGGACAAGAAGCACGACCACGGCACCCACGTCTACGGCTACTCCTTCGTCGTCAACAGCCAGTCTGCCGCCGAGACGCGCGCCGAAGCCTGGAAGCTGGCGTGGTACTTCTCCGGCTTCGCGCCGGACTACCTCTCCGCCAACGGCCTGCTCATCCCCAAGAAGGACTTCGTCGAGTCCCCCGCGTTCAAGAACTTCGCCGACATCCCCGCGCTCGATGTCTTCCTGGACGACATGAAAAAGAGCACCTACTTCCCCAAGACGCCTGTCTACTCCAAGATCTCGGACACGCTCAAGACCTTCTTCGCCCGCTCGTGGACTGAAGGCCAGCCCGCCCGCCAGGTGATCCCGGAAGTCCAGAAGGAGCTCGAGCGCGTGCTCGCCGAGGCCAGGCGCTGATGGCCGCCGATCCCTCATCCTCGCCGGCCGCGTCGCGGCCCATCCTCGCTGCCGGCGTCGCCCGCGTCGTCATCACCCCGCCGGTCAGCATCCATCTCACCGGCTACGCCGGCCGCCCTCCCTCAACCGGCATCCACGATGACCTGACCGCCACCGCGCTCGTCCTTACCGAGCGCGACGCCCAGGGCCAGGACGCCCCTGCTGATCGCGTCGCTGTGCTCGCGCTGGACGTGCTCTACCTGCCCGGTGGGCGTCTGTTGCGCAAGATCAAAGACCGCATCACCGCCGCCTCCGGCATCCCCGCCGAGCGCATCATCATCAACTGCAGCCACACCCACTTCGGCCCAGTCCTGGACGAAGAGCGCGACGCGCCGCCCGGCCAGGACGACGGCATACGTGAAGGTGGCCAGGAGCCCGTCGCGCTCGCCTACCGCGAGGCGCTCGCCCACCAGCTCGCCGGCCTCGTGGCGCTGGCGACCGACCGTGTGCGCCCCGTCACACTCTCCGCTGGCCGCGGCAGCGTCAAGGTGGGCATCAACCGCCGCGAGTGGAAAGACGGCCGCATCATCCTCGGCCAGAACCCCGAAGGCGTGCTGGACTCGGAGGTCATCGTCTGGCGCTTCGATGCCGCCGATGGCGCTGCTGTCGAGCCCGGTGCCCCCGTTGGATGGGTGCGCCGTGCCCCTGAGCCGGTGGCGGTGGTGGTCAACTACGCTTGCCACGGCACCTCGCTCGGCTCACGCATGCGCCTCATCTCCGCCGACTTCCCGGGCGTCATGCGTGAGGTGGTCGAGCGCCTGGTCGGCGGCACCGCCCTCTACCTCCAGGGCGCGGCCGGCGACATCAATCCGGCGCTAATGTCCAATCGCCCACCTGACGAGCCCAGTGCCCCCGATCCGTGGGACGCCCCGCGCCGCTCCGGCCTGGCCCTGGGCGCCGAAGCCGTGCGTGTCGCCCTCCTGGCTGAACCCATCGCCTCGCTCCCGTTGCGCATCGCGCGCCAGACGCTCGATCTGCCCGGCATGCTGCCCACATCCGTCGAAGCCGGTCGCGCCCGCATCGCCACCTTAGAAGCCGACGCCGAGCGGCTGGCGCAGTCGGCCAACCCAAACCCCGGCCAGCGGCTCTGGAACTCCCGCGTCGTGCGGCGCGAGCGGCGCGCTCTCGAAGCGCTCGAGGGTGGCGAGCCACTGCCGCCCGTCTCGGGTGACGTAGCCGCGCTCCGTATCGGCGACGCCGCCCTCGCCACCAACCCCAGCGAGCTGTTCTGCGAGATCGGCATGCAGATCAAGCGCGCGTCCCCCTTCCCCTACACCGCCGTCGCCGCCTACACCGACGGCACCGTTGGGTACATCCCCACCCGCGCCGCCTATCCCGACGGCGGCTACGAAGTCGACCGCGCCTGCCGCGTCAACCCCGAAGCCGGCGAGATGGTCCAGGAGACCAGCCTCTCCCTCCTCCGCTCCTTGTCCTGATGGCGCAGAGCCGGCATCACCGGGTACACGTGGCGCGGGGGCTTGTCCCCCGCTCGGGCGCTTGACCGCGGTGCTCGCCCGGCGGCAGCGTGGCGGCCGGCGCGGGCGAGTCGATGCGGGTCATGGTCTTGACCACGCCGGTCTTGCTCCAGCCCCGCTGGCCGTACCAGTCGATGAAGTCGTGGTCGAGCACCCGCAGCGCCAGGACCCACTTGGCGTTCTTCATGCCGTAGCGGCCGGGCACCAGCATGCGCGCCGGGTAGCCGTGCTCGCGGGGCAGCACCTGCCCGTTCATCTCGTACGCGAGCAGGGTGTCCGGGTTGAGCGCGACGTCGATGGGCAGCGCGGTCGTGAACTCGTCCGCCGCGAATGTGGCGAGGCTCACCGCATCAGCCCGCGGCCCCCCAGCGAGCGCGAGCAGGTCGCGCACGCGCGCGCCCTTCCAGCGGGC
The DNA here is from genome assembly GCA_902805635.1 of uncultured Chloroflexota bacterium. Taxonomy (GTDB): domain Bacteria; phylum Chloroflexota; class UBA11872; order UBA12225; family UBA12225; genus CADCTC01. The sequence continues at coordinate 3,081 of CADCTC010000024.1, forward strand.
GGTGCTGATCAGGTCGCAGCCGAAGGGCACCAGCTCGCACTTGGCGACGAAGTTGCTGATGCACTCCAGCGTCTTGGTGACCTCCACCGCCGGCAGGTTGCGCAGGCTGGCGTAGTCGATCTCCACCGGGCGCCCGACGTCGCCGTCGATGCGCAGGCGCCACGTCCGCAGGTCCAGCGGCGGATCCCCGGCCGCGTTCTTGGTCACCACGTAGAAGTCATCGGTCGCGGTGAGCAGTGGGGCCAGCTCCCCCGGCTGGCGGCCGGAGGGCATCAGCGCGCCGTCGTTGTCCCGTGGCAGCTTGCGCGCCGGGGGCGGCTCGAGCGTTCCGGGCGCGGCCAGGCGCGTGCCGACCGGCGTGACGGCGTCCCGGCTCGCTACCACCGTTGGGTGCGCGTTCACCGGCCCCAGCCCGCCCGACGCGAATGGCTGCTGCGGATCCGGCACCACTAGATGGGGCAGCGACGCCTTCGGCACCCACCGCTGGGCCAGATACGCTGCGGGGAAGGCCGCGGTGGCGGTGCCGGCGAGCACCAGCGCCCCACGCCGCGATGGCGGTGCGCGCTTCACGGAGTCGCTTGGGGCATGCAGCGGGCCGCGAGTGATCGCCGTACCGGTAAAGAGCCGGGCCAGGCCCAGCGTCGCGACGTAGGCGAGCGCCACCGCGAGGTAGCCGGTGACGGTCGCGACAGTGCCGGCGAGCAGGTCGAGCGCGAAGAAGCCCGCGCCGGTTAGGGGGAGCACCACCACCATGGTCAGCAGCCACAGCCCCAGGCCGAGGCCCGCGAGCGTCCGCGTGGACCAGCCGTGCCGCAAGGCCACGGCCCCCAGGACTGCCAGCGCCAGGAGCATCCCG
>CADCTC010000025.1 GCA_902805635.1 uncultured Chloroflexota bacterium
GCTGCCGGAGCCGCGCGACCACCTGGCGGCAGTGGCGATGGAAGAGAGGCTGTGGGTGGTGGCGGGGTCGCCGGGCTGGTTCAACCAGAACACGAGTCAGACCGTGTGGCTGTATGACGCCGCGAGCGACCGGTGGGAGGGACGTGCGCCACTGCCGTTGGGGCGCGCGGCGCACGCCGCGGCCGTGGTCGACGGCACGCTGTACATCGCGGGCGGGATTGGCCCGGCGCCTCAGGTGCTCATGGCGTATTCACCGGGGGCCGACTGGTGGGCGACGCTGGCGCCGATGCCTCGACCGCGTGAGCACCTGGCAGCCGGTGGCCTAGCTGGGAACCTGTACGTAGTTGGTGGCCGGTGGGGCGACGTGGGGAACGTAGGAACGCTGCAGGAGTACGAGCCCGCCGCGGATAGGTGGCGGGAGCTGCCGGCGATGCCTACGCCGCGCGGCGGGCTCGCGGCGGCGACATTGGACGGGCGGCTATACGTGATCGGGGGCGAGGTGCTGGACGAGTCGCGGGTGACGTTCCCCCAGCTGGAAGTATTCACGCCGGCCGGGCAGGGCGCGGCGACCGGCGGTGCCGGCGCGGCGGGCACGTGGGAGACGCTGCCGCCAACGCCCACGGGCCGGCATGGGCTGGCGGCCGTGGTGCGCAACGGCGAGCTGTACGTCCTGGCCGGTGGGCGTCTGGCGGGGCTGGACGTGAGCGGCGTGACGGAGATCTATTCGCCGGCCCGCTGACCTAACCCTGGCTTCGCCAGCCCTTCCCTTTAGGGAAGGGCCTGATTGCACCAATGTCGCCGGAAACGGGACACCAGCGGGTCGGAGAAGCAGGCGTGGCTAAGCGGCCGCGTCCAAGGGAGTGCCCGCTTCGTTGATACGGCCGGTCTGGTGAAGCCAGCGGGCGAACTGCAGGTGGGAGCGGGACAGGGCGGTCTCAGTGCGACGGCCCTCGCGGACGTCACCCCAGAGCTTGACGAGGCGAATCACGTCACCCGAAGCTGGCGTCCAGCCATTGGAGGTGCACACGTCGAGGCACTGCTGCCCCGCCGGATGGTGTGAGAGCAGTCGCGCGTCCAGGGGTGCTTTCGCCTTCATAGCTCTTCTCCTGACTGCTGCCGCGTCGTTACAACTCTGTAACGCCGCGGCATTGTGCTTCGTATTGCAGAGAACATGCCACCCGTTGGGAGAAGGTATGCTCAGGGCATGAGCGGTGCGGATCGATCATCGAGTGACGTCGTCATTGTCTCGGCGGTGCGGACGCCGGTGGGGAAGTTCCTGGGCGGACTGAGCGGGCTAAGCGCGCCGGAGCTGGGGGCCATCGCGATCGGGGCGGCGGTGGAGCGCGCGGGGGTGGACCCGGGGCAGGTGGATGGCGTGGTGATGGGAAATGTGCTGCCTGCGGGGATGGGCATGGCGCCGGCGCGGCAAGCAGCGATCAAGGCGGGGTTGCCGAGCAGCGTGCCCGCGCTGACGATCAATAAGGTGTGCGGCTCCGGGCTGATGGCGGTGGCGCTGGCGGCGCAGCAGATCATGCTGGGGGAAGCGGAGGTGATGGTGGCGGGCGGCATGGAGAGCATGAGCAACGCGCCTCACTTGCTGCCTGGGTCGCGCGGCGGGCACAAGATGGGCGACGCGAAGCTGGTGGACCACATGATCCAGGACGGGCTGTGGTGCGCCTGGGAGAGCCACCACGTGGGGATGTCCGCGGAGGCGATCTCGGAGCGGCACGGCGCGGGACGAGCGGAGCAGGACGAGTGGAGCCTGCGCTCGCACGAGCGCGCCATCAGGGCGAGCGACTCGGGGCGTTTCAAGGACGAGATCGTGCCGGTGGAGGTGGTGGGACGGCGCGGCAGCACGGTGGTGGAGACCGACGAGTGCCCGCGGGCCGAGACGAACGCGTCGGCTTTGGCGGGACTGCGGCCGGTGTTCGCCAAAGATGGAAGCGTGACGGCGGGGAACTCGTCGCAGATCGCGGATGGCGGTGCGGCGCTGGTGCTGATGAGCCGGCAGCGAGCGGAAGCGCTGGGGGTGGCGCCGCTGGCGCGGTACGTGGCGAGCGCGAACAAGGCGTTGGACCCGCTGTGGCTGTTCGAGGCGCCGGTGCCGACGATCCAGGCGCTGCTGGAGAAGACCGGCACCCGCGTGAGCGACTACGAGCTGTTCGAGATCAACGAGGCGTTTGCGGCGCAGATGGTAGCGGACGCGCGGCTGCTGGGGCTGGATCCGGAGACGGTGAACGTGAATGGCGGAGCGATCGCGCTGGGGCACCCGCTGGGGTGCAGCGGCGCGCGGCTGATGACGACGCTGCTGCACGAGCTGCGGCGGCGGGGCGGCAGGCGCGGGATCGGGGCGGCCTGCCTAGGTGGGGGCGAGGCGTTCGCCATCGCCGTCGAGGCGGCGTGAGCGCGGGCGCGTTCTCCCGCGCCGTGGTGGTGGGCGCGGGGACGATGGGGAGCGGGATCGCCCAGGTGTTTGCCGCGGCGGGGATTGATGTGACGGTCTGCGACGTGGCAGTGGCGCAGCACGAGCGGGCGCTGGCGGGGATCCAGCGGTCGCTGGACCGGCTGGTGCAACGTGGCACGCTGGCGGCCGAAGCACGTGACGCGACGCTGGGACGGGTGTCGTTTGCCACGGATGTCGGCTCTGCCGAGGGGGCGGACGTGCTAGTGGAGGCGATCGTGGAGCAGGTTGAGGCGAAGCAGGCCCTGTTCCGGGCGGCTTCGCGCGTGGCGCCGGAGGAAACGATCCTGGCGTCGAACACGTCCAGCATCTCGATCACGACGCTAGCGGCCGCGGCGACGCGGCCGGAGCGGGTGGTCGGGATGCACTTCTTCAATCCGGTGCCGGTGATGTCGCTGGTGGAAGTGGTGCGGGGGCACCTGACGGACAATGACACGGTGGGGAGGACCGTCGCGCTGGCGGAGCGGCTGGGGAAGTCGCCGGTGGTGGTGAACGACTTCCCGGGGTTCGTCTCCAACCGCATCCTGCTGCCGATGCTAAACGAGGCGTTCTTCGCGCTGATGGAGGGCGTGGCGGAAAAGGAGGCCATAGACCGGGTGATGAAGCTGGGCATGAACCACCCGATGGGGCCGCTGGAGCTGGCCGACTTCATCGGGCTGGACGTGTGCCTGGACATCATGGAGGTGCTGCACCGGGACCTGGGGGACGACAAGTACCGGCCGTGCCCGTTGCTGCGGCGCCTGGTGGCCGCGGGCAGGCTGGGCAGGAAGACAGGCGCAGGCGTATACGAGTACGGGCAGTAGGCAGTCGCGACAACGCGGTCGGGAGATAGGGCAATTGGACGAGATAACGGAGGGACCGCTGCTGGTGCGGCGGGAAGAGGCGACGGTGGTGCTGACGTTGAACCGGCCGGAGCAGCGCAATGCGCTGAACGAGGACGTGCTTTACCGGTTGCGGGACGCGCTGGCGGCGGCTGAGGCCGACGCGTCGGTGCGGGCGCTGGTGATCACGGGGGCCGGGGGCCGGGCGTTCTGCGCCGGAGCGGACATCCGGCAGATGCAGGGGATGGATGCGGCTCAGGGGCGGGAGTGGTCGCTGCTTGGGCACGATGTGTTTGCACGCGTCGAGGCGCTGCCGAAGCCGGTGGTGGCGGCGATCAACGGAGCGGCGGTGGGCGGTGGGTGCGAGCTGGCGCTGGTCTGCGACTTCCGCTTTATAGCGGAGGGGGCGCTGCTGGGGCAGCCGGAGATCAAGCTGGGCATGATCCCCGGTTGGGGCGGCACGCAGCGACTGCCACGGATCGTGGGGGCGGCGCTGGCGAAGGACCTTGTCTTCACAGGACGGATGATGGCTGCGGACGAGGCGCTGCGCGTGGGGCTGGTGAGCGGCGTCACGCCGCCCGGGTCGGTGGTAGAGCAGGCGCTGGTCTACGCGAAGCAGTTCG
>CADCTC010000026.1 GCA_902805635.1 uncultured Chloroflexota bacterium
AGACCCGCCGGATGGCGACCAGGAGCGCCTCGTCGCGACGGCGGCGTGCTGAAACGGGCCGTTTGACGGCGGCGTAGTAGCTGCTCGGGGCGACCTGCAGCTCCCGGCAGATCGGCTCGACCCCCCAGCGGACCTTGTGCTCGGTGATGAACCTCACCGCGTCGGCAAGCGCGGGTCGAGCTCCCGCGCGAAGAAAGCCGAGGCCGCCTTGAGGATCTCATTCGCCCGGCGCAGCTCCCGGTTCTCCCGCTCCAGCTGCTGGATGCGCTCCCGCTCCTCCGCGGTCGTGCCCGGCCGCTGCCCCGCGTCCACCTGCGCCCGCCGCACCCAGTGCCGCACCGTCTCCGGCGACGCCCCCAGCTTCCCGGCGACGGACGAGATCGCCGCCCACTCGGACGGGTACTCAGCGCGGTGCTCCCGCACCAGCCGCACCGCACGCTCCCTCAGCTCACGCGGAAAGCGCGCCCGCACGCCACCCCGACCGGGCGACTCCGTTCCCTCTGCTGCTCCTGTCATGGCTCCATCCTCTCACAAGTTGGAGCCTCCACCCTAGCCGGGGCGGTTCAGTCGGCGTTGTTCCTACCCGTGTTGATTGCGCCACGGTATGTGGAGAACCATGATCCTGACGCGCACCTGTGGTCCGGACCAATCGCGGACGTAGGCGTGGGACCGGACGCGGACATCGGGACGGAGACGAGCAACCCCACGCTGGACTTTGGCCCCGCTGCGAGCCACCAGTTCACCGTCTTCAAAGTCGTCGGCCCAGAGGTGGAGGGACGCCTCTTCGTGGTCAATACCGAAACCGGGCTCTACGGCTGGATCGACGTGGCAGCCGTCGGACCGTCCAGCGCGAACTGACCCATCGTCGCCGCTTGACCGCAACTCGCCGCCTTTTAAACTGGTCCTGCTGGCACACGTTGATCTGAAGGGCCACGGGTTGTATCGTGGCAACAGGACACAGAGGGAGGATTCGTTATGAACACAGGTCGGAAGAGCGGCAGCACGCACACCCGGCGCCGGGTGGTGGCGGGACTGGGACTGGCAGCGCCGGCAGTGCTGGCGGCGTGCGGACAGGCAGCGGCGCCGGGGACGGGAAGCGGTGAGGTGAGCGGCGCGAAGACGGCGGCGCCGGTCACGTTCCAATACTGGGATTGGGCCGCGGTCTGGCAGGACCTGGTGGGGCAGCTAGCCACCGGGCACAAGACACGGCAGCCGAATGCAACGGTGCAGTGGGAGATTGCCGCCGACTACTGGACCAAGCTCCAGGTGGCGATTGCCAGCGATACGGCCCCCGACTCGTGGCGGATGAACGGGCCTAACCTGCCGCAGTGGGTGAACCTGGGGCAGATGCAGGACGTGTCGACCTACTTTGCCAAGGACAAGGACGCGGCGGCGTCATTGAAGACGATGGCGCCGGTCATCACGGAATACACCAAGCGCGACGGCAAGCAGTGGACGATGCCGTTTGGGCAGGCGCTCTCCGGGATCCTGGTGTACAACGAGGACACCGTGCGCGCTGAGGGCCTGACGCCTCCGGCCGACCTGTGGGCCGCCGGAAAGTGGACCTGGGCGGCGCTGCAGGAGTACGCGGTGAAGCTGACGCGGCGCGACGGCAGCCGCCACGGCTACTTCGTGAACAAGGTGTCTGAGGTCGGGTGGCTGCCGTTCCTGTACGCTAACGGCGCCACGGTGTTCGACAAGGACGGCAAGCGCGCAGCGATCAACACGGCGGAAGCGCGCGAGGCCATAGAGTTCCAGGCCGAGCTGCACGCGCGCCACCAGGTGTCACCCACCAAGCAGGACCTGGCGCAGGAGAACGCCGTGAACCGGTTCCTGAACGGCCGGCTGGCGATGCTTTCGCAGGGGAGCTGGGAGATCAAGGACCTGAACCTGAAGGCGAAGGGGTTCAAGTGGGACCTGGTGCCGTTCCCGGTGGCGCCGCGCACCAAGCGCACAGGGGGCACGAATCAGATGGCGAGCATCGCCATGGCGAAATCCACGAAGAACAAGGATGCGGTGTGGGAGTGGCAGAAGTACGTCGGGTCTAAGGAGGGGCAGGACACTATCGCTCGCGCTGAGTACTTCCCGGCGCGTTTGGACAGCGCGGAGCAGATCTATTACGACGTCAAGCTGGGACCGGCCCACCGGCCGCTAGTGCGTGACGTATTGAAAGTGGTGCAGCCGCTGCCGTGGCTCCTGAATGCGGGGCGCAACACGGGGTGGGACCCGGTGGTGAGTCCGCTGATCGACCAGATGTTTGAGGGGCAGCTAGGCGTCAAGGACGGTGTGCAGCAAATGCACGACCAGCTGAACGCGACGTTCGCGTCATAGTGTGACGGGGCCTCGAGGCCCCGTCACACTATGACGACGCTAGCTTGGTGAGCAAATCAGAGGCGGCATCGACCCAGCGTTCGCCGGCGCCGCGGGCGAACGAGCTAGCCATCTCTACTTCGTAGCCACCGCTGTCGAACGCCTCGGCGGTGGGCAGGTAGCCGGCCGTGCCATTTGTGTAGCCGGAGACGGCGGTCCAGGCAAAAGGAGAACGCCCGGCTACGGCTGCACCGAGGTCGTTAAAGACTTCCATAGGGGAGCCGATCAGGGCGAACCCGCCGATGCTGATGGCGTGCAGCTCCAGCGAGACTTCCGGGCGACCGTCGGTCAGCCTGGAATGCCCTGCCTGCTGGGACTGGCGCTTGGCCTTGTAGGTGAGGTCGCGGATCTCGTCGTCGCCCGCGCCGCGCTGCCGCGCGGCGGCCAGCGCCGCGCGCGTGGCGCTGGTGCGCGCCTCCGCCTCTTCACGCGTCGGGAAGGAACGCACCGGAAGTACGGCGGTGCCGGTGACCACCCGCAGCGAGCCATCTGGCTCACCCCGCGGAACGTGGCGGTAGACACCCAGCGGCGCACCCGACTCGAGCACCTCGGCGAACTGTTCATCGTAGGGCTGCGGCTCCAGAGTGAGGAAGACGCGCGCGGCCTCCGCGCCAAGCGTGGCGCCGGCGCGGCGATAGTAGGACGTGTCGCCGGTGTGGCTCTCGGTGAAGCCGAGGCGCGGGCCGGCGTTGCCGGCGCAACCCTGGAGAAAGAGGCAGGTGGCGCCGGTGATCTGCTCCACAGCCTGGCGCGCCGGACCGGGATAGTCCGGCGTGATGAGGCGGTTCTCATAGGACATGATGGTGGGGTGGGTAGCGTAGTGCAGCACGGCGGCCAGCGGACGGCCGGCGGCACTGTCGATGCGCAAGACGCGCACGGTGGGATCGAAGAAACCTTCCAAGTTGCGGCCCACCACGGTGCGGCCGTCCGGAGCGGTGACGCGGCGGTTGACACCGATGTGAGAAGTCCCGGATCCGGCGGCGACGCGGGCTGGCTCTAGGCGGCGGGTGGCTTCCCAGGCGGCGCCGGCGATCTTGGGCGCCAGCGAGGCGACGTAGCCTTCGATCAGCTCCGCGCCTTCGGTCAGCCAGGTGCCGGTGCTGATGGTGGGACCAGAGTGGGTGTGGGTGACAGAGACGCGCACGTGCGCAGAGGGGACGCCGGTGATGCGGGAGACAGCGTCACGGATGGAGTCGGAGAGGGCAATGGGGACGCCCAACAGGTCAAGGTCGATGATGATGGCGGAGACGTCGCTGGCCACGTCGCGCAGGGCGAGCACCGTAGCGTAGAGCGGCATGTCGATGCCCTCGGCGCGAGAGTGGGTGGAAGCGCCCCAATTGCCATGGGCGATGCCCACCGGTGGGGAGATGTCCGCGCGCGCCACGCCCGCCTGCAACGTAGGTCCACCGCCGGTCGCGCTCATGCTCTGTGTGCCTCCTTGTCTGCGGCGCGATTGTAGACAGTCAGCGATCATGGCAGAGCGATATGGCCTATCATCCGCACGTGGTCGGGGAGCATCTAGGATTGCGCGCACAGCAGCGGCCGCCGACGCTGCGGGAGCACGCGACCGAGGCGATCCGGCGCGCGATCCTGAGCGGGGAGCTGCGACCAGGAGAACGACTGCGGGAAGAGGTGCTGGCGGCGCACCTGGGGATTAGCCGGGGGCCGCTACGGGAGGCGGTGCGAGCGCTGGAGCAGGAGGGGCTGGTGCGCAGTGAGCCGCACCGGGCGAGCTACGTGGCGACGCTGGCGGAGGATGAGGTCTGGGAGGTGTACCGCGTGCGCGCAGAGGTGGAGGCAATCGCCGCGCGGCGGGTAGCGCAGGCCATCGCGTTGGATGCAGGGCGACTCCATCCTTATCGGGAGATACTGGCGCAGCTGCGTCGGGCGGTGGAGACGACCGACTTGCCGGCCCTTGCCGCGGGCGACCTGGCGTTTCACCACCTCCTGATGGAGGACTCGGGATATACCCACTTGCCGCGCGTGTGGGCGACCATGGACGGAATCGTGCGGGCGCGCATGACCGCGATCCTGGCGGAACAGCCCACGGGGCACATAGTCGTTTATACGGCCGAGTCGCACGCGCCGATCGTGGAGGCGCTGGCGAGCGGCGACCCGGAGCGTGCCGCGGGCGCGGTGCAGGCGCATATCCTGGAGACGCGCGACCTCTGGCAGACCGTGAAAGACGGACAGCCCTAGCCGGCCAACTCGTGCAGGCAGTCGGTGGCCACGTCGAGCATGGCGTCCAGGTCGGCACGGTCGGTGACCAGCGGAGGAGCGAACGCGACGTACTCTTCACCGCAGCGGGCGAGCAGGCCGCGCTCCCTGGCCAGGGCTTCGAAACGCTTGCCCGGCTTGGCGGATTTGGGGAAGCGGCCGGCGTGGAACTCGAAGCCCTGGAGGAAACCGGCGCCTCGCACGTCGCCGATGACGTCGGGGTACTCGCGCTGAAGCGCATCCAGGCGTGAGCGCAAGTAGGCGCCTTCACGGTGGGCTCGGCCGACGAGATCGCGCGCCTCTATCTCGTCTATGGCGGCGCACCCGACGGCAGCGGCGACCGGATTGCCGGCGAAGGTGTGGCCGTGGTGGAACTCGAGGCGCGCAGCGGGATCGCCCAGGAAAGCGTCCCACACCTTGCCCGCGATGATCACGGCGGAGACGGGGGCGTACCCGCCGCCCATGCCCTTGCCGCAGCAGAGCACGTCGGGCGCGACGCCGAAACAGTCGGCGCCGAACCATTGACCAAGGCGGCCGAAGCCGGTGATGATCTCGTCGTAGATCAGCAGGACGTTGTGCTTGTCGCACGCCGCACGCAGCACCTGGAAGTACTCGGGCGGTGGCACCACGTAGCCGGCGCTCGAAATGGAGATGGGCTCGACGATGATCGCGGCAACGGTTTCGGGGTCTTCAGACTCGATGGTGCGCTCGACCAGCCTGGCGCTGGCGATGCCGCACTCCTCGGGAGTGAGGTCGCGACCAAAGAGGCTCCGGAAGACGGAGGGTGGATGGTGGTGAAGGAAGCCGGTGACGAGCGGCTCGAAGACGCTCTTACGCTCCCAGCCGCCGGTGGCGGACAGGGCCCCCATGGTGCCGCCGTGGTAGCCGCCGTAACGCGCGATGATCTTGTACTTACGCGGGTGACCGGCCTGCTTCCAGTACTGGCGCGCGAGCTTCATGGCCGCCTCGGTGGCCTCTGAGCCGCCAGAAAGGATCTTGATGCCGGGGCCGTGCTCGCCTTGCATCGCCGCCGGCGCCAGGCGGCGCAGGCGAGCGCCAAGATCAAGCGCGGGTTGTGTGGTTCCGTGCAACGGGGGCGCAAAGTGCATCTCGCGCAACTGGGCTACGGCAGCGTCCAGCACGCGCTGGTTGCCGTAGCCCAGGCTATTGACGAATACACCGGACAGTCCGTCCAGGTACCACTTGCCGGTACTGTCCTGGACCTTGACGCCCTCTCCCCGCGTGAATACCCAGGGCTCCTCGGCGAACTGCGCCATCTGCCGGAAGTCGAGGATCACATGGCGCAGGAGGTCTTTGTCGGGCGTAGAAGTGTCGGTCACTATCGTGTCCTGGGAAGGGTACGGCAGGGTATTGTAGACAATCTACGGGTTGGGTAGACTGGTAGCGTCACGTCGGGAGGAGGAGCCGGAAAAGTCATGGCAGGACCGATACGCGCAGCCGTGGTGGGTGGGCGCCGCGGGCGAGGCTACCGGCGGGCGTTCAGCGCGCTGCCCGAGCAGGTGACGCTCTCTGCCATCTGTGACCGCAGCGAGGCAGTGCTGGACGAGTGGCGGCAGGAATTTCCGGAACTGCTGCTGTTTAGCCGGTATGAGGACCTGCTGGAGGCAGACGCCTGCGACGCCGTCTTTATCGCGACGCCGATCCAGGCGCACGTGCAGCAGGCGCTGGCGGCGCTGGCTGCGGGGAAGGATGTGCTGGTGGAGGTGCCCGCGGCGACGACGCTGGAGGAATGCTGGGCGCTGATCGAGGCGGTGGAACGATCCGGCAGGACGTTCATGATGGCCGAGAACTACTGCTACACAAGGCCGAACATGATGGTGCGGCACCTGGTGGAGGCGGGCGTGTTTGGCCGGACCACGTACGCGGAGGGGGCGTACATCCACGACACGCGTAACTTGCTGTTCACGCCCGACGGTGAACTGACGTGGCGCGGCCAGATCGCGCGTGACCTGAACGGGAACACGTACCCGACACATTCGCTGGGACCGGTGGCGCAGTGGCTGGGCACGACGGGCCCGGCGCCCAGTGATCGCTTCGAGGAGCTGGTGTGTTACGTCACCCCGGAAACCAGCCGCTGGCGGTACGCGGCGGAGCAGTTCGGCAAGGATCACCCGGCGGCACAACCGGACTCGTTCAGAATGGGCGACTCTGCGAGCGTGTTGCTGCGGACCGAGGGCGGCGCGGTGGCGTACATCCGGCGCGATGCGGCGTCGCAGCGCCCGCACAACATGACGCACTACGCGCTGCAGGGGGAGCGGGCGAGCTACCTTTCGCCGCGCCACGAGAGGGAGGACCCCTTGGTGTGGATCGAGGGGCGGTCACCAGGCCAACGATTTGGCAAAGAGGAGTGGCAGCCGCTGTGGGACTATGCCAGCGAATACGAGCACCCGCGCTGGAAGTTGAGCGGGGCCGTTGCGCGGGAGGCGGGGCACGGCGGCGGCGACTACTTCATCGTCGAAGACTTCGTGCGGGCGGTCCGAGAGGGGACGCCACCGGCAGTGGACGTGTACGACGCGGTGACGTGGTCGAGCGTGTTTCCGCTGTCGGTGGAGTCGGTGGCGCAAGGCGGGCAGCCGGTGAAGGTGCCAGACTTCCGGCGGGCGCGATAGACCGCCGGCGGCGTGCAGTGCGGTAAGGACCTGATGGGAACAGCAGGGCGTGAGACGTCAGAAGGTATTCGAGGAGAGCATGCGATGAAACAGGACAAATTGGGTATGACGCGGCGGCGGATCGCCACAGGTGTTACTGGAGTGGCCGGGACAGGGATCCTAGCGGCGTGCACGGGCGGCGGTGAGACGGGGGCGGCGGGGACTTCGAAGACGGGGGAACTGAGCGGGACGTTCAGCTTTTCCGTGCAGAACTTCCAACCGACGATGAACATCATCGACCGGGCTATCCCGGCGTTCCAGCAGAAGTACCCCAACGTCAAGATCAGTTACACACCGGTGGCGTTTGGCGACATGCCCGCCAAGACGGCGGCCGAGGTGGCCGGCGGCTCCGGGCACGATGGGTTCCACACGTACACCGGGTTCTGGCGCGGCAAGGACGCAGCGAGCATCATGCTGCCGCTGACGCCGCAGCTGTTCAAGAAGCCCGAGCTGGACAACCTGTTCTACTCGAACGTGCTGACCAACGCGGTCTGGTCCAAGAAACCCGAAGTGTTCATCATGCCGTTCTCGTGTGGCTCGAACGGCACGATGCTGCTGTGGAACAACAACCTCACCGGGGCAGCCGGGGTGGACCCCAAGGGCTTCACGAGCCTGGATCAGGTGGTCCAAGGGGCGGTCAAGCTGACGCGCAAGGAAGGGACGGAATTCCGGCAGGCCGGGATGCCAGTGGTCTCCCAGACGAATCTGCTCATGCGCTGGATCATCGACCAGGGTGCGAAGTTCTACGACGAGCAGACCAACAAGTGGACCTGGCAGACGGCAGAGGCCGAGCGGGCACTGCAGTACATCAGCGACCTCTATGACAAGCACGGCGTGGCCTGGAAGACCACTCCGCCGGACGTCAAGGACGGGCCGGGCGAGCAGCGCGCAGCAATGACGATCGCCGGGGCGTTCTCTATCTCCGGCTACGCCACGTCGCACCCGGACACGTACAGCCGCATGGAGGACATGCCGCTCCCGGCGTTCGTGCCGGGCAAGACGCCGAGCTACTACGAGCACGAGTACTCTGGCTACGCGCTCTCGGCCTTGCTGAAGCCGGACGACATGAGAGCGAAAGTGGGGGCAGCGTTCTACAAAGAGCTGCTCTCACCGGACGCGCTGATTGGACGGGCAAACGAGTACTCCGGGGCCATCCTGGCCAAGGCGGTGTACACGGACCCGCGCTTCAAGGACACCAAGTTCGGCAGCATCCGGGCGAAGCTGCCGGATCAGGTGATCTCAAAACTGCGCTTCATGACGATGGCCGTGCGCCCGGAAGAGGGGCAGAACTTCATCACCAAGGTGATCAACGGGCAGGCGTCGGTCAAGTCGGCGTTGGGCGAGATGCAGCAGTACTTCCAGAATAAGGAAGACGACGCCCGACGCAACATGAAATAGCGCCCACGATCCGAGGCAACTGCTGCGCGGTGCCGAGAAAGCAGACTATCGCAACTATCAGCAGCAGTCCCTGGACGGTGGGCAACGAGGCGGAGGGAGGCGGCGCGAACTGGAGCACGAGCACGGCAAGCGCCACCAGCACCGCCATCGCGCTGGCAAGCAGTGGTGTGAGGCGGCGTGCGGCGCGCGCCAGTAACTCGTGCTGCCACGCCAGCAGCAGCGCAGAGCAGACGCCGAAGCCGATCAAGTTGACCAGCGCGACGCGCCAAGGTGTCGCACCCAGCCGGTCCAGCACCACCACCACTCGCTCATCCAGGGGTGCAGCACGGATGATGTTGGCCGTAAAGGTCGTGGCGAAGAGCGCGTACAGCGCAGCCAGCAGCGGATGCCTCCACATGACGAGCGCCAGGAGCACGACACCCGGATAGATGTAGCGCTCGTGGATCTGCGTGGGCAGCATGAAGAACGCCAGGTAGAGTGCCGCGCCAAGAGTCACAATAGCGGCAGGCTCAACCTCAAGCGACGCATGGGTGCCACCCACAGCGGAGGGAGCCGCTGCCGGCACGGTGGCTCCCTCCACGCCAACCAGGGCTGCGGCCCGCTGCCGGTGTAGGAACCACAGCGGCCGCACGCCCCACAGCACGGTCGCAACGTAGAGGATGAGCGAAACGAGTCCCGCTTGGCGGAACGTCATGCCCCAGGCGAACGGGCCGGTATCGGTGTGCCACCTGATCCAATCGTCCGGGCCGCTCAGGACCCACCAGACGTTGTAGGCATTTACCGTAACGAGTGGGTGGACGGCGGCAACCTGCGTGTAGGCGGCGATGAGCAATGGCAGCCGGCCGGTGACCAGGAACGGGGCCGCGATGGCGATGCCCACGGCGGCGCCGATCACCCCCCCTCGGAGCAACCCGCGCAGCCCGCATCTGCGCAGCGTGATGGCAAACAGCACCGGAAACGCGACGACGGCTTGTGGCTTCACCAACAGCGCCACCGTCCACCACACCCAGGCGCGCCCGCTGTGTCGGCCGGCCAGGGCGGTCACCGAGAGCACAAGGAAGAGTGTGAGGACTGCCTCGATTTGCCCCCACCAGGCAGAGTCGTAGAGCATTCCCAGGTTGAAGAGCAGGGCGGCCGCGGTGACGACCGCCCAGCCTGGTCCTGCTTTGTGGCGCACCCAACGGTATGCCACGACGGCCAGCGCCAGATCGGCGGCCACCGCCCAACACTTCGAGATGATGCCTGCAAGCGCAAGCGGCGGTGCCCCGGTCATGATACCCGGCTGGTCCAGCACTGGCGCGCCCGAGATGCGATGCAGAATGGACCAGACCCAGTAGGACGCCCCCACCAGGAATGGAAACACTGGAGGCACCACGTAATACGCCGGGGGAATGCTCGACGGATCGTAGAGCGCGTGCGAGCCGTGGGTCATGACCTGCGCGCCGAACAGTGCGAACCCGAGCAGGTCGCCGTGTGCACCCTCTGCCGGCAGCAGCAGCACGCGCGGCAAAAGGCTGACCACCAGGAGCGCCGCCAGCAGCGTGCGTTCGGCGCGTCGGGACAGCCGAGACAGCATCGCGCGCGGAAGTATAGGCCGCCGGCGTGGGGCCAGCACGGACGCCCACACGCGACCGGGAAACACCCGACGTGATGGGCGAGTGACGGGCTACCCGCGCTGGCGGCGGGTGCGGACGGCGGCGGCGAGGTCGTGGAGGACTTCGGTGGTCATCTCCCAGCCCATGCACGCGTCGGTGATGCTCTGGCCGTAGAGCAGGGTGGACTTATCCTTGAGGTCCTGGCGGTCGTCCACCAGGAAGCTCTCCATCAACACGCCGACGAGCCCGCGCTCACCTCCGGCGATCTGATCGGCCACGGCGTGGGCCGCGACGGGCTGGTTGCGGTAGTCCTTGTTGCTATTGCCGTGGCTGGTATCGACCATGACGCGGGGGGCGGCGCCGGCGGCGCGGAGCATCGAGAGCGTTTGCTGGACATTGGTGGCGTCGTAGTTGGTGCCGCTCGTGCCGCCGCGCAAGATGACGTGGCAGTCTGGGTTGCCGTTGGTGGCGACGATGGCCGCGAGGCCCTGGTCGGTGACGCCGAGGAAGCGGTGGGGGTGGGCGGAGGCGCGCACGGCATCAATGGCGACCTGCACGCCGCCGTCGGTGGCGTTCTTGAAGCCAACCGGCATGGAGAGGCCGGAGGCGAGCTCACGGTGGACCTGGCTCTCGGTGGTGCGCGCGCCGATGGCCCCCCAGCTCACCGCGTCGGCGGTGTACTGGGGTGAGATGGGATCCAGAAACTCGCAGCCGGTAGGCAGGCCAATCTCGGAAATGTCCAGCAAGATGCGGCGTGCCAGGCGCAGCCCCTCGTTGATGGCGAAACTTCCGTCGAGCTGCGGGTCGTTGATCAGGCCCTTCCAGCCGACGGTGGTACGGGGCTTCTCGAAATAGACGCGCATGACGGTACATAGCTCGCCGGCGAACTCGCGAGATACAGACTCCAGGCGGCGCGCGTAGTCGAGTGCGGCTTCGGCGTCGTGGATGGAGCAGGGGCCAACCACGACGATCAGGCGGTCGTCGGCGCCGTCCAGCACGCGGCGCACGGCGTCGCGGCCGTTGCGGACCGTTAAGGCCGCCGCAGGAGAGAGGGGGAGCTCTTCGACCAGGATGGCGGGCGGCAAGAGCGGCCGGATGCTCTGGATGCGCAGGTCTTTGGTTTCAACCACAGGAGTGATGATTCTACCTCTGGCTACATGTGGCCGCCGGTCCGCCTCAGCCGAGGCTCAGCTCAACGCGGCGGCCCGTCCGGGCGGATTCCACGGCGGCTTCGGTAACGGCGACGGCGTACATGCCTTCGCGGAGGGTTGCGCCGCGCTGGTCGCGGGTGCGGCCGGCGACAAGGTCGGCAAAGTGGTCAAGCAAAGCGGCGGTGGCGTCGGCTTCGCCGGACGTGTCTACATTGGAAGTCGTTAGATCGGGCGGGGTGGCCGGGGCAGGCTCGACGATGCCACCGTGGCGGGTGACGCTCAGGGTGCGCCGGTCCAGGCTGGTGACGCTGCCGCGCGCGCCGACGAGCTGCACGATGTTCGGCGTCTGGGGACCGTGCATGCTGCCGGTCAGGGTCAGCGAGCGCCGTCCGCCGTCCAGTTCGACGATGAGGCTGACGAACTCAATGGTGTCGTCGCCACGGATGAAGCCACGCGAAACGCTCCCAAGAACGGCGGTGGGGGCGCCGCCCATCAGCCACAGCGCAAGGTGGATATCGTGGGTAGCGTGGTCCATGATGCCGCCGTAGTGGTCGCCGAAGAAGAACTGGACGCGGAAGGGCCCACGCTGGCGGGTGATGAGGCCCTGCACCGGCTGGATAGCGTCAGCCTGCTCCTTGAGGCGCAGCGAGAAGTCGGTGAAGCGGCCCTGGTAGCCCATCATGCCGGTGACGCCGGCGGCCTCCGCGGCTTTGACCAGCTCGCGCGAGGACGCCACGCTCTCGGCCAGTGGCTTTTCGACCAGGATGTGCTTGCCGGCACGCACCGCATCGAGGGCGACGGGGACATGCCACTTGGCGCTGGTTGCGACGACGACGGCCTGTATGTCGTGCTGGTTAAGCAGTGCACGGTGATCGTAGGCAGCCGGCACGCCGAGCCGGGCGGCGGCTTCGTCGGCGCGCGCGCGGTCTACGTCGCACACCGCGACCAGCTCAATGGAGGCGGAGTCATTGATGCCAACGCCCAAGGCGTTGACACCGCGGTTGCCGCAGCCGATGAGCGCCGCGCAAATCGGAGCGTTAGGGACAGTGGAAGCAGTAGCTGACATGACTTACGAGGCTCCGTCTCTGGGGAAGTAGTGCGGGAGGGTACCGGCTGGCTGCAGGCCAGGAGCAACGCAGGTCAGACCAGCGCCGCGGCGGTGGAACGCGTGCGGTAGCTGCTGGGGAAGGCTATCTTGTCTCAGAATAGAGCGGCAGGCCAGGCATGGAGAGACGCACACGGTAGACGGAGCCGGTTTCGACTTCGGTGATGAAGAGGGTGCGGCGGTCAGGCCCACCAAAGGAGACGTTGGTGACGTTGCGGCCGGGGATGGGGATGTGCAGGACTGCGTCGCCGGCCGGATTGAGGACGTCCACGCGTCCTTCGCCCCAGTGGGCAATGTACAGGTTGCCGGCAGAGTCAAAGGCCATGCCGTCGGGGCCACCCTCGCCGGTGAGCCGGGCGAAGACGCTCCGCGGCCCGACACCGCCATCGGGAGAGATGGCGTAGCGCAGGACACGGTTGTGGCGGGTCTCGGCCAGGTAGACGGCGCTGCCGTCCCCAGCCACAGCCACCCCGTTGGGGAAGGCGAGGCCGGTATCGAGCTGCTCCAGGCGGCCGTCGGGGAAGGCGCGATAGAAGCCGCCGATGGGGTTCTCGATCGACGAGCGCCAGGGGTCCGAGAAGTAGAGGACGCCGTGCGCGTCGAAGACGAGGTCATTTGCGCCGTTGAGGGGCATGCCGTTGTAGTCCTGGAGCCAGGGGGTAATCTGGCCCTGGGGCGTGACGCGGAGCACGCCGTGCCACTGGTCGCCTTCGTCCGCGACGTAGAGGGTGCCGTCGGGGTGGAGGGCGAGGCCGGCGGGAATGCCGCCGGTATTCACAAACTCCTCCGTGCGGCCGTCCGGGGAGCGGCGGACGATGGAGCTGGTGAGCCAATTGACAAAGAAGAGGTTGCCGTGACGGTCGAAGGCAGGGCCCTCAGGTGAGTCGTAGCCGGTGGCGACCAGCTCAACCTCACTTTCGACCCGCGGCACGGCAGAATCGCGTGTCATGGCGCACCACTGTACAGCGCGGCGCAGTTGAATGGACGCAGGTCTGAAGGCACGGCGACGACCGACCACGCTACGGATGGCAGTACCAGACGCGGACCATGGTGCCGCCGGACGGAGAGATCGCTCCGTGTACGGCGCCGGACAAGATGATCAGGATCGCAGAGCTGCTGCCCTGACACGACGGTCCGGCAGCAGCACGCTCCGCTGGGATTGGACTAAGGGCGGATGACGGTGCCGTCGCGGCGGCGGACGGGGGGCCAGGCGCCGTTGAGGGGGTGCTCCGGGAAGGGGTACTTGGCGGCTTCCTTCTCGTCGATGTCGATGCCCAGGCCGGGCTTGTCATTGGCCCACAGCATGCCGTCGTGCACCTCCGGGCAGCCGGGGAAGACCTCGCGGGTGCGCTCCGGGAAACGCGCCAGCTCCTGGATGCCGAAGTTGTAGCAGGCCAGGTCCAGGTGAAGGTTGGCGGCGTGGCCAACCGGGGACACGTCGCCAGGGCCGTGCCAGGCAGTGCGCACGCCGAAGAACTCGCACAGCGACGCCAGCTTGCGCGCGGGGGTGATGCCGCCGATGTCCGAGATGTGGACGCGCATGAAGTCGATCAGGCGGTCCTTGACCAGCGGCAGGTATTCGTTCACGTTGACGAACAGCTCGCCCATGGCAATCGGGATGCTGGACTGCTGGCGCATGATGCGGAAGTAGTCGATGTCCTCCGGCGCGAGCGGGTCCTCATAGAAGAAGAGGTGGAACTTCTCGAGGTCCTTGGCGAGCTGGATCGCCTGGATTGGGGGAATGCGCTCATGCACGTCGTGCAAGAACTCAGGCTCGTCGCCGAAGGTGCCCCGCAGACGCTCGAACATCGTAGGCACCATGCGCACGTACGGGGTGGGCTCCCAGGGCATCGCCGCCTGACGGGCGATGCGCTCGCGCGCCTCGGCCGCGGTGGGGGCGGAGCGCTGGTCGTAGCCGGAGCGGGATGGCCGGCGGGTGCTGGCACTACCCTTCTGGGCGGCCTCTCCGCTAGGCGCGATGCGCGAGCCATACGTGGAGTAGCCGGGGACTGCCATCTGGCAGCGGATGTAACGGAAGCCCTCTTCCCAGAGGCGGCGGACGGCGTCTTCCATCTCCTCGATATCACCGCCGGAGGCGTGGGTGTAGACAGGGGCGGCCATGCGGCACTTGCCGCCCAGCAGCTCGTAGACGGGCATGCCGGCGCGTTTGCCCTTTAGGTCCCAAAGCGCCTCGTCCACGCCGCTCATGGCGTTGTTGAGCACCGGGCCGGATCGCCAGTAGCTGCTGACGAAGCTGGTCTGCCAGATGTCCTCGATGTCGTTGGGATCACGGCCGATCAGGAACGGCTTGAGGTACTCCTCGATGGCGGTGACGACCGCGAGGGGTCGCTGCGTGAAGGTGGCGCAGCCAACGCCGTACAGTCCTGGCTCGCTGGTCTCGACCTTGACCACCACCAGGCGGATGCCGTTGGGGGCGGTGCAGATCGCCTTGACGTTGGTGATGCGGATGGCGGGCATGCCCCCGCTGGGCTCCCACGCCGGGGGGACCACCGGCTCCGGCAGCGCTGCGGCTGCCCCTGCTGCTGCCACTCCCTCTGCCGCACCGCCGGCACTCTTTCTTGCTGCCACGTCTCTCATCCTCCTTGAACGAAGGGGGTCATCGTAGCAGGGAGGGAGTTTCGCTACACCAGCGCCAGGATGCGATCCGGGGTGAGGGCGCCGGCACAGAGGTAACCGGCTGCGCCGGTGGCATGAGCCTGGTAGCGGAGGTGCAAGCCGTCTTGCGGGCCGGTGAGCACCGTGCGACCGCCGCGAGACATCTGGGAGAGGTGGCGGGCGAGGTCGAAGCCGCTCATTGCGTCGGAGCCGGCAGCGGGCGGGGGAGGGCTAACATCTACCAGGACGAGATCGGGTTGAAGCTGCGGCACGAGGGCGAGCGCCTCCTGCCCGCTGTCTACGATGCCAAGCACTTCCAGGCGAGGATCGCCGTCCAGGGCGGCGCGGCTGCGGGCGAGCCAGGCGGTAGGGTCGCCAACGACGAGCAGCGAGCGCGTGGGAGAACCGCTGGCGAAGCGGCCGGCGGCGCGCAGGAGTGCGGGCGTACTGAGCATGAACATGTCCTCTTTCCAGCGGTGAGGTGAGTACTGTGCGGCGTAGGTGGCGTGCGGATATCAGGATGCGCCGGGGAGGTGAAAGTTGGGTACACGCGACGGCAAACGTCGGTGTGGAGCGGCAAAGCTACGCGAGGCTGGATGGGTCTAACGAGGCGTCGCGGCCGGCCGCGCCGGTGAGCTGCCAGAGGCGCGCGCCGCCGCGGACATCTGGGAGCTCGCGTCGCTCGAAGTGCTGCCGGGCACCCTTGCCGCGTGTCGGCCCAACAGTGTTCATCAGTATGCGCAGACAAGGTACGTGTGGCGCCGTAATGAGTCAAGCTCAGCGGCTAGGTGCCAGGGTCGCACGTCGTGTTACTGTATACAAACAGACAAATGGTTGCGCCGACGCCGGCACTAGTGAATACGCTGCGCGCTCAACATCCGTTGCCGCCGAGCGTGGCAACGTTCGTGGCAGACGCGATTGAGGAGCAGATCCTTAATGGGCAGCGGGCGCCGGGGGCGCCGCTGCTTCAGCTGGACCTGGCGGCCGAGTTTGGGGTATCGCGCGTACCAGTGCGCGACGCGCTGGCGGTGCTGGAGCAGCGCCACCTGGCAGTACGGGTGCCGCGCAAGGGCGTGATCGTGCGGCCGATCACGGAGCTGGGGGTGCGGAACGTCTTTGCGGCGCGGCGGGTGCTGGAGGAGGCGATCACGCGGCTCGCGGCGCCACTGGTGGGCACGACGGAGCTGACGGCACTGGACGGCATCGTGGCGCGGCAGCGCGCAGCGAACACGGCGCGCGACCGGACGGCGGTGCGGGCGGCTGACCGCGAGTTCCACTCGCTGATCTGGCGCACGAGTGAGAATGAAGTGCTGGAGGAGCTGGCGCGGGCGGTGTGGCTGCGCGCGCTGCAGGCGCGGTCGTTCGGATACCGGCTGCCGTCGTGGGGGGAGAAGTCGATCGAGCGGCACGAGCGGATCGTGGCGGCGCTGCGGGCGGGCGACGTGGAGGGGGCGGTGGAGGCAACGCTGGCGGCGGTTGACGATGCCGAGCGGGAGATCCTGGCGCAGGTGACGGAGGCGCAGGACGCGGTAGCAGTAGCGATGGCAGTGGAACGACGATGACAACGGTGGCGAGCAATCCAGCGGGTGTGGCGGCGGGGGTGCAGCCGCGCTACGTCCTGGATGGCCTGTGCCCGGAGGAGACATGGGAGCGGCGGACGCCGGAGCAGGCAGGGATGCGGCGCGACGCGCTGGAGACGCTGGCGGAGCACGTGCGTGGGTGGGGCGTGGTGGTGCGCGGGGGCACCCAGGTGCACACGTGGGGAGACCACACGTACTCGGCGGACCTGGCGTCGGCGCGCAAGCCAGTCGTCAGCACGCTGCTGCTGCTGGCGGTACAGGAGGGGCTGATCGAGAGCGTGGACGAACCGCTGGTGAAGTGGGAGCCGGGGCTGCGGGAGATCAACGGCGGCAAGGACGCGGGGATCACGTGGCGGCACCTGGCGTCGCAGACCAGCGGGTACGGCTGGAGCGAGGCGCCGGGGGCAGCGTGGAGCTACAACGACTACGCGCTAGCTCTGTACTACGACACGCTGGTGAACCGGGTGTTCAAGCGTGACGGCACATGGGAGCTGCAGCAGCGGCTGGCGCGGCCGCTGGGGTTCGAGGACCCGGCGCACTTCAACGCGCTGGTGGGGGAGCCGCCCCGCACGCCGGAGCCACGGCGGGGACGAATCGCCATGTCCCCGCGTGACACCGCGCGGTTCGGGCTGCTGTACCTGCGGGGCGGCGCATGGCGCGGGAAGCAATTGGTGCGGCGGGATCTGGTGGACCTGGCGCTGACCAGCCTGGTGCCGGCTGACCTGCCGGCGACGGCGGGGGTGGACGCTGAGATGCTGCCGGGGCAGATCAGCCACGGCGGAGGCAAGCGGACGAACGCGCGGGGGCCGGGGCAGTACTCCTTCAACTGGTGGCTGAACCTGCCGGACCGGAACGGCGACTTGCTGTTCGACGCGGCGCCGCGGGACTCGTACGTGGCCATCGGGCTGGGGATGGCGCGCGGCCTGTGGGTGATCCCCAGCCTGGACCTGGTGGTGGCGTGGCAGGGGGCGAACTGGTCCAGCGATGACAAGGTGAACCCCGGCCAGATGGCGTCGGTGCACAACACGGCGGCGCGACTAATGGTGGAGGCGACGAATTGACTGACTACCGAATTGCCCTGGTGCCCGGCGACAACATCGGCCCGGAGGTGACGGCGGAGGCGCGCAAGGTGATGGAGGCGGCGGCCGGGCGGTTTGGCCTGGCGCTGGACTTCACGGTGTACCCATGGGGGGCGCAGCACTACCTAGACACGGGGGCGGTGATGCCGGAGGACGGGCCGGACACGCTGCGCGCATACGACGCGATCTACCTCGGGGCGATGGGAGACCCGGCGAGGGTGCCGGACCGGGTGCTGTCCTGGGGCTTCACGCAGAAGGTGCGCAAGGCGCTGCGGCAGTTCGTGAACGAGCGGCCGGTGAAGCTGTGGCCGGGGGTGCGGTCGGTGCTGGCGAACCCCGGCGAGATCGACATGGTGATCGTGCGGGAGAACGCCGAGGGCGAGTACACGAACATCGGCGGGCCGCTGTACGTGGAGCAGGAAGAAGAGCTGGCGATCCAGACGGCGGTGTACACGCGCAAGGGGATCGAGCGGGTGGTGCGCTACGCGTTCGAGCTGGCACGGACTCGGCGCCGGCACGTGACGTCGATCAGCAAGGCGAACGCGCTGCCGTTTGGGATGGTGCTGTGGGACAAGGTGTTCGCAGAGGTGGCGGCGCGCTACCCGGACGTGCAGACACGCCGACTGAACATCGACGCCGCCGCCATGTTCCTGGTCCAGCGGCCGGCGGAGATCGATGTACTGGTCAGCGCAAACATGTTCGGCGACATCCTCTCTGACGAGGCGGCGGCGCTGGCGGGCGGGATCGGACTGGCGCCGGGCGGGAACATCAACGCGGACCGCAGCGCGCCGAGCATGTTCGAGCCGATCCATGGCAGCGCGCCCGACATCGTGGGGAAGGAGCTCGCCAACCCAGTGGCGGCGATCCTGGCTGCGGCGATGCTGCTGCGGTTCGTGGGCAGCGCGCCGGATGGAGGGGAGCGCGCCCGCAACGCGGTGCGGGCCGGCGATGCGATCGAAGAGACGGTAGCGCTGCTGCTACGCGAGCGGCGAGCGGCGACGCCGGACCTGGGCGGGACCGCAAAGACGCGAGAAGTGGGTGATGCGGTGTGTGCACTGGTGGGCGGCGCTGACCCTCACCCCAGCCCTCTCCTAAAGGGAGAGGGAGTAGCTGTAGGAGCAAGACAATGACACTTACGATTACACCGGGAACGCCCTCCGGGCTTTCGTGGAAGGCGCAACCGCTGGAGGTATGGGGAGTACGCGTCGCGAGCGGGGCGGCGGGTGACAAGTGGACGGAGGGGCTGATCGACAGCCTGGACGAGTACAAGCGACACGGCGTAAACACGCTGACGGTCTTCTACCAGGGATCATCGGGGGCGTGGATGCAA
>CADCTC010000027.1:0-482 GCA_902805635.1 uncultured Chloroflexota bacterium
GCGGCTCGGCCGAGCCCGCCGGCTCCGCCAGCGGTGGCGGCGGCGGCGGCGAGCAGCTGGCTGTCACCCTGATCACCAAGACCGCAACGAACCCCTTCTTCATCGCGATGCAGAAGGGCGCCGAGGAGGAGGGCCAGGCGAACAACGTCGACATCACCACCGCCGCCCCCCACCGCCGCGCCATGGCCGGCATCGGCTACGTCCCTCAGGGCCGCGGCATCTTCCCCTACCTCACGGTCGGGGAGAACCTGCTCATGGGCCTGGAAGCCGCCGCTCCCGCCCTGCGCAAGCAGGCCAAAGACCGGCAGGACGAGATGTATGCCCTCTTCCCTATCTTGGGCGAGTTTGCCCGGCGCGTCGCCGGCACGCTCTCCGGCGGCCAGCAGCAGCAGCTCGCCATCGCCCGCGCCCTCATCCGCCAGCCCACACTCCTTCTATTAGACGAGCCGACCGAAGGCATCCAGCCCTCCATCATCGAGGAG
>CADCTC010000027.1:492-4630 GCA_902805635.1 uncultured Chloroflexota bacterium
CATCCGCTCCCTGCGCCGGCAGCGCACCATTGCCGTCCTGCTGGTCGAGCAGTTCCTCGACTTCGCCCTCGCCGTCGCCGACTACTGCTACGTCATGGAAAAGGGCGCCATCGTCTCCCAGGGCCCCGCCACCGCGCTCGGCCAGGACATCGTCCGCGAGCACCTCTCGGTCTAGTCACCGGCGTTTGTGCAGGTCGCACAAACGCCGGCTCCCAGCTTTGGCCACTCCGGCTGATGGCGACCGCCCCGGTCCGCTCCTACAGTCTTCCTGGCCCACTCCTGAATACTCAGGCCCCAAGTCTGGTCCCATGCAGCTCACCCCGCGCGAGATCGAGAAGCTCTACATCTACCAGGTAGCCGAGCTTGCCCGCCGCCGGCGTGGCCGCGGCTTGCGCCTCAATTACGCCGAAGCGATCGCGCTCATCTCCGAAGCGATCCTGGAGGGCGCCCGCGACGGCCGCACCGTCGCCGAGCTGATGGACCTCGGCCGCACCGTGCTCACCCGCGAAGACGTCATGCCTGAAGTCCCGGAGATGCTCCACCTGGTCCAGGTGGAAGCCACCTTCCCCGACGGCACCAAGCTTGTCTCCTGCCACGACCCCGTGCAATGACCGAAGAAGCGTTTCCATCGCCCAGCGCGGCTGCCGGTGAAGTCGGCGAGCCGCTGCCCCGCTTCCTCTTGCGCGACGACCCGGTCGAGCTCAACGCCGGCCGGCGCACTGCCACCGTCACCGTCTCCAATGCCGGCGACCGCCCCATCCAGGTCGGCTCCCATTACCACTTCTTCGAGGCCAACCGCGCCCTGCGCTTCGACCGCGCCGCCGCCTTTGGCATGCGCCTCAACATCCCCGCCGGCACCGCCGCCCGCTTCGAGCCCGGCGATACGCGTGACGTCGAGCTCGTCCAATTCGCCGGCACCCAACGCGTCGTCGGCTTCAGCGGCGCGGTGAACGGCTCCGTGCGCGGCAAAGGACGTGCGGAGCCGGGCCAGGACCAGGAGCCGGTCAGGTGACCACCATCCCGCGCCGCCACTACGCCGAGCTCTACGGCCCCACCACCGGCGACCGCTTCCGCCTGGCCGACACCGTGCTCTACGCCCGGGTCGAGCGTGACCTGCTCGCCCCGGCCTACGGCGACGAAGCCGTGTTCGGCGGCGGCAAGACCATCCGCGACGGCATGGGCCAGGCTCCCGGCGTCACCAACGCTGCGGGCGCGCTTGACCTCGTCATCACCAACGTCCTGATCATGGACCCTATCCTCGGCATCCTCAAGGCCGACATTGGCATCAAGGAGGGGCGCATCGCGGGCATCGGCAAGGCCGGCAACCCCTACGTCATGGCCGGAGTCTCACCCAACCTGGTCATCGGCGCCGGTACCGAGGTCATCGCCGGCGAGCACCTCATCGCCACGGCCGGCGGCATCGACACCCACATCCACATGATCAGCCCCCAGCAGGTGTACGAGGCGCTCTGCAACGGCATCACCACCTTCATCGGCGGCGGCACCGGCCCCGCCGACGGCACCAACGCCACCACCTGCACCCCCGGCCCCTGGAACCTGGCGCGCATGCTCCAGGCGTGCGAGGGCCTGCCCGTCAACTGGGGCTTCCTCGGCAAGGGCAACTCCAGCCTGCCCGCTCCGCTAGTGGAACAGGTGGAAGCCGGCGCCTGCGGCCTCAAGGACCACGAGGACTGGGGCACCACCCCCGCGGCCATCGACTGCAGCCTCAGGGTGGCGGACGACTACGACGTCCAGGTCACCATCCACACCGACACGCTCAACGAGTCGGGCTTCCTGGAGGACACCGTCGCCGCCATCGACGGCCGCACCATCCACACCTACCACACCGAAGGCGCCGGCGGCGGCCACGCCCCGGACATCATCAAGATCGCCGGCGAGCCCAACGTGCTCCCCTCGTCCACCAACCCCACGCGCCCCTTCACCATCAACACGCTGGACGAGCACCTGGACATGCTCATGGTCTGCCACCACCTCAACCCCGGCGTGCCGGAAGACGTGGCCTTCGCCGAAAGCCGCATCCGCGCCGAAACCATCGCCGCCGAAGACGTGCTGCACGACCTCGGCGTGCTCAGCATGTACTCGTCCGACTCCCAGGCCATGGGCCGCGTCGGCGAGACATTCGCCAAGCTGTTCCAGACCGCCGACAAGATGCGCCGCCAGCGCGGCCCGCTTCCCGAAGACGCTGCGCTGACCCAGGGAGGCCAGGGCGCGGACAACGAGCGCATCCTGCGCTACCTGGCCAAGCTGACCATCAACCCGGCCATCAGCCACGGCATCGCCCACGAGGTCGGCTCGCTGGAGCCCGGCAAGCTGGCGGACATCGTGCTCTGGACCAGCCCCTTCTTCGGCGCCAAGCCCAAGCTGGTGCTCAAGGGCGGCTTCATCGTCTGGGCCGCGATGGGTGACCCCAACGCTTCCATCCCCACCCCCGAACCCGTCTTCTACCGCCCCATGTTCGGCGCGTTTGGCAAGGCCATGAACGCCACTTGCGTCACCTTCACCTCCCAGGCCGCGCTGGACCGCGGCGTCAGCGAGCGCCTCGGCCTCGAGCGGCGCCTGGTCGCCGTGCGTGGCTGCCGCACCCTCACCAAGCGCCACATGGTCCGCAACGACGCCCTCCCCCGCATCGACGTCGACCCCGAAACCTATGAGGTCCGCGTCGACGGCGAGCTCGCCACCTGCGAGCCCGCCACCCGCCTCTCCCACGCTCAGCTTTATTACATCGTCTAACAATGCAAGTCCGCCACCTCGTCGCCCGCGACAACCTCTCCCCAGAGGGCCGCATCCTCGACCCTACCGCCGTCCGCCACGGCGCCCTGCGGGCGGGGCGTGTCTACGCCCTCGCCGGCCCTATAGACGCCGAAACCCACCTCAACCTGGACTTCCCCGACCACCACCTCGATCCGTGCGTCGTCGTCGAGTCGCTGACCGAAGGCGCTGCGGCCC
This sequence comes from uncultured Chloroflexota bacterium, assembly GCA_902805635.1. Taxonomy (GTDB): domain Bacteria; phylum Chloroflexota; class UBA11872; order UBA12225; family UBA12225; genus CADCTC01. The sequence continues at coordinate 3,460 of CADCTC010000027.1, forward strand.
TCGCCACACCTATTCCTGACGTGGATGAACCCGCCTCTCCCTACCTCCTCGCCGCCACTGCGCCGACCGCCTACGACCACCGCGGCCCCGTCGACGTTGGCGCGCGCCGCACTGCCTGGCTCGCCGCGCTCCGCGAGCGCCGGAACGCAGCAGCCCCGCTTCCTCATACCTCCGTGAAAGCCCCCACTCCATGATTCGCGTCGAAGAGATCCAGGGCAACCTGCTGCGCGGCTACGTCCCCGCCACGGGCGCCGAGATGGACGAGCTCTGCCTCACTCGCTGGGACGCCCAGAAGCGCCGCCTCCGCAAGCGCACCACCGGCGGCCGCGACGTGGCGATCTCGCTCGCCCGCCCCGGCGCCCTTGCCGATGGTGACGTGCTGCACGCCGATCCAGACGTGACCATCATCGCCACGGTCGAAGCCGGCGACGTGCTCGTCTTGACTCTTGACCCGACAGTCCCGCCGGCGCAGCTCGCCCTCAACGCGCTGCGCCTCGGCCACGTGCTCGGCAACCAGCACTGGCCCCTGCGCATCCACGAGCCGGATGAGGCAGCCGGCGCCATCACGGATGGCGGCGCGGACGCGAGCACAGGCACTACCCCGGAGATCGTGGTGCCACTCTCCCTCGACCGCCGCGTTGTGGACGCCGTCGTCCGGTCCCACCGCCTGGAAGGCGTCTCGTACACCTTCCGCGCCGCCTCCCCCGGCGAGATCCTGGACGAAGCTCCCCTCCCTCCTGCCCACCTCAACGACCACGCCTATACCGCCGGCCACTCTCACGCGCATGGAGAGCACGCTGACCACGAGCACTGACTCCACGCCTAGTTCGACGGGTCAGTCCGACGCGACCGCTTTTCTCGCCGCGATCCAACTGGCCGACTCGGCCTTTCCCGCCGGCCTGTATGCCTTCTCCCACGGCCTAGAAACCGCGGTCCAGGAGCGCCACGTCCGCACTCCCGACGACCTTGAGCGCTTCCTGTCCGACTGGCTGGCCTGGCAGGTCGGGCCCGGCGACGCCGACCTCGTCGCCGCCGCGGATCACGTCGTCGCCATCGCTCCTGCGGAGGGCGCCGATGCCCGGCCCGCCGGTGAGGACGTCGTCGCCGTCGCCCCCGTCGAGGTCGTCGACGCCCGAACCGCCGGCGATGGTGTCGGCCCCGCTCAAGCTGC
>CADCTC010000027.1:4640-18708 GCA_902805635.1 uncultured Chloroflexota bacterium
CCGCCAGTGACCTTGCCACCCTGATAGAGATCGACCAGACGTGCGCCGCCACTAAGCTCGCCCGCGAAGCCCGTGAGGCCAGCCAGAAGACCGGCGCCCGCCTGCTCGCCACCGCGGTCTTGCTCGCGCCAGAGCACGTCACTCTCGCCGCCTATCACCACGCCGTCCGCTCAGGCGCCACTCCCGGTGGTGTTGGCGGTGTTCCCGGCACGTACGTGGCTGCCTTCGGCGCCGCTACCGCCGCGCTGGACGTGCCGGTCCAGACCGCCGTGCTCGCCGAGCTGCACGGCGCCTGCACCACGCTGCTTGGCGCCGCCCTGCGGCTCATGCGTATCGACCATCAGCACACCCAGGCCATCCTGCGCCGCCAGGCTCCCCGCCTAGCCCACGTTGCCCAATCCGCCCTGGCCGCCGATTGGCGCGGCTTACGCCCGACTGCTCCTTTCGCCGAGATCCTCCAGATGCGCCACGAAGCGGCGCACGTCCGCCTCTTCAGCAGTTGACGGCGTTCCATCGTAGACATGAAAAGTGTTCCATTCCAGATGTGAAGTGTTTTCCGGGCCGTCGCCGTCATCTGGCGAGGGAGTCTGAAAAATGGAACAACACACCGAGACTGTGAAACAAGACCGATGACAATCACGCTGCCGTCCCAACCGCTCACCGGTGCGGTCGAGACTTCCGGTTCATCCGCTTCCGGTACATTGCCTTCGCTCCGCATTCCGCGTGTCGGGGTAGGTGGACCGGTCGGGTCGGGCAAAACCGCGCTCATCGAGCGCGTCGTGCCGGAGCTGGTACGCGAGGGGTACCGCCTGCTCGTCATCACTAACGACATCGTCACGGTTGAGGACGCCCAGCACGTCAAGCGCACGCTCAAGGGCATCCTGGCCGAAGAGCGCATCCTCGGCGTAGAAACCGGCGCCTGCCCCCACACAGCGATCCGAGAAGACCCCTCGATGAACCTCGCCGCGGTGGAAGACATGGAGCGCCGCTTCCCGGATTCGGATCTCATCCTCATCGAGAGCGGCGGCGACAACCTCACGCTCACCTTCAGTCCGCTGCTCGTAGACTACTTCGTGTATGTCATCGACGTGGCTGCCGGCGACAAGATCCCCCGCAAGAACGGACCGGGCATCACCCAATCCGACCTGCTGGTGATCAACAAGACCGACCTGGCCCCTTATGTCGGCGCCAGCCTGGAGGTGATGGACCGCGACTCGCGCCGTATGCGCGGCGACCGCCCCTTCATCTTCACTAACTGCGCCACCGGCGCCGGCATCCCGGACGTGGTGGAGCGCCTACGCACCGACGTCCTCTTTTGAGTGCGTCTGACCTAACCGCCGACCCCTTCCCTAAAGGGAAGGGGAGTGTGGCGAATGCCGCACTGTCGCCGGAGTCGTGCCCCTTCCCTTTAGGGAAGGGGCGGGTGAATGCGCGAAGCGCAGAGGGCCGGGCCCTGGGGAAGGCCGGGGTTAGGTCTGCTCCCTGGACCGCCGAGCCGGTGCCCCAGCTGGCCCCTGGCCGCCCAGGCAAGGATGGCCTGCTTGACATCCGCCTGACTCACGCCCCGCAGCGCAGCCGCACCGTCTTGCGCGCCCTGAGCCACCGCCCACCGCTCCAGCTGGGCCGCTTGCTGTACCCGGATCCTGACCTCCCCGACATGGCGTACTGCTACACCGCCATGCTGGCCGGTGGTCTCGCGCAAGGCGACCGCCTCCAGCTCCGCGTCTCGCTCGATCCCGGCGCCCAGGCGCACGTCACCACTCTCGCCGCCACCAAGGTCTACCGCGCGGAGCGCAACGGCGCCGAGCAACGTGTCACGCTCGACGTCGCCGCCGGCGCGTACCTGGAGTGGTGGCCCGATCCTCTGATCCCGTTCCGCGAGGCCCGCTTCTGGCAGCACGTCGATCTGGCCATCGATCCCGAAGCGACATTGCTGTACGCTGACCTCATCCTCCCCGGCCGCTCGGTGACTTCCATCCCACCCAACGGCACCCACAGCGACGGCGCCACTGCCGACACCGGCCCTTCATTCCCATCAGAAGCCACCGGCGCCACTGTCCCTCCAGTCCCATCGGGCGTCACCGGCGAGCGCCACGAGTACGCGTACTACGACAGCCGCTTAACCGCCCGGCGGCCAGACGGCGCGCTGCTCTTCACGGACACCCAGGCGCTCGCGCCGCCCCCGCCGGGCGGCCGCCCATTGCGTGAGACCTTGCCGGACGGCCTGCACACCATCGGCACCGTCTATGTGCTGGCCCCACCATCCTGCCTGGGGCCGCTCCTGGAAGACCTCCGCGCCTGGCTCGCCTCAGTCCACCACCACACAGACGGCCGGCCAAGGCAGGCGCTGAGCGGCTGCTCGCTGCTTCCCAATCAGTGCGGCCTGGTCGTCCGCTTTCTCGCCGCCGATGGCGCGGTTGGGCGGCGCCTGCTGGCCGGCATCGCTGCCGTGGCGCGCCGCCTCCTCCGCGGCGCCGGACCACCGATCGGGCGTAAGTCCTGATCTGGTCCGGTTCCACCGCTCCCCTCGCCACTCCCCCGCCACTACAGCGAGGACGGAGCACTCGTCCCGAGCCCACGCGACAGCGCCCAATACGCACTTCTGTGCACCATCAACGCCACCAGCGGCGTGCAGTGCGTACCATGAAGGGAGCAGGAGATCGCGTGCGCTTCTGGACCGGCCCTCTCTCCCTCAGCGCGCGGCTGGCGCTGGCCACCATCGCGGTCCTGTTCGCGGTGCAGGTCATCGGCGTGCTGGCATACCAGCGCGACCTGGACGAGCGTCGCCGCGCTGAGCTGGCCAACGCGGTAGCCCTCGGGCGCAGCATCGCCACCGTCGTGGACGGCTTCGCCCAGGACCTCGAGCGCACCACGTTCGCCGCCGCCGTGCTGCTCGGCAGGCAGGCGCAGCCGCTTGACCAGGCCAGCACCGGCCCACCACTCAAGGCGATCCTCGACGACTACCCGCGCCTGCGGGCGCTCTTCCTGACTGACCTCGCCGGCCGCGTCACCGCCAGCGACAGTGGCATTGGCATCGGCACCGACGCGTCGGCCCGGCCCTATATCGGCTCGCTGCAGCGCGGTGCCGCGACGGTCTGGAGTGGCAGCCTCTCCGGCCTCGAATCAGGGGAGGTGACCATCGCCTTCGGCCGGCCGGTGCGAGGCGCCGATGGCGCGCCGCGCGCCTTCATGATTGCCGCCTTCCACGCCGCGCGCATGGCCGAAGGGCTGCCCATCGCACTGCCACCTGATGCCGAAGTCGCCATCCTCGATGAAAACGGGCAGGTGCTGCACAGCTCGGCCCGGCCGCAGCTAGGGCCCACCGAGCGCGACGTGCGCGCCGCGCCGGGAGTCGCCGCCGCGCTAGCGGGCGCCATCACCCCCGTGAGCAATGCCGTCACCCCGTTCGCCGGCTCTGCCCGGTTCGGCGTCTTCGTGCCCGTGGAGCGCACCCGCTGGGTGGTCGGCCTCACGCGGCCCCAGGCGCCGTTGGAGGCGGCCCTGCGTCGGCGATTCATCGAGCAATCGGGCGCTATCGCCGCCGTCATGCTAGGCGCGGCCGCGCTGCAGGCGCTGCTGGTCCGCCGCCTGGCGCGCCCGCTCGAGCAGCTCGCCGCCGCCGCGCGCCGTTGCCCGTGGCGAGCGCACCGCCATTCCAAACGCGCCGGTCTTCGCCGGCGACACCGAAGTCGCCCACCTCGCCACCGCGATGCGGACCATGACCGAGGCGGTCGCCGAGCGCGAGACGCGCCTGCGCAAGGAAACCGAGACGGTGCAGGCCACGGCCGCCGATAACGAGCGCCTGTACCACGAAGCCCGCCGCGCCGTCGGCCTGCGCGACGAGTTCCTCTCCATCGCCGCGCACGAGCTCAAGACTCCGCTCACCAGCCTGTGGGCCAGGGTGCAGCTCCAACGTCGCCGCCTTGACTCTGGAGAGCCCGCCGATCCAGAGCGCATTGCCGGCACGCTGCGCGCCGTAGATGAACAGGCGGCCAAGCTCACGCGCCTTGTCAATCAGCTGCTTGACATTTCTCGCATAGAGACCGGCCGCCTAGCACTCGATCTGGCCACCACCGATCTCTCCATCCTGGTGCGCAGCGCCGTCACCGAGGCGCAGGAGTCCACCACCCGCCACACGCTCGTGGCACAGACCCCTGCCGCGCTGGAAGCGACGGTCGATCCACTGCGCTTCGAGCAGGTGCTCGGCAACCTGCTGGAGAACGCCATCAAGTACAGCCCCGGCGGCGGCCCGATCGAGGTGCTGCTGGAAGCGAAGGAACCTGGCTGGGGAGCGGAAGGCGCCGAGGAGAGCACCGAATCCGCGGCTGCCGGAGCTACCGTAGCCGCCGGGCCCTCTGCCGGTGTACAGCCCGGTGTGTGGTTCGTCCTCTCGGTGCGCGACCATGGCACCGGCGTACCGCCGGAGGACCGGGACCGCCTGTTCGACCGCTTCTTCCAGGCCCATGCCGGCGGCCACCTCTCGGGCATGGGGTTGGGCCTCTACGTCAGCCGGCAGATTGCCGAACTGCACGGCGGCGCCATCGCCGCCGAGTTCCCGCCCGACGGCGGCACGAGGCTGGTCATGACCCTCCCGCGCGGCGGGCCTGCCGGCGACACTCTCGGTGGCTCCCTAACCGTAGCTACCGCGATTACCACCTAGATGCGTCTTGCTCCGGTCAGGCCAATACCGGCTGAGATCAGCGCGATGCCACTCGCCAGCAGCAGCAGCACGACCCGTGGCCCCAGCTGCTCCAACAGCATCCCGCCCGCTGCGGCGCCCACCGCCACAGCGGTGAACGACATAAAGCGGTAGCTGCTGTTCACCCGCCCTTGCAGGCCATCGGGGATCACCGACAGGCGGTAGCTCACCTGCACGATACCCGTCATCGTCTCCATCACCCCGGTGACGAACAGTCCGGCCGCCGCCACCCAGGGCGAAGGCGCCCCCGCCACCAGCGCCAAGCCCAGCGCGTGGCATGCCGTCAAACCCAGCATGCTGTGCCCCACCGATACCCGCGTGCGCAGCCACGGCGTGAACACCGAAGCGGTCAGGCCGCCCGCCCCCGCCGCACTGAACAAGAGCCCCACACCGCGCGGGTCCACCCCCAGCACCTGAGTCGCCAGCACCACCACAGAAAGCTGTACAGGAGCAAAGCACATGCGATGCAGCATGTTCACCGTCCACAACTGCCTCAGCGGCGGTCGGCTCCAAATATAGTGTAGACCCTCTAGGATTTTCAGGTGGAGGTGTCGTAGGGGCGCGGCGGTGCGGCTGCCCTGAAATGGTGTACGGATTGTAGAAAGCATCGCTACCGACACCGCGTACGAGGCGGCGTCCACCAAATAGGCCAGCGCCGCTCCCGCCACGGTGGTCGACGCCGCCGCAATGATGAGGCCACCGACCCCAGGGCTGGCCAGCGTGGCCACTCCCTCTGAGGCGGTGTTCAGCGAGTGCGCCCGCGCCAGCTGGGCCTTGGGCACCACGCGCGGCAGCGCCGCCAGCTGCGCGATGTTGAAGAACGCCAGCGCCGTGCCGTGCACCAGCGCCACGCCGTAGAGGTGCGGCATCGTCAGTGCGCCTAACCACCAGACCAGCGGCACCGAGCCGAACGCGAGACAGCGCGCGCCATCGCACAGGACCATCACGCGCTTGCGGTTCCATCGGTCCAGCAGCGCCCCCGCCGGCAGCCCTAATAGGATGAATGGGAAGCTCTGCGCGGCCGCGATCAGCCCCGCCTGCGCCGGTGACCCGGTCAGCGCCAGCACCAACAGCGGCAGCGCCAGCCGCGAGACGCCGCTCCCCGCGCTGGAGAGCACTTGCCCCAGCCACAGTCGCAGGAAATCGCCGTTCCGCAGCAGGCTGCGCTCTCGCCCTTCCGCTTCTCCGGGTTCTCCCGGTTCTCCCGGTTCTTTTGGCTCCCCTGCCCCCCCCGCGTCCTCCACGTCCCCGGTGCTCTTCCTTGTTGACAATGCCCCTGAAACTTCCCCAAGCAGCGTAACCACTGCTAGTCTTTTCGCGTCCGGCCGCTCTCGCAGGGCTATCGGATCACACTCGCCACAGGCGCACACAGGCGCACACAGGAGCACGCAGGCACATGAACACAGGCACCATCGTCCGTCTCGTCCGCGACCGCGGCTTTGGCTTCATCAAGACCGAAAACGGCAGCGAGATCTTCTTCCACGCCACGGGCGTCACGGGCAACACGCCCTACGACAACCTGACCGAGGGCCAGACCGTCTCGTTCGACCGGTCGCAGGACACCCGCGGCCGCGGCGAGCGCGCCGTCAACGTCCAGCCGGTCTAGCGCAGCGCCACACGCCGTATCGCCCGCCGTCGCAAGCGGGCGTCATCGCAGAGCTCAAGAGGCCGGGTGCAATGCACCCGGCCTCTTGTTTTTCTCTCCTGACGGACGAGCAGCCTGTCGATGTGAACGGGGCTAGGCAGCCCGGCCGTGCCCGAACATGTCTGTTGTGGCCGGCACGCCACCGGGCGCGCGGATGATACGCGGGGTGACACATGGGGGGCATGCTTGCGGTACGCGGCCTTGGCGAGCTCCGCGCGCAGCCAGGCCGGATAGCTATAGCTCAGCGCGAGGTGCAGCTCACGCCGGGTGAGCTCCGCTTCCACGGCGCGCTACGCCGCCCGGAGGCGGCGTGCCTGGTAGACGCGCTCAAGCAGGTCTCCCAGGTCGAAGGGTTTGGCGAGCACGCCGTCGGCCTGCACCTGCGCTGCGCTGTCCTCGGCGCGGCGGGCCGCGGTCATCACCACGATTGGCGCCTGGCGCACCGGCAGCACGCGGTACGCCTCCACGAATTTCCAGCCGTCCAGCGTGGGCATCCGCATGTCCAGCAGGATCACGTCCGGCTGCGCCTCCCACGCCTGGAAGAGCAGGTCCAGCGCCTCCGCGCCGTTGCACGCCCCTACCGCCACGTACCCCTCACTCAGCAGCGCCTCGCACACCAGCGTGCGGATGCTGTCGTCGTCGTCGATCACCAGCACGCGTCCGGCGTTACTCATCGCTAGATCCCCCTGGGCGCCGGTGCCGTGTGCCGTTCGCTGGCTCCCCTACAAGAAGTTGTTGATCGCAAAGGCTGTGCCACGACGGGCGTTACGATGCCGCTACAGCAGTGCTACAGGTTGCTTGGCTCGGCACGTTTGCACGCGGCGTGGCGTTGGAAACTCCGATGACCGCTCGGCCCCACAACCCAATGCGCTTCGACTTCTCGGCGGGACACGATCTCGTGCCGTTCACGCCGCTCCCGTTGTCCACCTTACGCTCCTTGACGGCGTCGCCAGAATCAGGCACAGCCGGGCGTGGCGGCACGGCGGTGCCTTACGATTCTCCGACCATCTCCATGGCCAACCCGTTCGCACTGCAAGAAGGAGAGCGCATCGAGCTCTGGCTGCCGCTGCCCGGTGCGCCCGAGTTCCCGCCTTCCGCGCAGCTGGCACTGCTGGACGACGAATCCGCCATAGATGAGACCAATCAGGCGGTTGCGACTGACGAGATCGACGGCGGTGACGCCCAGGGGGACTCGGACACCGGCGGCTGGGACGTGCGCCCGGCGCAGGTCGTGGGGATCACCGGAGGCTTCGTCGCCGTTGCGGCGGGCGGCTGGGGACTGAGCGGGGAGCCGGAAACGCCGAGCGCTCCCGGACAGCGTGCCGCGATCCGGCGCGTCCGTCCGGACGGCATCGTGGAGTGGGACGCCACCATCGCCACGCGCAGCGAGCTTGTGGACGTGGCTGCCGCCGAGGACACGTTGGGCACACCGGCCGGACCTGCCGGGGTGGGCAGCGCAGAGGCCATTCTTGTCCTGCGCCTGGATCCGGCCGCGGGCCAGCTGTACCAGCGCCGGCGCAGCAAGCGCCTGCTCCTGCGACTGGTGCCTATCCGTCTGGTGCCCGAATCCGAGGGGCCCGATGGCGCCGAGCACGCAGCGCCATTCGAAGATGACGACATGGCCCCGCTCGCCCGTCTCTCCGACGTCAGCGAATCGGGCGCCGGCATCGTGGTGGACGTGCCGCTCAAGACCGGCACGACCGTGGCAATCGAGTTCGAGCTGCCCGGCGAGCAGGACCCCTTCGCCGTACAGGGACGTGTCGTCGAGCCGGCCGTCGGGCTGCACGGCGAGGCGCAGCCGCAGCCCGATGGCCTGCCCGGCTTCCGCCGCGGCGTCGAGTTCCTCGGCGGCGCCACCACAGACGATGGCCCCCGTCTCGCCAGCGTGCTCACTCGTCTCCTCCAGAGCGAGCGCACCCGCAACTAGGCAGATAGCAGCAGGCAGCAGGCAGCATCCCATCGTCTGGTGGGGAAGTGCCTGCATGTGACCATCTGCACACTGCCTGCTCATCACAGCGAGACTCCAGCCTCTGCCGCGAAGGTGCGCAGCAGGCGCGTGAACAACGCGCCACGCGACCGGCGGATGGCCTTCTGCTCGCGCGCCACGCCCAGCGCCCGCTGCCAGACGCCGATGTGGCCAGGGTACAGCCGCTTGAGCGCATTGACGTAAAACCCGCGGCTATGCCAGTCGCCGAGCTGCGTCTCCGCCTCCTCGATGTGGTGTGCGAACTCCGGGAACCGCTGCCAGATGTCGATCTCGCCAACAGGGCCGCGGCTCACGCTCTCACTGCGAGGTGTGCCGGCAGCCGGCACCGCAGCGGGTGTTGCGCTCGGTGTTGCGCCCGGTGTCGCAGCGGGCCGCTGGAACAGAGTAGCGTCGAGCAAGCTCTCCAGGCGAGTAGGATCGCCGCCACGCGTGCCATGCGCATGCTGAGTGACGGCGGCAGGTGCAGTTGCCGAAACGGAGGCTGTGGAGGGTGTCGTTCCCGTTCCTGCTAAACGTTTCTTTAGAGTCGTTTCCTGAACGTTTTGCGGTTTCAGAATGGAGCGGCTTCTAGCGGCTTCATTCTGAAACCTAGGCGGCGAGTTGTCCACCACCTCTGTTGCAGTTTGAAATGTAGGTCGGGAGTCACTGGCGACATCGAAGGTAGCGCCACTGTTCCGTTGGGCGGCGACTCCCGAAGCTCCACCTGCTGTGGCCGTGGGAGCAGCCCCGGAGGCGGCCAGCAGCTGTTCCAAGCGGGGCTCGTCTGCCGGCACCAGCGGATCTTCCATCAGCACGTGGTAGGTGCTCACCGTCCGCCGCTTCTTGCCCATGCGCTGGTCGTAGATGTAGTTGTGCTCGACCTGCACGAACTGCCGCACGTCCTCGCGCTGCAGCAGCCGCCACAGCGTCACGCGTGAGAAGCCGCATGCCGCCGCCAGATCGTTGGCAGAGACGGTGCAGCCCTGTCCCTCCGGGCCATCCAGCCCCTCCGGCCCTTGCAGGTGGCCATCGGGGCTGGTCAGTGCCCGGTTGCAGCGGTCCCGCACTTCCATCACCAACACGGCGGCGTCAGGTCCCAGCAGCGGCTTCCACTTCTCCCAGAAGTAGCGCGATTCGGTCAGCCGCAGGTGCGGCCGCAGGATGCTATCCCGCGCGCGCCGGTAGAGCGGCGACAGCTGCAGCAGCTGCGGCCGGATGCTGAGGCCCTCCCGTCCCCCGGCTCCAGGGCCGGCTCCGGCGGACGGTTCGCTACCGCCGGAGCCGGCCACTGCTCGAGTATCGACAATCATCAGGAACGCTCCTGTGTGGGGGTGACCGGATCCACCGGGCCTACCGGACCCGGTGGGCTGCCCAAACTCACCGGGTTCACTGGGTTGGCCCAGCAGCGGACCATCGTCTCCACGGTGGCCCGCAGCGCCGCGCGCGCCGCCACGGAGAGACGCGGATCGGTCAGGCGCTGGGCCAGCAGCAGCAGCGTCGGGTCGGCCGGCCCCAGCGCCAGCAGCGAGCGCGGCAGCAGCCCCGCCGCCGCGTAGAAGCGGTCAGCCTCCGCGTCTCCCAGGTCCAGCGCCTGGGCCAGCGCTTCGGTTGCCGCCGGCGCGGGCGTGCCTCGCTCACCCGCCTCCAGGCGGTTGATGTAGCTGCGGTCGAACCCCGCACGCCCCGCCAGCGCCGACTGACTCAGCCCGCGCGCTTCCCGCAGCTGGCGCAGCAACGGGCCAAACCCCGGCAGCGTCGCTGCCGGCCCTCCCGGACTGCCACCCGCCACGGCTTCACTGTTGTCGGCTCCCACTGCGCTACAGACCCTTCCAAGGTGCGGCCGCGGCCGCACCATTCTCTGGTGCCACTCAGTCTACGAGAACCGTGCCAATCCGACAACAACAAGGGCTCCGGATGTTGACAGGTAGGCACCACTCGGGGCCCATAGCGATGCCATGGTGGCACAGAGGTGGTGTGTCTACCCGGCACCGTGCTCGGCGCCACCCATAGGGCGTGCCAAATAGGCGGAATCAAACGAGTGGGCTTGGCAGCCTCGGTGTCGGTGGAGCGCGAACGGCGGCCGCGCAGCCACCCGGACCGTCAGGTGGCGTTACGCGGCGCTAGGCGTAGAGGGTCAGACCGCAGCGCCCGCGGGGATGGCTACCGCGTCTGTGCCGCGGGGCCGCAGCCGGGCGCGGAGCACCTCTACCCAGGCGGCGACCAGCCGTTTATCCCACTGCACGCCCGCGCCGCCCTGGAAGATGCGGATCACGTCCTCCGGCAGCAGTGCGCCGCGGTACACGCGATCGCTCGTCATCGCGTCGTACGCGTCGGCGATGGCGATCAACCGCGCCATCTCCGGGATGTCCTCCCCCGACAGGCCGCTAGGGTAGCCCTTGCCGTCCCACCGCTCGTGGTGGTGGCGGATGGCGGCTGCCGTCTCGCGCAGCGATGGCACCTTCTCCATGATCTCCGCGCCGCTGGTGGGGTGCGTCCGCATGCGTTCGAAGTCGTCGTCACTGAGCCGGCCTGCCTTGCGCAGCACTGACTCCGGCACGGCGATTTTGCCGACGTCGTGAAACAGGCACGCCAGGCGCAGCACGCGCAGCGCGTCGTCGCTGTGGCCCAGCGCCCGCGCCAGCTCCAGCGCGTACTCCGCCACCCGCCGCGAGTGTCCGGCGGTGTAGTGGTCGCGCGCGTCGATCGCGGCTGCCAGCGCCTCCACGGTGGACGTGCTCGCCCGCGCCAGCAGCTCGTGCAGCATGTTCGGGTCGTGCTCGAAGTTCCCCACCGCCGAGCTGCCCCGCTCCACGCGGTTGCGTCCCAGGTACTTGGCCAGGTACAGCGCGTTGTCCGCGGTCTCCACCAGATCGGCCTGGCGCACGCCGTCTGTGGGGAAGTGCGCCACCCCGATGCTGGCCGCCACCATCCCCGCGGGCACCCCGATGATGGCGGTGTCGCAGCCTTTCACCGCGTCCCGGATGCGCTCCGCCACCAGCACCGCGTGCTCTGCCGACGTGTGCGGCAGGATCACCGAGAACTCGTCGCCGCCGGGCCGCCCGGCGATGTCATAGGGCCGGATGCTGCCCAGGATCGGACCGCCGGAGAGCAGCTTGAGCAGCGCGTCGCCGGTGGGATGGCCGTAGGTGTCGTTGACCAGCTTGAAGCCGTCCAGGTCCACGTGCAGGAGCGCCAGCTGCTGGTGCATGCGGCTGGCGCGGTCCAGCTCGGTGGTCAACCGCTGCTCGAACGTGGCGTGGTTCAGCAGCCCGGTCAGGGCGTCGTGGGTGGCCTGCTGCTGCAGCCGGTCGTACAGCCGCGCGTGGTCCAGCCCGATTGCCGCCTGGCCTGCCAGGATCGCCAGGAAGTCACGGTCGTTCTCGGTGAAGGGGGATGCGCCTGCCTCCTTGCGCGCGTTCAGCACCCCTAGCGTCTGTCCCTTGGCGATCAGCGGCACGCATAGCGCGGAGAGACCGCCGCCGCGCCGCATCAGGCGCTCCACTGCTGGATCCGCGTGCGACGCGCCGTTGAGCAGCAGCGGCCGGCGGTGGCGGACCACCCACCCAGCGATGCTGTCACCCAGCGAGCGCACATCTCCCACCGCCACCGTCTCCGGCAGCCCCAGCGCCGCTGCGAGCACCAGCACGGGCTCATGCTCTTCGTCGGGCTGACCCGCTGGTGGGCTAACCGGCGGGCTAACCGGCGGGCTAACCGGCGGGACCAGCGGTCGCTCATCCGGCGCGGGCTTCAGCAGCTGCAGCGAGACCCCCGTGGCTCCCGTCACCTCGCGCACGACTGCCAGGATCGCGCCATACGCTTTCTCCGGCTCGATCTCGCTGGTCAGCGCCTGGGTAATGCGCAGCAGCGACTGCAGCACCGTGGTGGACGCCGAAAGGATGCCGGCGTCGTGCGCGCCGTGCTGGGCGCCGGGGTGCTGGGCGTGCTGGGTGTCCAGGCCGCGCGGAGGGCGCGGTGCGGGGGCTGACATTGCTGACCGGCTACAGTATCGCTCAATGGCCGACAGCAGTGCCGACTATTACGCCCTTTTGGGTGTAGGCACGGGCGCAACCGACGCCGATATCCGTTCCGCCTTCCGCAAGCTTGCCCGCCAGTACCACCCGGACGTCAACCCGGACCCCACGGCGCCCGAGCGGTTCCGCGCGATCGTCTCCGCGTACGAGGTGCTCTCCGATCCTGCTCGGCGCGCCGAGTACGACGCGCGCCGCGCTCGCGGCGCCCCCCGGACGGCTGGTCAGCGGGGAGGTGTGCGCGGCCCCGGCACGGCGGGAAGGGCAGCCGGCACGCGCGGCGCCACGGACGGTGCGCCGTGGCCGTCGTCCACGACCACCATGCCCCCGGTGCGCGGCCTGGACCGCCATAGCACCTTGCGCGTGTCCACGGAGACGCTGGCGCAGGGCGGCAGCGGCACGTTGCACCACCGGCGCTGGCAGGCGTGTGAGCGCTGCGGCGGCTTCGGCCGGCTGGCGCAGGAGGTGCCCTGTACCGCCTGCGGCGGCACAGGGTTCCATGGTGGCCGGATCAGCGACCCGTGCAAGGTGTGCTGGACCTCCGGTACTACCACCGTCTGCCCGGACTGCACGGGCAAGGGATCGCTCTGGCAGGCCAAGCGCATCGACATAACGATCCCGCCGGGCGCGCGCTATGGCCAGCAGCTGCGCCTGCGCGGCATGGGCGACGCCGGCCCGCGCGGCGGCCTGCCCGGCGACCTCTACGTCGAGCTCGCGCCGCCGCTGCCCGCCGCGGTGGACGCCATCGCGTCGCACGAGCTAGTCCAGGCCGCCCTGCGCCGCCTGGAAGAGTGGCTGGACCGCTTCGCTCCGTATCCAGTGTGAGCACGGTAGACCGGAACCAAGAAGTTGATTAGCCATCCGCCGAATAGTCTGCTATAGTTTGTCTGTGACGCGGGGTAGAGCAGTGGCAGCTCGTCAGGCTCATAACCTGGAGGTCGTGGGTTCGAATCCCACCCCCGCAACCAAGCACTCCCAGAAGAAGGCCGGTCCCAGCGACCGGCCTTTTCATTTCACCCAGGCCCGCTGTGCGGGATTTGTGCGGGAACACGGCCCTGAAACGCGCGCCGCGGCGCCCGTTCCGCTCGCCCCGCTGGTTCCGCGAACCGGTTCCCCGGCCCCGCTCCCGCAGAGGGTTACATTGCCCTGATACCCTGCAGAGCCTGGCCGTAGCCTTGGTGTGCTCAAGGCGCTGTCGGCGCGCCGGTCGCCGCCAGAGGTGGGGGGCGCCGGACCATCCCCGACACCACGGCCGATCCCGATCGGTGATGCCGGTCGCCCATGCGAGCCCCTGCGCGAGCTCGCGCACCGCGGGCACGCGGTCTTGGCGACCTCGTCGAGAGCCGGGCGACCTCGTCGTCCACACGTTGCTCGTCACCGCCTATCACCTGCTCCGCGAGCCTCCCAGCGAGCCCGCCGCCTATGGCGATCGGGGCCAGCACTACCCGACGAGCGCTACCGCCTCCGCACCAGGCGGTGCGCCGTCAGCCACCTCCACCAGCTTGACTCATTGTTTAACTTTTGCTTTTCCCGCCAACACATCAACGCTCGGCTGGTTCAGGAAGAGGGGCAGCCCGTGTTGAAGTCAAACAAAACAGTGCTACCCATGTTGTGCTTGACGAGGAAGTGCGTGCCGATCGGCCGATCGAGGAACGAAAAATGGCATTGCCTCTTCACCATAACGCGACCAATTGCAATGTCGATGCGACACAGGGCCGGCCAGTGCAGAA
>CADCTC010000028.1 GCA_902805635.1 uncultured Chloroflexota bacterium
GCGGTCGCGGTCCCGGATCAGGTACTTGGGTTGGCGGCCCCAGGGCGTCGCCTCCACCAGTTGGCGCCACACCCATGCGGCCGTGGGGTGCGCCGTCACCGCCGCGTGCACGAGCTCGCGCCGGCCGTGGGTAATGAAGAACAGCACGTACAGCGTCTTGAAGGTAATCGTCTGCACCGTGAACAGATCGGCGGCCCAGAGAGCGTGCGCGTGGGTGCGCAAGAAGGTGCCCCAGCTCTGACTCGGCGGCCGCGGCGCGGGACGCCACCGGTAGCGGCGGATGGAGCCGTTGCTGGCGGTGATGCCCAACTTGAGGAGCTCACCCCGGATGCGCTCGGTGCCCCAGAGGCGGTTCTCTGCCGACAGGCGCCGGATGAGGTCCCGCACCGGCATTGTCAAGTTGACGGAGGAGAAGCTGAATTTATGGCAGTGAGCGGGCGGGCGTCCAGATCAGCCTGACCGGCGGCGCCTCTGTCGAGTAGCTAGAAAGTACTACAGCCTCAGCTCAACTTGTCAATTCCGCCGAGCCCGTGCTGGAGCACCGGACGGTCGAGAGTATCCGGTGCCGGTGCCGCCGCTTAGGTCCGGCGTAGCGCGCGGCCGGGACGCGCCCCGGTGTGCTCGCCGCCCAAGACCACCGCGGTGCCGTTGACCAGCACGTGCTCCACGCCGCGGCAGTACGCCAGGGGCTGCTCGATAGTCGAGCCATCGTCGAGTGCGTCGTAGTCGAAGACCACGACGTCGGCGAAGCAGCCGGCGCGCAGCAGCCCGCGCCCCTGCAGCTCAAACCGAGTGGCCGGGAGGCTGGTCATCTTGCGGATCGCCTCCTCCAGGCGCAGTGTGTGCCGTTCGCGGACGTGGTGAGTCAGGTAGTGCACCATCCCGGCGAAGTAGAGCGGGTGTAGCGAGCGCTGGCTCAGCGGACCGTCGATCTGCGAGGTCCAGCCATCCACCGCCAGGCTGAACAGCGGGTGGCTGATCACCTCGGCGAGGTGCTCGTCGGTGAACAACAGGGCCATGCCCGAGAGCCCGCTGGAGCGCCCCAAGGACGCGGCCAGGAGGTCGAAGTAGCAGTCCCACGGGTCCTGCTCCCACAGCCGCGCGATCTCGTCCATCGGCTTCCCGTTGATCTCTGGGAACTCTGCGCTGTTCATCACCCGCACGCGGTCCCACTCGCCGCGGTGGATGAACCGCCAGTACCGGTCGCACTCGTTGCGCAGCCGGGCCCGGACAGTCTTGTCCCCCAGCAGCTCGGCGCCCCGCGCCGGTCCCTCCACCACGAACCATTGGGGCAGGATCGCGGTCAGTGAGCCCATGCCCTCGCGGAACGGGGTCATGTCGGCCATCACGTCCATGCCGGCGCGGCGCGCCGCCTCCACCGTGTCCGCCGACCGCTGCCAGGCGCCCTCGGCGGCGCCGGTGTTGTGCCGGACGTTCAGGTGCGACACCTGGACAGGCGTGCCCGCGCGGCGTCCCACCTCCAGGCACTCGTCCACCGCGGCCTGCAGTCCGGCGTCGCGGTTGCGGATGTGGCTGGTGTAGTACCCGCGGTACTGGCCGGCCACGCTCGCCAGCTGCACGATCTCCTTCATCGAGGCCAGGCGCCCCGGATCGAACTCCAGCCCGGTGGACAGCCCGAGCGCCCCGGCCTCCATCGCCTCTTGCACCATCCCCTGCATCACGCGGATCTGGTCGGAAGTGACCTCCGCTCCCTGCACGCCGGTGGCGCGGCGCATCGTGTTGTGCCCGATGTACGACGCAAGGTTGGGTGAGATCCCCGTCGCCTCCAGCCCATCGAGGTAGGCGCCGAAACTGGTGCCGGGCAGCGGCGCGTAGCTGGAGCCACAGTTGCCGACGATCTCGGTGGTGATTCCCTGCCGGATGGTGCTCTGCGCCATGGTGTTGGCGTGGATCGACCGATCGCTGTGGCTGTGCGCATCCACAAAGCCGGGGCACACCACCTTGCCCGCCGCGTCGATCACGCGGCCCGCGGTGGCTTCTTCGGAAACACGCCCCACCTCGACGATGCGGTCGCCGCTGATAGCGACGTCCGCGGGGTACAGCGGGTTGCCGGTGCCGTCGGCGACCCAGCCGTTGCGGATGAGCACGTCCAGCCGCGCGCGCGTTGTCGCCATCATATCTGAGTTCCTTCTCAGTCTCAGTGCGTTCGGATTGCCACGTGCGCGGCCCGCTCAGCGTGCCGTGGCCAGGATGCGAAACGACTCCTGCGCGGCGTCCAGAACGCGGTCGATGTCCGCGTCGGTGTGCGCGAGCGAGAGATACAGCTTTTCACCCGGGTTGGTAAGGACGCCGCGCTTCACCAGCTCCACCCCAAACTGCTTTCGCAGGTTCTGGTCGGTGGCCAGCACATCGCGGTAGGTGCGCAGCGGCCCCGGCCCGAAGAAGACCTGCACCACCGGCCCGTCCCCGATCGCCTGCACTTCCACGTCCAATCCCGCTTCCTGCGCCGCCACCGGAAGCTCCGCGCGCAGCCGGTCGCCGATGGACTGCAGTCTGTCGTAGACCCCCGGCTGGGATAGCACTTCCAGACAGGCCAACCCCGCCGCGGCACCGACGGGGTTGCCGTTGAACGTGCCGCTCAGCCAGGCAAAGGTCGCCTTGCCACGGCGCTCCGGCCGCGTCACCTCAAAGATCTCGCGCCGTCCCGCGATCGCCGCGACGGGGAACCCGCCCGCGAACGCCTTGCCCAGCGTGCACAGGTCGGGCTCGACGCCGTACCGCTCCTGCGCGCCGCCCCAGGCGAGGCGGAAGCCGGTGATGATCTCGTCGAAGATCAAGAGCGCGCCGCACTCCTTGGCCAGGTCGCGCACGCCGGCCAGGAACCCCGCCTCTGGCAGGAGGGCGCGCTGCATTGGCTCTACGATGATCGCGGCCAGGTCGTCGCCACGCCGCGCGATGACGCTGCGCACGCTGTCGAGGTCGTTGAACGCTGCGATGAGCACGCTCTCCGTCGCCCCTGCCGGGATGCCGTCCGAGTCGGGCACGGGGTGCGGAAACGGTCTAGGATGATGCGGGGACGTGCTCTGCGCCGCATAGTCCTGGCCGCCGTGCAGCGCTCCCTCGAACTTGAGAATCTTGCTGCGGCCGGTGAAGACGCGCGCCAGGCGCATCGCGTAGAAGGTGGCTTCCGATCCCGTCGACACGAAGCGCACTGCCTCGGCGCAGGGCACCGCCGCCACCTCGCGGTCGGCGAAGTCGATCACCTGTGGGTTAAAGAAGTGGAAGCTCACGCCCCGGTCGAGCTGCTCCTTGACCGCGGCGGTGACGGCGGGGTGGCCGTGGCCGAGCAGCAGCGGCCCCGAGCCCAGGTGGCAGTCCAGGTACTCCCGGCCGTCGGCATCCCAGACGTACGCCCCCTGCCCGCGCGCGATCACGACCGTGGCGTCCTCGGGGATGGCCCAGCTGTGGAGCGTGCCGCCGCCAAAGACGCGGCGCGCCCGGCCGACGAGGTCACGCGTGAGCGGCCCGGTCGACTCCATCAGTGCACACGCACCGTGGCGCCCGTGCGTGAGGACTCCTCACACGCCTCCATCACCGCCACCACGTGCCGAGCGTGCGCCAGCGGCACGGGCGGCTCGACGCCGCGGTCGATGCTGTCCGTGAAGGAGTCCCACTCCAGGCGCACCGCCTGTTCGTCGCCGGTGGGCACCTCCTCGTACGCGCCACCGCGCGAGACGTAGACGCGGCGCCGGCTGTCCACCTTCACCATGCCATCGGTGCAGAAGATCTCGGTGGCGTGCGCCTCCACGCCGGAGTCGGCGTCGTCGCGGTAGGAGACGGTCGCGACGCTGCACGGGAGGCCATTCTCCAGCTCCAGGAACGCCAGCACCGCGTCGTCGCACTTGATGTCCT
>CADCTC010000029.1 GCA_902805635.1 uncultured Chloroflexota bacterium
TTCGCGACCATGGCGCTCGACGCGCTGATGACGCAGGACATGCGCGAGGCGCGGCGCTTCGTGCAGCGCGAGCTCGGCTGCCTGGCCGAGGACACCGTCTCCGCGCGCCGCATGCGCGACACGCTCACCTCCTTCCTGGAGGAGAACGGCAGCTTCTTGCACGCCGCGCAGAAGCTCGGCGTGCACGAGAACACCGTCGCCTACCGGATCCGCCGCGCCGAGGAGCTCCTCGAGCGCCAGGTCAAGGAGCGCCAGCTCGAGCTGCGCGCGGCGCTGCGCAACGCCGAGGCGGCGCTGGCGCTGCGCCGCAACCCGGTCACGGCCGAGGACCTACGGGTGGCGCGCGCCGCCGTGCAGCAGGCCCAGGCGGCGCTGGACGCGATTGCTTGCACGCGCCAGGACGCCGTCATCACCGCCCCCGTTTCCGGCGTGATCGGCACCAAGTCCGCCAGCGTGGGCACCATGGCCGCGCCGCAGGCGCCGCTCTTCACCATCGTTTCTGATGGTGTCGAGGTGACTCTGCCGGTGGAAGAGACCAAGGTCTCGGCAATCCGTCCGGGCCAGCAGGTCACGCTCACGTCCGCGGCGTTCCCCGGCGAGTCGTTCGCCGGCACGGTCACTTCGCTGACACCAGGGGCCGACGCGCGCAGCCGCACCTTCACCGCGCGCATCCGCCCCAGCGTCGCCGATGGCAGGCTGCGCCCCGGCATGTTCGTCCAGGCTGCCATCCAGCTAGACGAGCGCGCGCAGGTCCCGGTCGTCTCGCGTGACGCGTTGATCCAGCGCGACGGCAAGACCAACGTCTACGTGGTCACGGCGGACAACCGCGCCGAGCTCCGCCCGATCAGAGTCGGACTGCTCAGCGGCCAGCTCGCCGAGATCGTGGAAGGACTGAACCCCGGCGACAAGGTAGTCACCACCGGCCTGGAGGACATCCGCGCCGGCACGCTGCTATCCCCGGCCTCCAGATAGTCGCCAATCGCTCTTCGCACACGCTCACGCGGGGCGGGCCAGCTGGCCCGCCCCGCGTGCGTTGTGGCAGCGTTGGCTGCGCAACGGCGCGACTGTTGGTAGGGTTGGGCGCCTCGTGACCGTTCAGATCCAGCTTGTCGCACTTTCGATCGTGGTCGTGTGCAGTCTGAGTGGCTGGCCAACGACGCGGCTGCTGGCGCCCGGCGGGTCACTGTTTGTTCGCGTGCCACTGGCGTTCGCGCTTGGCGTGTACCAGGTGCTGTTCGCGGTAAACGCACTGTCCTATTTGCTGCCGATCCCGCTCAGCTTCGCGGCGGGCGTTGCGGGTGCGGTGGTGGCGCCGTGGCTGTGGCGGGGAGGATTGGGATCGTGGCGGTGGCCACGGTGGGCCACGATCCGGGAGGCGTGGGGATGGCGCGGCGGACTCACCAATCGAGCGCTGGCGTCGCTGGTGCTACTCGCCTGGTACCTGGTGAGCTCGGCGGCGCTGTGGCAGTTCCTGTGGGACGAGCCGGAAGACCACTGGATCAACATCGCGACGATTGCACAAGGGAACTTCTACCCGCGGCTGGCATTCGCGCCGGACAAGGCGCTCCAGTACCACTACGGGTTTGACCTCCTCGCCGCGGCGGTGGAGCGCCTGTCCGGCTTGCCGACGTGGTGGGCTATTGATGCCATCACTATCGCGCTGGCGCCGATGCTGGTGTGGCTGGCGGTCGCGCTCGCGTGGATGCTCAGCGGCAGCCGCGCGGCGGCGCTGGCGACTGGCGCACTGTTCTTCTACGGCGGCGGGCTGCGCGCCACGCTGCTGACCAACGCGGTGCGTGCGTGGATAAGTCACCCACGTGGATTCTGGGTCGCGATCCAGGAGACGCCACCGCCGCTCAACGATGTGTACGACCCCTTCGTCTGGGGCGTACACGACCATAACCGGGCACTGGCGACAACTGGGATGCTGGCGCTGGCGCTGGCACTGCCCGCTCTACTGCGGCAGCCGTCGCGTCAGCAGGTCGCAGTCGCCGCCGTACTGTGTGGCTCGATTGCACTCGTGTCAGAAACCGACTACGTCATCGTGGCGGGCGCCACCGCGGCCCTGGGGGCTGCGCTGCTCCTAACAAGGTACTGGGGGCGTGGCGGACCCACCCCAGCCGAGATACCAGTAGCGCAGCACGCGCCGATAGCCCTGGGCACCGTCGTCGCGGGTAGTGCAGTGGTCGCATTGCTGCAGGGTGGACTGCTCAGCGACGCGGTATTCCGCAATCCACGCGACAATCCGCAGACGCACTTCGAGGTGCGCTGGCCGCCGGGATTACCTCGGTTTCAGATGGCGCCTCTGGGCCCGGCAGCGCCCGGATGGCAGTCCGCTTTGCTTTCTGAGTTCGGCGTCGTGCTGGTCCTGGCGCCGGTGGCGGCTGTGTACGCCGTGCGGCGGCGCGACATCGTGAGCGGCTGGCTGGTGGCTGGTGGCAAGGCCGGCGTCGGGATCCCAGCGCTGATCGCCTATCCCTTCTTAGACCACGACATGTCACGCTTCGCGGTCACCGGCGTGCGGTTCTTCATTCTCGCTGCAGCACCCGTCATTACAGTGGCGTGGCAATTGGCGCGGCGATCTGCGTTTCATGGGACGGCAGCAAGCGCTGCGATGCTTGGCGTGCTTTCGCTCTCGGTGGCCGGACCGCTCGCGATCGCGCTCTTTCTCATGCCGCCCGGTGGGGGTATGGTGGCGCGCTCGCCGGAGCTCAAGTCCGAAGTTGTCGGGGTGCAGCTGGCGGAGCTCATCCGCGCAACGACTCCTCAGCGGGCCCGCGTGTTGACCGACATCCCACAAGAGCTGGCAACGCTCAGTGGGCGGATGATGCCGTCGGACAAGACGCTGCACAGCCTTGGGCTTGGAGCAGCTGCACCCACATACACCCGCGCGCTGGATTCATTGGACGGCGATGCGCTGCGCCGGCTGGGGATCCAATACGTCGCCGTCACCGGGGAGCAATGGCGACGCTGGCCCGCAGGTGTCCAGCGCGAGCTGGCGGAATCCGGACGGTTTCTCCGGATCGCCAGCGTGGGGGTCACGGCGTGCTCGGGGCAGTGGGCGGTGCTGTATGAGGTGGTGCGTCCTTCAGGCTCAGCATCGAACCTTGGGGACGCCGCCACAATCACAGCCCCGCCCTGTCAATAGGGCCGAACGGCAATTACTCCTTGGCGTCCATATCAGGCTGCCAGAGACCCACCGGATTGCCGTCAGGGTCAGCGCCGATGGCGCCACGCCCCATACCCGACACGATGAACTCGTGCATGATCGTGCCGCCGTGCTCCTTCAGTTTCGCAACGTGCGCCTTGACGGACTCGACGCCGATGTAATTGATTGGACGCACCCCGGCAGTATCGGGCTCGAACACCGCCACGCCGGCACAGTCTTCGCCGGTCTGCGACACGTGGTACGTGTCCATGCCAGGCATGGTAGAGAACTTCCACCCAAAGACGTTGCTGTAGAACTTCACCAGCTCGGCTGCGTTCTTCGCGGGGATCTCGTAGTGGACAATCGTGTGGGTCTGGGTCGCGACAGCCGTTTCGGTAGCCATACGGTATGTACTCCTCGCGGGGCCGGCGGTGTTGATTTGCTTGCCGTCCCGCAAAGATACGAACGTATGTACTAGTGGCGAGTTGCGCGCCGGTCCGCACTAGTGCGGGACACGCTCAGATGGGACCAAGCAGCTGGTCACTGGTGACGGTGGCGCACCAGAACTTCTCGATGTAGCCCACGATGAGCTGGGTTGCCTGGTCGTGGCTGACGTATGGGGGGCGGGCAGGGTTGTACATGCAGTCGGTCAGATCGCGGACGAGCACGGGTGCCATGCCCCAGCGCACCATCTGCTTGATGGAAAAGGTGCGGTTGAGGAA
>CADCTC010000030.1 GCA_902805635.1 uncultured Chloroflexota bacterium
CGCTGGGGAATGGACCTGCCGGCGGTGCGGACGCTGGTGTACCGGGCGCCGACGCCGCGGGAGTGTGAGCGCTGGCACGCGCTGTGGCTGCTGGCGCGGGGCTGGCCCGCCGCCGACGTGGCCGTCGCGCTCGAGCGGGACCCGCATACGATTGGGGAGTGGCGCAGCCGGTTCTGCCGGGACGGCCCTGCGAGCATCACCCTCCAGCACAGTGGTGGATCCCCCCCGCCCTCGCCCCTGCCCAGCAGGCGGCGCTGAAGGCGGCGGTGCAGGCGCCACCCCGTGCGGTGGGGATCGAGGCAGGGGACTGGAACTGGAAGGTGGTGCGCGCCTTCTGCTGGCAGCGCTTCGGCGTTGCGCTGGGTCGCAGCAGCTGCCTCAAGTATCTGCACCGGTTGGGCTTCGTCGTGCGCCGGCCCAAGAAGCGCCTGCTCAAGGCAGACGAGGCCAAGCGCGAGGTCTTCGTGCGCGAGTACGCCGCGCTGCGGGTGGTGGCCCAGCTCACGGGCGCAAAGCTCTTCTTCGTGGATGAGGCGCACTTCTACGCCGACGCCGACCTGCGCGGCAAGTGGGTCCTCAAGGGCGCACCGGCGCTGGTGGAGTCCACTAGCCCCCGCTGGGGCGAGAAGGCCAGCGACTACTCGGCGGTGTGCCTGGAGACCGGCGAGGTCGAGTACCTACCACTGAAAGGCAACAGCTGCGCCGACACGTCGGTAGCCTTCCTGGCGCACCTGCGGGCGCGCCACCCCCAGCCACTCATCGTCATCTGGGACAACGCCCCCGCCCACGCCGGCGCCCCCCTGCGGGAGTACCTCGCCACCCCCGATCTGCGCCTGCGCCTGGTGCGGCTGCCCGCCTACAGCCCGGACTTCAACGCCGACGAGCACATCTGGGGCTGGATCCGCGCCGAGGTCACCGCCAACACCTGCTTCGGCACCGCCACCCACGTCCGGGCGCACGTCGATCCCTTCCTCGCCGGCCTCGCCACCCGCGCCGAGGAGGTCACGCGCCGCTGCCACACCGTGCTGCAGACCAAAGCAGACGCCCTCGACGCTGTCGACGAGGCGACCACCATCCTCACGTCCGCTCGATCCCGCGCTCATGCCGATGGAGATTCCACCGTGGCTTTGGTTTAGGTGCCGCTCCTCATCGGGGTAGCCAAGGTGATAGCGCCGGCGGTGCAGCGGGTCCTCTGCGGTCAACAAGCGGTGCGCGAGATGCTGCAAGAGCATCGCCCGCATCTCGCGCAGCGTCTCCCTGGAGACCAGCGGCCGCTCCCGCTTCTCCTGCGCCTGCTGGTGCTGTTCCAGGGCTGTCGTAACGCCGGGCGGGGCGTGCTGCATGGGCAGGTAGTCTACGGTGGCGCAGGGCGCGGCGCAGACTTCCGGCGCCGAGGTCAGGCCGACCGGCCCCGTTCACGCCGCGTACACGGTTGCCCCGACTGCGCGACAACCCTAGAGAACCCCCGGCGGGCGGCGCTACAGTAGGGCCACCCATGCGCGGCAGGTCCGCGGCCTGCACGGTGGACGTCCGTTCCCTCCATCGCGGCGACCAGTCATGAGCAACGTCCGATCTCATTCAGCGATACGCCCAGCGTGGCGACGGCGCAGCGAGGCGGGGCGGCGCCCCGCAGCAGGCGGCCCCGCGCGCTCGGGTGGTAGCCACAATGTCAACCGCAGACACATCCTCATCCGCCACAGCCATTGCACTGGTCAACTGGGTAGCCAATGATGCATGGTATGGGACTGGCGGTGCCGGGCGTGCCGG
Organism: uncultured Chloroflexota bacterium; assembly: GCA_902805635.1. Lineage (GTDB taxonomy): Bacteria > Chloroflexota > UBA11872 > UBA12225 > UBA12225 > CADCTC01. The sequence continues at coordinate 1,768 of CADCTC010000030.1, forward strand.
GCGTGCCGGGCGTGCCGGGCGTGCCGGGCGTGCGGGGGCCAGCCGGCCAGCCGCCGAGCGCGGCCAAGAAAGAGGGAGTACCGCCATGGCAAATGGATCTGACACGGCAAGACCCCGGATGTCTCGGCGACGGCTCACGACCACGACCGCGGCGGGCGTGGGAAGCGGAGTCGCTGCCACCGCCATCGCCGCCTGTGCGGTGGGCGGCCGGTCAGACGCCGGGGCAGGGCAGCCGGGGCAGGCCGGAGCACCGGCGCTCAAGAGCGGGGTGACCCTGCTGATGATGCAGAACGGCACCCAGCCCGAGGGCGAGAAGAAGCTGCAGGTCTTCAAGCTCTTCGAGCAAAAGCACCCGGGCATCAAGGCGGAGCTGGACAACACCGGCAACCCCGACAAGGTGCAGGCGATGACCGCCGGCGGGACACCGCCGGACGTCTTCTGGTTCCCGCCCTCGCTCTTCCTCCAGTACTACCGCCGGGGGTTCTTCGTAGACCTGTCCGCCCTGATGAGGCGCGACAAGTACGACCTCTCGGACTTCGCGGAGAAGGGGTTGGCGCAGTTCGAGTGGGAAAAGAAGCAGATCGCCATGCCCAAGGACTGCCCATCGCGCGGCATGTTCTTCAACCTGGCGCTCTTTCAGGAGCAGGGCGTGGCGCCGCCGCCCACCAACTACACCGACCAGTCCTGGACCTGGGACCGGTTCCTGGACGCCGCCCAGAAGCTGACCCGTGACAAGGGCGGCGTCACGCAGTTCGGCCTCAACAGCGGCACCGGCTACCGCCAGTGGTCCCCCTGGGTGCACGGCAACGGCGGCGAGCTGCTGAACAAGGACGCCACCGAGTGCACGCTCCACGAACCGCCGGCGGTCGAAGCGCTCCAGTTCCTGCAGGACCTGCGCGTCAGGCACCGCGTGTGGGTGCAGCAGGCGGACATCCAGCAGGGCGCCACGTTCCAGCTGGGCCGCAACGCCATCACCGAGGCGGCGCCGCCGCAGGTGGGCACCTTCCAGCGCGAGATCACCGGCTTCGAGTGGGACGTGACTCACACGCCGCGCGGCCGGAGCGGGAAGTTCTCCGCTTCAGGCGGAGGCGTCGGGCAGGGCATCTCGTCGGGCTCCAAGAACCAGGAAGAGGCGTGGGCGCTGCTCAAGCACGTGATGAGCCCGGAGGCGCTGATGATCGAGATCGTGCAGGACCGGCTCAATCTCACGGCGCGCAAGTCGCTCGCCAACAGCAAGGAATACCTCGAGACCGGCCGGGCGCCCAGGAACATCAAGGTCTTCGTGGATGGACTGGCCGCGCTGCGGCCGGACCCACAGGCCACCAACTGGGGCGAGGTGGAGGCAGCGATGACCAAGGAGCTGGCCCCGCTCTGGACCGGCGAGAAGAGCGCGCGCGAAGTGGCCAACGCCGTGAAGCGAGCCATCGATCCGCTGCTGCAGCAAGCCGAGGCGAAGCGCCGCCTGTGAAGCCGACGCCCAGGAGAGGCGGAAGACACGCGTGAGAGTCGTCGTCACCGGCGGAGGCGGGCGCATCGGGCGCTCCGCCGTCGCGGACCTGGTGGAGCACGGGCACGAGGTTACCGTGCTTGACCTGGCGCCTCCGGCGTCGCCGTTTCCCAGGGGCGTTATGCTCCGCCTCGGGAGCGTGGACGAGTGCGGCAGCGTCATGGCGGTGCTGCGCAACGCGCGCGCCGAAGCCGTGGTGCACCTGGCGCGCGCCAGCACCAACCACGACGACCTGACGGTCTTCCGGAGCAACGTGCTGGGCACCTACCACGTGCTCCAATGCGCCGCGGCGTGCGGGGTGCGCGTCGCGCTGGTGGCCAGCAGCATCCAGGCGCTGGGCGACTACTGGTACCTGCGCGAGGTGCCGAAGTACCTGCCGCTGGACGAGGACCATCCCGTCGCGCCGCGCAGCGCGTACGCCACCTCCAAGGCGGTGATCGAGGAGACCGGCCGCGCCGTGACGCGCGAGCACGGCCTGACCACGGTGGCCATCCGCCCCACCGCCGTGATCGTGCCCGAGCGGTGGCCGGACCTGCTCGTCCGAGTGCGCGCGGCGCGACCGGGAGACCGGCCGCCGGAGGATGGTCCGCTCC
>CADCTC010000031.1:0-11553 GCA_902805635.1 uncultured Chloroflexota bacterium
CCCCTGCTCACCGCCCGCCAGCGCCCCGCCGGGCGCTCCCGCCCGCCACAGGAACGCGTCCCTCGCGTCGTTCAGTAGCAGCAGCCGGCCGCGGTCCCCCAGCACCTCGAACGCCGGCCCGGGTCGCCCGTCGGGGGTGACGTACAGCGTCGCGCCGTTGGTCAGGCCGATCTGCGCCCGCCCCGCGGGGTCCATCCGCCGCGCCGACTCGGGCGGCTCCGCCGACACGTCGTCCACCAGCCCGCTCACCCACGCTATCTCCGGGTCCCCGGCCAGCGACAGGGCAGCGTCGTACCAGTGGCACCCGTGGTTGACTAGGTTCGGTACCCCGTACGCCGTTACTCCCGCCACCTGCCCTACGGCGCCATCCGCCACCAGTTTCCGCGCCCACCCGTAGCGCCGCGTCCAGCGCCGGTCCAGGCCGAACGCGAGCGGCACACCGGCCCGCCGGCACGCCGCGACGATCCGGTCGACTTCCGCCAGGCTCGTCGCCAGCGGCTTGTCGCACAGGATGCCCCGCACCCCCGCGTCCGCCGCCTGTTCGATTTGCTCCGCGTGCTGCGTCTGGCGGGTGGCGATGCAGAGCAGGTCTGGACGCACCTCGCGCAGCATCCCCGCGTAGTCTCCATAGGCGGTGATCCGCTCCTGCGAGCCTCCTTCGGACCAGCACTCCACAAACGCCTCGCGAGTCTCGGCACCCGCGTCGTACGCTGCGACGATCTGGGTCTCCCCCACGCCGGCGAAGCCCGCTGCCCAGTTGTGGCTCCCCGGCTGACGCGTGAGCATGCGGTGGCAACCCGCCACCGCCACGCGCAGTGCGCCGGTGCCCGCGCCGGAGGCCGTCATGCAAGTCCCAGCAGGGAAAGGCTGTTGCGGTGCAGGATCTCCTGCAGTTCGTCCACCGGCACGCGGGGGAGGCGCGTACCGTCGAGGATGTCGTTGACGCGCGTCAGGGCGTCGGCGGTCTCTGCGGGGGACGCCGCGGCCGGATAGTCCGAGCCGAAAAGGAGCTTCGGCAGGACGCTCCATTCGGCGGCCAGCCGCAGGCAGTTGTAATAGGACCACGCGCGGTAGTGGAGACCCGAGATATCCGCCCACACGTTGGGGTGCTTTCGGATCACCGCGATGCAGTCGACCTGCCACGGGTGAGCCATGTGCGCCAGCACGATCTTCAAGTCCGGAAACGCGGTGGCCACGCGGTCCATGTGGCGCGGGTGCGCGTAGTCTAGGTCGGCCGCCGCCATGGCGCTCGTGCCCTGGTGGAAGAGGATGGGCAGCCGCAGCTCCTGCGCCCGGCGGTAGAGGCGGAAGGCGTCTGCACCCAGCGGATCGAAGTTCTGGTAGTTGGGCCCCAGCTTGATGCCCCGCAGGCCCAGGTCGCCGACCGAGCGGTCGATCTCCTCAAAGAGATGGGGATCGCGCGGATGCACGCTCATGAACCCGATCAGCTTGTCGGGCTTCGTGCGGACCAGCGCGGCCGTGGCCTCGTTGCCGTCACGCGCCGTCGGCGCCGAAGCTTCTTGCGGTACCGCCGGCGCAGCGGGATCCCCGGGGGGCAGCGGGGCGATACCAAAGACGATCACCCGGTCCACCGGTTCCATCGCCCGCAGGAACTCGTCCGGCGAGACAGCGCCGCTGTCGGCACGGTCGGGACGCGCCGGCGGGCGCCCGGCCGGGGCGGCGTGGCGCCCGTAGGGCGTGTGCGTGTGGACGTCGACGATCACGGTAGCGTTCAGCGCTCCTCAGTCTTGCTGTTCCTAAATGCTCGTTTCAGAACCTCCGTTCGCCCAGAGCCTGTCGAAGGGCTCGCCACGAACGGTGAAAGTGAAATCACCTCTAAGTCTCCGCTCAGCGAGGGAGATCGGCCAGTACGGCGTCCGCGAGCTCGAGCGTGCGGTCGACGTCGGCGTCGGTGTGGGCGGCGCTGAGGTTGTTCCGCTTGAGGTTCATCGGCAGCATGAAGACGCCGCGTTCCGTCATCCGCTGGTGGAACGCCACGTATTTGGCGCCGTCGCAGCGCAAGAGGTCGGCGTAGTCGCGAACCGGCGCCTCCATGAAGTACAGCACCGCCACGGAGCCGTAGCCCCCCGGTGTGGCGGTGTGGCCGCGCCGCCGGGCGATCTCGCCCAGGCCGCTGCGCAGCCGCTCGCCGAGCCGGAAGACGTGGCGGTGTACCGCGCCGTCTTCGAGCAGGTCCATGGTGGCCGCCGCGGCGGCCAGCCCCACCGGGTGGCCGTTGTACGTGCCGCCGAAGAAGACGTCTCCCCCGCCGGGCATGAAGCGGTGCATGAGGTCCTTGTTCCCCACCACGGCCGCCACCGGGTAGCCGTTGCCCATCGACTTGGCGAGTGTCGTCAGGTCCGGCGTAACGCCGCAGATCGACTGGTAGCCGCCGATGGCGTGGCGGAAGCCGGTGATCACTTCGTCGAAGATCAGGACGGCGGCGTGCCGGCGTGTGAGCGCGCGGAGCGCCTCCAGGTACCCAGGTTCTGGGAGGACTGCGCCGATGTTGTGTGGGATGGGTTCGGTAATGACCGCGGCAATCTGGTCCGGGTGCGCGTCGAACGCCTGCTCGACCGCCGCCGCGTCGTTGAAGGGCAGCACGATGGTGTCGTCGAGCGCGTGCGAGAGCAGTCCGGCGGAGAGCGGGTCTTGCTGGCCCAGACGCGCCGCAGGGCTGATGACGTTCAGCAGTAGGCTGTCGTACGCGCCGTGGTAGCACCCCTGGAACTTGATGATCTTGGGGCGGCCCGTGGCTGCGCGCGCCACGCGTACGGCGTGCATCGTCGCCTCGCTGCCACTGTTGCAGAAGAGCACCGCCTCCGCGCTCGGTACGTGCCGGATCAGCTTCTCGGCCACCTCGACTTCCAGCTCGGTGCTCCCCACGCCGATGCAGTCGATGCGGTCGATGGCGTGCTTCACGCGGTCATTGACCTGGGGATGGTTGTGCCCCAGGATCTGCGGGCCGAACGCGAGGTGGTAGTCCAGGTACCGCGTACCCGCTGTGTCCCAGAGGTAAGCGCCCTCGGCACGGCTCCACGTGATGGGTGGAGTTAGCCCACGTGTGAAGGAGGTGACACCGCCGGGAAGGGCGGCGGTGGCCCTGGCGGCCCACGTCGCCGGCAGACCGCCCGCCGGCACAGCGGCGGGCGCGGGGAGTGCTTCAGTCGTCGCCATAGTCGTCCTTTACCCCGGCGAACGGGATGAAATGCCGTTTCGCGTCTGCACATGGTAGGCGCACCGGCCGCCGTAGTCAAGGCGGAAGAGTGCGCGCATGAGCTCTGGACATCCATGCAGCCCCTCTCCCGTGTAGGTGCGGTACACAGGGACCGCAGGCCGCACGCGGGTAAGGTCGGCGCGGCCAGAGCCGATCGGCGCTACAGTGCGCGCCCCGTGGGAGGCCTCGAAGCCGCACCGAGGCGCGCCCCGAGATCCGCAGCGGCACTCGTGACCGCCTCGACAAGCGTCTGGAGGTTCGGCCCCTCGAACTCGGCTTTAGGGCCGGAAGCGCTGAGCGCCGCCACCGAGGTCCCGGCGGCGGTGCGGATAGGCGCGGCAACGCAGCGTAGGCCGGGGCTGACCTCTTCGTCGTCCAGTGCATACCCGCGACGGATCACTTCTGCCAGCTCTCGCCGCAGCGCATCGGAGTCGGTGATTGTGTTGGGCGTGCGGGACCGGAACGTCGCCTGCCGTAGATACGCTTCGACCGCGTCGGCCTCCAGCGCCGCGAGCAGCACCTTGCCAAGCCCCGTGCAGTAGGCGTCCTCCCGCAGCCCCACGTATCCCTCGTAGCGAATCGGACGCGGAGACGGGACCACCGAGACGTGTACGACCTGGCCGCGGTCGAGCACAGCCAGATTCGTGGATTGGCCGGTGGCTTCGGCCAGATGGGACAGGACCGGGCGCCCGATGTGGTCGAGTGTCGCGGTCTGCTGGTAGACCGAGCCTACCTCGAAAGCGCGCAGGCCGAGGCGATACGTGCCGCTGCGCGGATCGACCTCGACAAACCCGGCGAACTTGAGGCAGTCGAGCAGGCGCACCAGCGTCGCCTTCGAGAGGTCCAGGGCGGCGCTGAGGCTTCCCAGGTCGTGCTCCGGCCGCTCGACGGTGAACGCCGTGAGGACCTGAAGGCCCCGCAGCAGCGCGCGCTCGTGGTATTTCGGCTCGCCGGCGGCGCCGGCCGCCGCCTGTCGGCTGCCGCGCACGCCCGACGCCCGCTTCGTTGACCCGCCAGCGGTGCCGGTGGAGCTGCCCACCTTGCGCCGCTCTGTTCCGGGCGTAGCCATCCCGGACAGTGTACGCGCCTCCCCCGCGCTGCCGCCCGCGAGGTGGCGGGTGCGACCGCATCGCTACTTGCAGCTCGGCGGGTGCCAGTTGACCGAGCCCATAGGCACGGCTATCATCAGCGCGAAACGCCATTCCATGTCATCCACAGGCGCAAAGCAGTACCGCGTGGCCATCGTCGGCACAGGGCGTATGGCCGGACTGATCGACGATGAGCTCGCGGGGCGCGGCATCCCAGTCCCGTACGGGCACCTGCCGGCGTACCTCACGATCCCCGAAACCCAGGTGGTGGCGGTGGCGAACCGCGGCCAGGAGCGGCTCGAGCGATTTGCGCGCCGATTCGGGATCACCAACACCTACCTCGATTACCGGGAGATGATCGAGAGGGAGAAGCCGGACATCGTCAGCGTGACCACGCCGTCGCTGGCGCGTGCCGAGCCCATCATCTTCGCCGCCGACCATGGCGTCCGCGGCATCTATGCCGAGAAGGGGCTGTGCGCGTCGCTCGAGGAGGCGGACCGGGTGACCGAGGCGGTGCGCCGCAACCGGGTGGCCTTCAACTGGGGCGCCATGCGCCGCCACAACAGCGGCTACGTGCAGCTGCGCGACGCCATCCTGGCCGGCGAGATCGGCGAGCCGCGCCAGGCGGCGATGTACTTCTACACCGACCTGATCAAGCACCACCCCCACACGCTCGACCTCGTCTCCATGCTCCTTGGCGACCCCCGGCCCACGTGGGTGGAGGGGCGCCTGGTGGAACCGGATGATCCCCTGGCGGCGGGCATGAAGCGCCCGCTCCCTACGTACGACGCGACCGGGCGGCGGTTCGTGCCGCCACCCGGCGCGGAGATTGGGGACCCCATGGTGGGCTTCTACCGGGTTGGGTATGCCGGGGTCGCCGAGGCGTGCTTCGTGCCCTATGGCAGATTTGACGTCGATGTCGTGGGGACCAAGGGGCGGGCGTTTGCCTGGAACAACGGCGCGCGCTTCGGTGTCTGGCGCGGCGCGGCGGCCGGTGAGCCAGCGGTGGAGCGCTCCTTCGAGGCAGCCGGGGAGACGGCGACGGTTGCCACCATCCGAGACATCATCCGTGAGCTGGAGACCGGGGAGCGCACCGCCGGCAACATCTACGTGACGATGCAGAGCGTCGAGGTGCAGTTCGGCCTGGCGCAGTCCCACGTAGAGGGCGGCAGGCGCGTGCCACTGCCGATGGCCGACCGCACGCTCTACATCCCCGGCGGGTAGGCAGCGTGGCCGTGGCGATGCCCGATCCCGCGAGCCGGACTATCGAAGCCGCCCGTGAGCGTCCCTTCCGCGTCGGGCTCGTCGTGGGCGAGCATCCGCACGCGCTGATGCACGCTGCCACGCTCCGCGTGCTCGATGACGTGCAGCTCGTAACGCCGTGCGTGGTGGCCGATCGCGAGGACCCCGGGGCAATCACGGCAGCCCTTGGGAACAAAGCGGCGGCGCCGGTTGGCCTCGATGCGCTGCTCGAGTCGGACGTCGATGCGCTGCTGGTGGCGGTGCGGAACGACCTGTGCCCCGCGCTGCTCGAGCGGGCCGTGGCCGCGGGCAAGCCGGCGCTGTTCGAAAAGCCGGGAGCACCATCGGCCGCGGTACTGGCGGCGGTGGCCCGCCGCGCTCGAGCGCGGGGCGTCACGCTGGGGGCGATCCTGCCCTGGCGCTACCATCCGATCAGCCGCGAGGTGAGGAGTCTCATCGCGGGCGGAGCGCTGGGCCGGGTGATGAGCGTGGAGGCCCGAATGGTGACGAGCCAGGTGCGCTACCGCGATCCTGCACACTGGCTCTTCGATCCCGAGAGGGCCGGGAGCGGCATTCTCTCCTGGCTCGGCATTCATTGGCTGGACCTGCTCAGCTTCCTGCTCGGCCAGCGCGTGCGGCGCGTCACCGCCCTGGCCGGCGCGCTCAACCCGGAGCGCCCGGCGGTGGAGGACACCGCGTGCCTTGCGCTCGAGTATGACGGCGGCGCGCTGGGGACGCTGCACGCGGGCTACCTGCTTCCCGGGAGTCAGAGCGGCTACTCGGGCGCAGCGTACGACACGCACCTGGCGGTGCGAGGCTACGAAGGCTGGGTGAGCTGGCCCGGGGCGGACCCGCCGCGCTACTCGCTCTTCAGTGTGGCGCCGGGGCACGCGGCGGAAAGCGGAGCGCCGCAAGAACGCGTCTTCGCGCTTCGGCCCTCCGCGGCGTACAGCGGGGAGCACGGCGAGGCGTTCGTGCGTGACTTCCTGCGGGCGGGCCGTGCCGGGGCGCCCCCGCCGTGCCCCATTGAGGACGCGGTGCATGCGCTGGAGGTGGTGGACGCGGCGCTGCGCGCGGTCACTACCGGGGTAACTCAGACGGTGGGCAGCGCGCGAAAGGACAATGCACCATGAAACTCGTCACGTTTCGGGAAGCGGGAGCAGGAGCCGCCGGCGACTCGCCCCTGTGGCGCGTCGGCGCCATCACGCCGGATGGGCAGCGACTGATCGACCTCCGCGAGGCCGCGCAAGCGTCCGGCAGCAACGGCCCTTTTGAATCGATTCCGGCGCTACTCGCTGCCGGGGAGCGCGGCCTCGCGGCGGCGCGAGCGCTGCTAGAGCAGGCGCAGCGCACCACGGTGGCCCCCGTCCCAGGCGTGCTGGCGCTAGACCGGGTGCGGCTGGGGCCGCCCGTGGGGCGGACGGGGAAGGTGCTCGCTCTGGCGGCGAACTATCCATCCCACCGGGCGGAAGGTGGGGGCAGCAGCCCTTCGCCGACCAACTCGGTGCCGGAGGTCTTCTCGAAGCCTGGGACGTCGGTCATCGGACCGGAGGACGCCATCCGGCTGCCCGGTCCACCCATCACCGCCGTGGACTACGAGGGGGAGTTGGGGGTGGTCATCGGCCGGACGTGCTCGCGCGTGACGGAAGCGGCGGCGCTCGAGTACGTCGCGGGCTATCTCAACGTGAACGACGTCTCGGGCCGCGCCCTGGACCCGGGGTTCGAGCGCTCGCCCGAGTTCCTCAGCCGTGCCCGGTTCTTTGACTGGCTGATCGGGAAGTGGTGCGACACGTTCTGCCCCGTGGGGCCGTGGCTCGTGACCGCCGACGAGGTGACTGATCCGATGACCCTCACCGTGGTGACGCGAGTGAACGGCGAGGAACGGCAGCGCGCCTCCACCGGCGAGATGATCCACTCCATTGCACGGGCGATTAGCTGGTGCAGCCACCTGATGATCCTCGAGCCAGGAGACCTGATCGCCACGGGAACGCCGGCCGGAGTCGGGAGCGCGACAGGGCGCTACTTGCGGCCCGGCGACGTCGTGGAGGTCGAGGTGACCGGACTGGGCGTGCTCAGGAACGCCGTCGAATGACCCCGCATGGATTCTCCACCGCGCCCCGGTTGACCCGGCGGAGAGTCCGTGCTACGGTGTCCGTGCCGGAACGCGAAATGGCATTCCACGTGTGAGACAGGCGGAGGCGAGACCGTGACGATCTACCGGGCGGCCCTTGTGGGCTGCAGTCGCATGGGGGCATTCATCGACAATGAGGTCGTTGGCGTCCGCAGTGTGGTGCTGCCCTACTCGCACGCTGCCGGGTATGAGGCATGCTCCCGTACCGACCTGGTGGCTGGGGCCGACCTGCGCCCCGATGTGCTGGAGAAGTTCGGCGAGCGCTATGGCGTGCCGCCGGCGCGGCAGTACACCGACTACCGCGAGATGATCCAGCGGGAACGGCCGGACATCCTGAGCATCGCGACGCAGCCGGAGCAGCGTGCGGAGGTGATCCTGTTCGCCGCGGAGCACGGGGTGCGGGCGCTGTATGTCGAGAAGCCGCTCTGCGCCTCCATGGCCGAAGCGCGTCAGATCGTGGCCACCGTGGAGCGGCTCGGAATCGCGCTCAACATGGGGACCAACCGCCGCTGGTCTCCCGGCTTTGACGCGATGCGCGCCGTGATCGACTCGGGGGAGCTGGGGGCGCTGCGCACGCTCGTGATCTACTCCAATGGTCAGCTCTTCAACACGTCTAGCCACTGGTTTGACGTGCTCCAGCGGCTGAACGGCGACGCGCCCGCAGAATGGGTGCAGGCGTACCTGCCGGCGGGCGACACAATCGTGCAGGGAGATGTCGTCACCGCCGACCCGGAGGCGCAGGCCGTGATCCAGTTCGCCAACGGGGTGACCGCGCACGCCCTGCTGAGCCCGCGCAACAACGACATCGAGGCCATCTGCGAGAAAGGGGCCCTTGTCGCGCGCGCGGCCGGGGCGGCCTTCGAGCTGTGGCGAGTGGAGACGTCCGCCGAGCTCGGGACGAAGCTGCACGTGCAGAGGCCATTTCCCGAGGTCGAGCGCGCGAGCAGCACACTGCGCCTGGTCGAGGACCTGGTGCACGCGCTGGACACCGGCGAATCGCCGCGCGGGGGGGTGCACGTCGCCTACGCAAACGCCGAGCTGCTGTTCGCGTGCATCGAGTCGCATCGGCGGGGCGGGAGCAGGGTCACGTTGCCACTTTGGGAGAGCGCGTTGCGATTGGCCCGCTCGCAAAGCGCGCCGAAGCAGCCCAAGTACGATCAGTCTGGAGTACATGGCTCATGAAAGCTTGGTTCGCAAAATCACGTACGACGCCAGTGACCAGGCGCGCCTTCGGGCGCGTGGGTGCGGGTGTGGCAACCGGCGCCGGCGCGCTGGCTCTCGCTGCGTGTGGCGGATCAGACGCGCCGGCCGCGACGTCCTCCGCAAAGCCGGTGACGGTCGCCTATATGTCCAACCTGGCCGAAACCCATCCGGAGGGCGCGGCGCGGGTCAAGCTGCTGAGCGAGTTCAGCACGAACAACGCGGACAAGATCACCGTCGACCTCGGCGCCGGGAAAGACGCCACCACCGTCGACAAATACAAGTCGCTGGCAGCCGGAGGGACGCCACCCGACGTGATCTTCACCGCGTATACCGACGCGGCGGACATGTTCGCCAGCGGCATGCTCGCGGACATTGACGTCGAGCTCAAGTCGGACAAGGACTGGGTCAAGCAGCGCGCGGACATCTACCCCGCGATGCTGGACAGCAGCACCTGGCGGGGCAAGCTGGCCAGCGTGCCGATCTACACGAACAATGTGGCCATGGTCTACAACAGGGGCCTGCTCCAGCAAGTGGGCGTGGCTGCACCGAAAGAGCTCTGGACCTGGGACGACTTCCGGACCGCGGCGGCCAAGTTCGTCCGCCCGGGGCTGCAAGTGCTCTCCATGAACTGGGTCTTCTGGGCCAACTGGCTGCGGACTACGGGCGCTTCGCCGGTCAGCGTCGACTCGAAGAAAGTCACAGTGGACACGCCGGAAATGCTCCAGGTGATGGAGTTGATCCAGGGCTTCATCCGCAACGGCGTCGCCCCGGCAGACGGCAAGACCGAGACATACCGCGACGCGAAGAACGACGTCGTCTTCGAGGTACAGGGGCCGTATCGCATCCCTACGTTTCGCCAGAACAACGCGCCCGACTTCGGCGTGATTCACTTGCCGGTCCATCCCCAGAAGAAACAGATCGTGACCAACAACGGCGGCCATAACATGGCCCTCTTCAAGGAGGTGCCGGCCGAGCGTCGTGCAGCGGCGGCACGCGTGGTGAAGTGGATGAACGACGCGCACGCGCAGGCGCAGATCTGTATCCAGGCCACGTCGCTGCCGGTGAGCAAGGCGGCGCTTGCGTCCAAGGAGCTGCAGGACTACTTGAAGACCGATCCGCAGCTCAAGGGCTTTGTGGATCTGGCGCCGTACGGCTGGCGCTGGCCGGCGCTGCCCTCGCTGCCCAAGATCACCGCTTCTCTGAACGGTAACGTCAGCAAGATCCTCAAGAACGAGATCGGCATCAAGGACGGCCTGTCCACGGCGCAGCGCGAAGCGCAGCTGCTGCTCGACGAAGACGTCAAGCGCATGGCGTAAGTGGGCGCGTCGCTGGCGCCGTGCGTCCTCGGACAGGCCGAGACCCACGCCGGCGCCCTTCGGCCACTATCGCCCCTCAGTTCGTGCCGCTGCCCGCCGCTGCCGCAGTGCGCTCCGGCCGGTACGCAGCGCGGCACTGCTCCAGCACCGCCACGTAGCGCCGCACGCTCTCCGGCGTGATGTACAGCGGCGCCCCCTGGCGCAGCGTCCGGTAGAGGTCCTCGTAGAAGGCCCGGTTGTCCGGCACCGCGTCCTTGGGATCGGTCCAGCTCTCCTCGTGCCACTCCACCTTCTCTCGGTTGTAGCTCCGGTCGGGCGGCGGCCGCTCGTCCACCGGTCGCGGCGGCAGCGCCGTCCAGTCCACGTACCGCCAGCGCAGCTCGCTCGTGGTGCCTCGCAGGCCACCGCGTGTGCCCGCGATGAACCAGCGGTCCTGCGGGTACGCCACGCAGGTGCTCACCTCCACGTCCACGCGCGGGCCCGTTCCCGCTTTCATGCATACCGTGAAGTGGTCCTCGGCGTCGCCACTGGAGAGGCCGTTGCGCAGGTCCGCGAACAGGCGCACCTCGCCATCTCCCAGGAAGTGCATCGCGTGGTCCAGCGCGTGCGGCCCGTTGTTTGCTGCCTGGCCGCCGCCGTACTCCAGCAGCGTCTGCCAGTCCCAGCGTCTGCCGAAGCTGTGCGACGCGATCCGCACCAGCAGCAGGTCCCCCAGCGCCCCCGACTCCACCACCTCCCGCACCTTGCGGAAGTGCGGCTCGTAGCGCCGGTTCTGGAACGGCGCCAGTACCCGCCCCGCCTGCTTCGCCGCCTCGATCGTCGCGTCCGCGTCCGCCACGGTGAGGGCAAACGGTTTCTCGGTCACTACGTGCTTCCCCGCCGCCAGCGCGCGCCGGCTGTACTCCGCGTGCAGCCGGTTCGGCACCGACACGACCACTACTTCAACCTCGTCGTCCGTCAGCAGCGCGTCGAAGTCGCCGTACGCGCGGCAGCCCAGCGTCGCCTGCGCTTCCTCCTGCCGCGTTTCGATGGGGTCGGCCACCGCCACCACCCGGAACTGCTCCGGCAGCGTCTGAATCGTCTTGGCGTGGATGCCCCACCCGCTGCGCCCCTGCCCCGCGATTCCGACTCGTACCGGTCCAGACTCGCTCGTAGTGGCCATCTCAGGCGGTCCCTCCTTTCACCGGCACGATGCCGCCGGACATATACGTGTTTTGCTCGGAGCACAGGAAGTTGATTACCTCCGCCAGCTCCTCCGGGTCGGCGTAGCGCCCGATGGGGTTGCGCGGGTTGCGCACGATCTCGGCCGGCACCCGCGTGACCACCATGTCGGTCAGCGCCCGCCCCGGCTCTCTT